>JAICMI010000071.1 GCA_025929315.1 Frankiaceae bacterium
GCGCGTCGTACGCAGTCGATCCTGCATCGCTACAAGGAGCTCCATGACATCATCGCGATCCTCGGCGTCGACGAGCTCTCCGAAGAAGACCGCGTCACGGTCAACCGCGCCCGTCGGATCGAGCGGTTCCTGTCCCAGCCGTTCTTCGTCGCTGAGCAGTTCACCGGCATCCCGGGCAAGTTCGTCCCGATCGCGGAGACGATCGACTCGTTCAAGCGGCTCGCCGACGGTGAGTTCGACGAGTTCCCGGAGCAGGCGTTCTTCATGTGCGGTGGCGTCGACGACGTCGAGGAGAAAGCGAAGGCTCTCCGGGACTAGCACTCAACGGGGTCAGAGGGCGAGGCGCTGCTCGGGGACCAGGGTGTCGAGCTCGTCGTCGAGCTCGTCCTCGAGCGCGACGCGGAGCTTGCTGTCGGTCAGCCAGCGGGTGATCTGCTCCGGCGGAAGTGGCCGGGACAGGTGGTAGCCCTGGATGACGTCGCAACCGAGTGCGCGCAGCAGTCGCCAGGTCTCGGCGTCCTCGACGCCTTCGGCAACCATGCGCAGGCCGAGGTTGTGACCCAGCTCGATCGTTGACCGCACGATCACGGCGTCGTTGGAGTTGTGGCTCATGCCGATGATGAAGGACTTGTCGATCTTGAGCTCGTGCGCCTCGACTCGCTTGAGGTAGGACAGCGACGAGTAGCCGGTGCCGAAGTCGTCGATCGAGAGGCAGACGCCGAGCTCGGCCAGCTTGCGCAGCACGGCGAGCGTGCGCGACGGGTCGGCCATGATCGTGCTCTCGGTCACCTCGAGCGTCAGGGCTGCGGCCGGCAGGCCGTACTCGCCGAGCAAGGTGGCGACATCGCGGGGGAGGTCGAGGTCGGTGAGCTGTCGCGCGGAGAGGTTCACGGAGATTCCGAGCCGCATCCCGTCCCGTTGCCAGGTGGCGATCTGGGCGAGAGCCTGGCGAAGCACCTCGAACGTCAGCTCGCCGATGAGGCCGGTGTTCTCGGCCAGCGGGATGAACTCGTCCGGCTGAAGCAGGCCGCGGGTGGGGTGGACCCAGCGCGCGAGCGCCTCCACGCCGAGTACGACGCCCGTCCGGGCATCCGACTTCGGCTGGTAGTAGACCGTCAGCTGGCCGGTCTCCAGGCCGGCGCGAAGCTCCCCGAGCAACGCAAGGCGTTCGACCGTGTAGCGGTCGGACTCGGGGCTGTACATCGCCCAGCAGCCGCGCTCTTCCTTGGCGGTGTAGAGCGCGACGTCAGCGCGCTGGATGAGCGTTTCGACGTCCTTGCCGTGCTCGGGCGAGATCGCAATGCCGATGGACGCCTGCACGTCGAGGCGGACGCCGTCGATCGTGAACGGCTCGCGCAGCGCGCTGACCACTCGTTCGGCGACATGCACCGCGTCATCTACCGAGGACATCGACGCGGCGAGGATCGCGAACTCGTCGCCGCCGAGCCGGGCAACCGTGTCGCCTTCGCGGACCGCGATGGAAAGCCGCGTGCCCACCTCGCGGATGAGTACGTCGCCGACGTGGTGACCCAGGGTGTCGTTGATCTCCTTGAAGTGGTCGAGGTCGATGAGCATGACGGCGAGCGGGTGCGCGCTGTGCACCCGGTCGAGCAGCAGTCTGGTGACGCGGTCCTGGAGCAGCACGCGGTTGGGCAGGCCGGTGAGGTCGTCATGCAGAGCCTGCTGCTGACGCTCGGCGGCGAGCGCGGCGGTCTTGTGGATCGCGAGAATCGGGAGGAGCAGCAGCGGCAGGAGCAGCTCGGTCTCGTTCATGGTGCCGACGACGACCGGCGCGAATGTCAGGAGGACACCAGAGGTGGACAGCTGGAAGCGCACGTCGTCGCGCAGTCGCTGGACCACCCGAGCGCCCATGTCCAACGCGACCGCGGTGCCGACGATGCCGTGGTTGAAGACGAAGAACGCGAGTCCGCCCGCGAGCGCCGCGGCAATGCCGCGACTCGACATGTGCGGCGTCGCGCTGAGGAAGGACTGGTCCGTGATCGCCACATAAGCGCCGCGCGCAGCCGCGAGCGTGAGTGCATACTGCGCCGCGTTGAACAGAACACGCTTGAGGGGCTTGTGCCGGCGTACGTCGTCGAAGAGTGCGGCCCCGAGCTGGGCAGCAACGGCTACGGCCAGCGGACCGGTGATGACGAGGGCCATGGCGAACGTGCTCGAGATCGTGATCTCGTCGTCGCCTTCCTCGCCTCGGGCGACCTTGACGGGTCGCAGCTCGCCCAGAAACAGCGCCAGCGACAGCACGATCATCGATGACGTCAGGTGGATCGGAGCGAAAGAGAGCGCGCCGGCGAGCAGCGTGGCGACGACGGCGCCACCGCTCAAGCACACGGCCAGGACAAAGGCGTCCAGTCGGCGCCGGTCCCGCGGAGCCGTGGAGGTCATGTATGCGATCTCTTTCCTAAAGGGCAGTCAACGGCCGGTTGGCCGAGGGGGCGGAGCCCCCTCGGCCGTGGTTCCGAAAGTCACCACTTGTGTCCGGCGAATGCAGTCATGATCTGGTCCTCTTCTCGTTTCGGTTGGTCCCTCACGAACCTGTACCTGTGCCCGGACTCAGGACCGGGCGGACCAGATCACCACTTCACGCCGGTGTACACGGCGTGGCCCACGTCGCACCTCCCCTCAAGGCGCGCCAGCTTTCTGGAGCACCATGTACGGCTTCGGCTAGAACAAGGCCCGAGTGCATGCCTCAAGTTGGCGGATTTCATTAGCCCGAATGGACGATTGCGGGCCATCTTGTGATCAAGGACTTCACCCACTCGGCGGTACGGCCGATGGGACACGCAAGTGGCAGACGACTACGGACAGGGGTGACCATGCGCAGCGCATATCGCGGCGTGCTCCGCCGTGGCGACGTGCTGTCCGCATTGGTGCCATATGTCATGGCTCGGCTGCCTCTGACGATGGCGCCGCTGTCCTTGCTCCTCCTGACCCAGCAGCAGACCGGCTCCTATCACTGGGCCGGCATCGTCTGCGGTGCCTACGCGGTGGCTGTCGCGATAGCCGCTCCCGTCCTCGGTCGGCTCGTCGACCGACAAGGACAGGGCCGAGTGCTCCTCGTCGCCGGCCTCGTGCATGCCGCGAGCATGGTGACGGCCGCTGTCGTGGCCGGGACCGGCTCGCGGACGTTGCTTCTCCTGGCTGCGGTCGCTGCCGGCGGCAGCCTCCCGCCGGTCACCGCCTGCATGCGCGTGCTCTGGACCCGGCTGCTGCCGGACGAGGAGTCGCAGCAGGCCGGCTTTGCGATCGACGGCATCGTCGTCGAGGTCGCTGAGCTGAGCGGACCGCTGTTCGTCAGCCTGCTGCTCGTGCTCAGTCAGCCGGCCCTCGCCGTCGCCGTCTCCGGCGTGGTCATGGGCGTTGCCGCTGTCGTCTTCCGATTTTCTCGAGCCTCGCGCGAAGTGCCCGTCGTGGGCGTCGTGCACAGTCCGTGGGGAGCTCTCGTCGTCCCAGGTGTACGACGCCTGCTGGGCGTGGTCGCGCTCTCGACGGCCAGCATCGGCGCCCTCGAGGTCGCCGTCACGGCCTTCGCTCGCCACCACGGCGGCATGTCCACGGCCGGCGTCTACATCGCTGTGATCAGCGCCGGGGGGATCGTCGCCGGTGTCATGTTCGGCGGCGCCGGTCGGCTCGGTCGGCGCCACCCCGTCGTCGTACTCGCCTCGACGCTGTTGGTCTCCGCCTCGGCCGCAGTCTTCATGGCTGAGTGGACCGCGACCGCTGCGGTCGTCATCGCGCTCTTCGTCTTCGGAGCGGTTGTCGCCGTCGGTGTCATCGTGCAGCTGGCGACGATGTCCGCCATCGTCGACGACAGCTGCCGCACCGAGGCTTTCACCTGGGGCGCAACCGCCAACTTCATCGGTCTCGGCGTCGGCACCATTGCGTCCGGCTGGATGATCGACCGCAATGGGGTGGTGGCGGCGTTCTTCGTGGCCGCGATGCCCGCCGCGCTCGGCGCCTTGCTGACCATCGCGAGCCGATCGGCCTTGACGACAGTGCCCGTGCAGGTCCACGTTGACGACGTACCGGAGCCGATCGAGGCGCCCGTCCTCACATCCGCTCCGGAGATCGACCCGGTCGCTGAAGAGCTGGCGACCCTGCGTGTGCATGTCGCCGACCTCGAGGCAGCCCTGGCGGCCGCCCTCGACGCCCCCGGGGCCGTTGTTGCCGATGCCCGAGAGCGGGCCCGGCGCATGCTGGACCGGGCCGACGCCGCCTGTCTCGAGGTGCGCGAGCGCGCCGATGACGACGCCAACCGGGTCCGCGAAGCCGCGACCACGGCCGCCCTGGAGATCATGGGCGCGGCCGAGCGCGACGCCCGAGCAATCCTCGATCGGGCCCGCCGGGAGGCCGACTCGGTCGTGGCGCGGGCGCGCCAACGGGTCGCCGAGGACGCCGAGATCACGTGGCCGGTGCTGCATGCTCTGCCGGCCCTGGACGAACATCACGACGGACCCGCCACCGGCGACGGGGTCGCAGCCACCTCCTAGGACCCGCGTCACGGTTCGCCGCTAGAATTCCTTGCGTGGCAACGATGAACGTCGAACTGGTCGCCCCCGATCGCAAGATCTGGACGGGCGAGGCAGAGATGGTGATCGCCCGCACGACCGAGGGCGACATCGGCATCCTGCCCAACCACGAGCCGATGCTCGGCGTGCTCGTCGAGAGCCCGATCCGCATCAAGCACGGCGAAGGGCAGGAGATCGTCGCCGCCGTGCATGGTGGTTTTCTGTCAGTGACGCGCGACACTGTCTCGATCCTGGCCGAGGTCGTCGAGCTCGCCGACGAGATCGACACGTCTCGGGCGCGGCAGTCGCTCGAGGAGTCCAAGTCCGGCGACGACGACGAAGCCAAAGCAGCCGCGCGTCGTGCCACCGCGCGGCTGCGCGCGGTCGGCGAAACCGTTTAGCTTGGCGGCCGGTTTGCCGACGGCTGCCACTTGACGTCGCCCGTTGCCGCATTGGCCGCCCGGGCGAGGATGAACAGCAGGTCGGACAGCCGGTTGAGGTAGGTAGCAGTCAGCGGGTTGGTGCTGTCCGGTTCAGCGTGCAGCAGCTGCCAGGTCGATCGTTCGGCGCGCCGGGTGACTGTGCGCGCCACATGCAGCAAGGCCGAGCCTTTGCTGCCCCCGGGCAGTACGAAGGAGTCGAGAGCCGGCAAGTCGGCGTTGTAGGTGTCGCATGCGGCCTCGAGCCGCGCGACATAACCGGCGTCGATCCGCAGAGTCGCCCACTTCGGTTCGGGAACGATCGGCGTACAGAGATCGGCACCGACGTCGAACAGGTCGTTCTGCACGGTGGTCAGCAGATCGACGAGCGCCTGGGACAGCTCGCCGAGGGCGACTGCCACTCCGATGGTCGAGTTGGCCTCGTCGACATCACCGAACGCAGCGACCCGCGGATCGGTCTTGCCGGCTCGGCTCATGTCGCCGAGCGCGGTCGTGCCGCCATCACCTGTGCGCGTGTAGATCCGGGTCAGGTGAACCGTTGACGACGATGCGTCCTCACCTCGGCGAGCCATAGCTCGACCCTAGGGCACACGTAGCATCCGACTGTGGACACGTTCGAGATCACCGGTGGGGGACGGCTGTCAGGGGACGTCACCATCACCGGCGCCAAGAACAGCGTCCTGAAGGTGATGGCCGCGGCATTGCTCGCGGAAGGGACGACGACCCTCACCAGGGTGCCGGACATCATCGACGTGCCGATCATGAGCGAGATCCTGCGTGGCCTCGGGGCGGAGGTGACCGGTCACGCTCCCGAGATCGCGATCGCCGTTCCGGCGACACTCGGTCACGAAGCCGACTACGAACACGTGCGTCGCATCCGCGGGTCGGTGTGCGTGCTCGGTCCGCTGCTTGCTCGGACCGGTCGCGCTCGCGTTGCGCTGCCCGGTGGCGACGCGATCGGCTCGCGGGCGCTCGACCTGCACATCATGGGTCTGGAGCGACTGGGTGCGACCTTCGACAACTCCCACGGATATCTCGTGGCGGAGGCACCGAAGCTTTCGGGCGGTCAGATCTGGCTGGACTTCCCGAGTGTCGGCGCGACCGAGAACATCCTGATGGCGGCAGTGCTGGCCGATGGAACGACAACGATCGACAACGCGGCGCGCGAGCCCGAGATCGTCGACCTGTGCGAGATGTTGATCGCGATGGGCGCGCAGATCGGCGGCGTCGGCTCATCGACTCTCGAGATCAGCGGGGTCGATCGTCTCGGCGGTTGTCACCACGACGTCGTGGGTGACCGCATCGTGGCTGGCACGTTTGCCTTTGGTGTGGCGATGACGCGCGGTGACGTCGCCATTCACGGCGCCAAGGCCGAACACCTCGAGCTCGCTCTCGACAAGCTCGTGCAAGCGGGTGCCGCCGTGTCCGTCCTCGACGACGGCTTCCGGGTGCGCGCCGACGACCGTCCGCGCGCGGTCGACTTCGTGACTCTGCCCTACCCGGGCTTTCCCACCGACCTGCAGCCGATGGCGATCGCCCTCAACTCGGTCGCCGACGGTGCGGCGTTCGTGACCGAGAACGTTTTCGAGGGCAGGTTCATGTTCATCGACGAGCTGCTGCGGCTCGGTGCCGAGGTGCGCACGGACGGCCATCACGCGATCGTGCGTGGTCGCGAACGCTTGTCGGGTGCGCCCGTGCGCGCGACGGACATCCGTGCGGGTGCTGCTCTCGTGCTTGCGGGTTTGGTCGCGGACGGTGTCACCACGGTGGCCGACGTGCAGCACGTCGATCGCGGCTACGAACGTTTTGTGGAGTCCCTGCAAGCGATCGGCGCAGACGTCCGCAGGCGAAGTGACGACGTTTTGGTCTGAAATCGCCGTATCGGCGTGGCAACCAAACGTACGTCCCATGCGTCTCTACCGTAGAACGACGCCCACACGTGGAGGTGCGATGGACGTGCACGTCGTACGTCCCGGCTGCGCCATCGCGCTGTCCGGACGTCTGGGTGCGGCGACAGTTGCCGATGTGCGCGCTGCGTTGACGGTCGCCGTCGACACAGGGGTCGGTGACTTGCTCGTCGATTTGAACGGCGTCGAGCTCGTCGACGCCACGGGCCTAGGTGTTCTTGTCGGCACGCACCGGCGTGCCGATCGCGCCGGGCGGCGACTCGTGCTCACGACCGTGCCGCCGCGCATCGAGCGGCTGCTGCTCGCCACGAGATTGCACCGGGTGCTCACGGTTGATCGCTCTGCCGGCGACGGCATCTTCAACAGCGAACACCAGATCTCCGCCTAACGAACTGTCAGTGCCTGCTGCGGCGTGATGCCGATGCGCGTCGACCGTTGCGCCGAGCCGCGCGGCGGGACCGGGTCGGGCAGCGGCCGGCACAGATAGTCCGGCCCGTTCCAACGCTGTCGCGGCGGCCGCTTGCCGGTGGCGAGATAGTCCGCGATTGCGTTGTCCACGCAACGGTCACCGGACAGTGAGTCGGCGTGAGTCGCGCCGCCGGGCTCGGCGATGAGACTGGCGTTCGGGAACATCCGCCGAACGACGAGACTGCCGTGGTAGGGCGTCGCCGCGTCCAGGGTCTCGTCGATGAGCAAGACGCTTTGCGCACCGACACCTGTGACCTTGACGGGCTTTCGCGCGCTTGCACGCCAGTAGAGACACGGCGCGTTGAACCAGGCGTTGCCCCAGGTCAGGAACGGCGCCTTGGCAGCGACCCGGGTGTTGTCGTCACGCCAGGTGCTCCACGACTTGGGCCACGGCGCGTCGGTGCACTGCACCGCGGTGTAGACGGCGTAGCCGTTGTCGTCGCTGGTGTCGTTGAAGCTGCGGTATAGCGACATCACGAGCCGCCAGCGGTGCTGGTGCACGTAACCGGCGAACGCGTCGCCGAGCTCGAGCCAGTCGAACCGGTAGTAGCCGGCGTAGAGGAATGTGTCGGACCACTCATCTGGTCCGAGCTCACCGCCGGCGGGGTTTTTCGCAAGCTTGTTGAGGACGTCGTACCACTTCGACTCGACCGCCTTCTCGGACCGGCCGAGGTGATAGCGCGAGTGATATTTCGCGACCCAGCGGAACCAGATCTTGGCGTTGCGGTCGAACGCGCGGTCCTGGTCGAGGTTGGCGGGATACCAGACACGGTGCGGGTCGACGTTGCTGTCGAGCACCATGCGCTTGAGGTGCGTCGGGAAAAGCGTGGCGTAGACCTGGCCCAGATAGGTGCCGTAGGAAAAGCCGAAGAAGCTGATCTTGGACATGCCCAGCGCCTTGCGGATGCTGTTCATGTCTCGGGCGACTTCGGCCGTCGTCATGTGCTTGATCAGCTGCGGGTAGCGCCGTGCGCACGTGTCGGCGTACTTCTTCGACCGCGCCAGCCAGACGTCGACGAGGTGCTGGGAACGCGGCCGGTAGTCGGGACGGTTGGGGTGAAAGTAGTTGGGTCGACAGCGCATTGCGGGCCGGCTCGAGCCGACGCCGCGTGGGTCGAAGCCGATCCAGTCGTAGCCATCACCGGCGTGGTGCGGCACGTCCTGGCCCAACGTCGCCAAGGACAGTCCGGAGCCGCCTGGGCCGCCCGGATTCACGAGGATGGCGCCCTTGTAGTCGGCGCCCGAGGACGTGTGCTCGACCCGCGAAACGGCGATCTTGATGTGCTTGCCGCTCGGGTTGGAGTAGTCCAGCGGCACTGAGAGCAATGCGCACTGGGCGTTGAACGCGGAGAGCTCAGGATCCTGGCATGCGCCCCAGTGCAGTTTGGCGCTCGGGGCTGCCGGACTCTGCCGAGCCACCGGGTTGGCGGACGCCACGACGGTCAGACCGGAGGACAGGGCGGCGACTGCCGCGGCGACGCTCACAGCAATGGTGGTCTTCTTCAGCACTTACGGGACCCTAATAGGTTGGCGCCGCACGTCTCGTCATTGCCCGGTGTGCTCGGAGCTGCTGCTACCCCGGATCGCGGGCTCGCGCTCGCGAGCGGTCAGCACCAGGGGGCCGCGCTCGGTGATCGCCACGGTGTGCTCCATGTGCGCGCCGCGCGATCCGTCTGCGCTGCGCAGGGTCCAGCCGTCTGCATCTGTGACGATCCTGTCCGTTGCCTGCAGGAACCACGGTTCGATCGCAATCACCCAGCCGGGCTCGAGGGTATAGCCGCGGCCGGGGCGCCCGTCGTTGGGGATGTGTGGGTCGTCGTGCATGGTGCGGCCGACGCCGTGGCCGCCGAACTCGGTGCTGACCAAGAGCCCCGCCTCGCGCGCCACGGCACCGATCGCATGGGAGATGTCGCCGACCTTGTTGCCCGGTTGTGCGGAGGCGATCCCAGCATCCAAGGCACGCAGCGTTGTGGCGATGAGGGCGAGGTCGTCTGCACGCGCCGCGCCCACCACAAGGGAGTACGCCGAGTCGGCCACCCATCCATCCACGCTCGCGGCGAAGTCAACGCTCAGGAGGTCGCCGTCCTGGAGCGCATAGTCGTGGGGCAACCCGTGCAGCACCGCGTCATTGACCGACGTGCACAGCACCTTGCCGAACGGTGACGCACCGAATGACGGGTGGTAGTCGATGTAACAGGACTCGGCTCCCCGCTCGCGGATCAACCGGTGCGCTAGCGCGTCGAGCTCCAGCAGGTTGACCCCCACGTCCGCAGCCTCGGCCAGCGCGGATATGACCTCGGCAACGAAGCGTCCGGCAGGGCGCATTGCCTCGATCTCAGCAGGGCTGCGGAGCTCGACCACGACCGAAGGGTAAAGCCGTTCAGTCGTCGTCTCGTTTGCGCACCGCTGACCAATCGTGGCGGTCCTGACGCAGCTCCGGTGGCGACCGCGGCTTATCGGGCGGAGTTGGGCTTCGTCTGCGCGGCAAGTGCGAAGTCGGTGAGGGCCGTTGCGATGTGGCGGCGTCTTCCGTGAACGGTGGCTGGTCTTCACCATCAAGTTCGACTAAGCGCGCATCTGGAAGGTGTTCAGCGAGGTAGCGCCCGTAGCGAAGTGGGACGACCTTGGAGCCGCGCCTGTGCAGGACGAGGGTCGGCGTGGTGATCTCCGGGAGCAGGTCCCGCACGTCGGCCCCGTAACGGACCCGCCACAGCGCTGTTGCCGTCGCAGGGCTTGCGCCACGTCGGCCGGCTCGTTCCCACCACGCGCGGAACGCCGCGTCGGACGCGACGCTCGGGGCGTGGTTGCGCAGCACGAGGCTGCTGTCGCGTTTGCTGTCTGGGTCGGTCGACATCTGCAAGGTGGCGTCGAAGAACTCTTGCGAGACGCCTGGATAGCCCGCTGCCTCGACGAGACGGGCGAACGTGTTGATCAGGACGAGTCCGATCAGACCTCCGGGGTGATCGTGGGCGTAGCGGAGTGCGGTCGGGCCGCCATCACTGACGCCGACAACGACCGGGCAGTTGGCTCCTGAGGCGTTGACGATTGCGTGCAGGTCCTCGCTCTGCTGGGCGAGCGACGGTGGCGACTCGACAGCTATCGGGTCGGACAGGCCGATGCCGCGGGTGTCGTAGAGCACCACTCGACACGACTCCGCGAGGCGCAGGACGTAGGAGGTGAACTGGTCGTTGTCCCAGATCGAGTCGATCGAGACGCCGCCGTACGCAGCACACATCAGATCGACCGGTCCGCCGCCGACCACCTGATAAGCGAGGTGGACGGCGCCGCTGCGGGCGTACTGGACCGGTCCGATCCCGCTTTGCTTGTTGGACGGAGTCAGGCCGGTTCGCTGTTGCAGAGCCTTAGCCTCGGCCTCGACGAGCGGCGGGCTGGGATCGAGACCGATCTCGGCCCGCTGGCGCCGACATCGGTGGGCGGCAAGGACGGCGTCCGCCGATCGCCCAGCGCTCAGCAGAGCGCGGATCAGCTGTAGCCAGGCGTCCTCTCGATATGGCTCCTCCGCCACGACCGCCTCGAGCACCGAGATCGGCCGGGCCGTCTCCCGCTCGGCGAGGTACGCCGTAGCAAGGTCGACCCGCGCCTGTGCGCGCAGATCAGTCAGCCGTCGGACTTCCGGGACGAGGAACGCGTGCCCAGCCAGTTCCCCGAAGGCATCGCCTCGCCACAGAGCCAAGGCGCGCTCCAACGAGGACTTGCTCCCGCCTGCGTCGATCAGCGAGATGAACACGGTCGCATCGACCGAGTCCGCGTTGAGCGTGTATCCCTCGACCTTCCCGACGATGGCCTGGGTGCCGAGGGTGGCCCGCAGTCGCGAGATGTAGCCCAGCAACGTTGCTGACGCCGAGGGGGGGAGCGCCGTCGTCCCACAGCGCATCGATGAGCCGAGCGCGACTGATCGGGCCGCGCTGAGCGGCGAGCAGTGCGATCAGAAGACGTTGTTTGGGACTGCCGATCTGCACGGGTTGGCCGTCGCGTTCGATCTCGAGCGGGCCCAGCACGCGCACGGTCAACATCGCTCAAGGATGGCAAAGCCGGCTCAGGGCGCAAGAACGGCGCAAGTCGCGCGCAAGGCAGCCGCCAGCGCGGGTGCTTACCGTCCCGTCCAGGACAAGCACCGACGACCCGATGGAGCTGTCAGATGTCGATCACGACGGCAGAGCGTGTGCAGGAGGCCAAAGCCCGGGTCGAGACCCTCGACCCCGACCGCACTGCCCGCCAGCTCGCCGACGGGGCACTCGTCGTCGACATCCGGGAATCTGCCGAGCGCGAGACGAGCGGCGCGATCCCTGGCGCCGTCCACGTCCCGCGCGGGTTGCTCGAGTTCAAGGCGGATCCGACGATGTCCACGCACATGGCCGAACTGGACCCGGTACGGCGCACGATCCTCTACTGCGCGTCCGGCGGGCGGTCGGCGCTTGCGGTGCTCACGCTTCAGGAGCTCGGCTACACGGACGTCGCTCACCTCGATGGCGGCATCACGGCGTGGCTTGCCGCGGGCCGTCCCGTCGAGTTCGCCGAGTGAGTCGCACCGGCCCGAGGAGGATGGGGCGATGACACTCGATCGATCGACGGTGCTGGACGGGATCCCTGTCGAGCTGGCCGCCTTCGGTGGTCTGGTTCGGTCGCTCGAGGTCCCACAGCTGGCACTTCCGACCCGGTGCTCCGGCTGGACCGTCTCACACGTCGCGGGCCACGTCATCGGCACAGTTGTCGACGTCACCCAAGGTCGGCTGGACGGTCAGGGAACGGCTGAGGTCACGCAGCGGCAGGCGACCGAGCGCGTCGGTCAGAGTCCTCGTGACCTCGCCGACGAGCTGGCCGGAGCCGTCCCAGCGTTGACCGCACTCCTGGAAACACTGTCGGAGGAGATGTGGGACGGCCCCTCGTTCACCGACCCTCACCACACCCTCGGGTTCGCGGTGGAGGCGATCTGGTTCGACGCCTACCTCCATGGCGAGGACATTCGAGCGGCCATCGGCGCACCGCCGTCGCGGGGACCGGGTCTGCGATGCGCAGTGCACCACGTCGCTGCCTACCTCGCGCACCAAGGATGGGGACCCGCGACCCTGGCACTCGCCGGCGCCGACGCGGTCGACATCGCGGGCGGCGGTACGCCGATCACCGGCGACCCGCTCGACTTCGTACTCGCCGCAACCGGCCGCGGCAACCCTGCCGCACTAGGACTCGACGACACGGTCAACGTCTACTCCGGCTGATTGGTGAATGAGCGGTGTCAGCCGTCTCTGGCCGTCTACTAAGCGGGACGAGTTGGGACTCGCCGCCCGTGACGCTGGGACATGTCCCGCCGCAACCTGCTCGGTGACACGCCGGCCGACCGGGTCGGCACTTGAGGAGGGGACGCGCATGCTTAGCACCGCACGGGATCGCATCGCGGCAGCTACCGGGGCCGCATTCGTCGTACTGATCATCATCGGCAACACCCTCAGCGTCGCCGGCACCAGCCAGGGATCCCATCCCAGCGGTGCGCAGGTGCTCAAGGACGCCGCCCATCAGGCGTCGAGCGCGTCGGCCCACGTCGGTTTCGTCTTGGAGTTCGCCGGCCTCACCGCGTTCTTGGGCTTCCTGGGCTACCTGACGTTCGCGCTCAGCCGCCGGCCGGGCGACGGCGACAGGTCCCGAGTTGCGGCCGGCACCGCGATCGTCGCAGGCATCGTCATGATCGCGATCAAGCTCGGCTCGATTGCACCCTCCGGTGCGCTGCTGATGGACCGCCACCACATCAGCCCGCAGTTGGCGCAGGTGCTCAACGACATGAACGGCGTCTCGTTCGTCATGAGCTGGCTGCCGTTCGCCGTCTTCATCGCAGCCGCAGCCACCGCCTTGCGTCATGCGTCGCTGGTCGGCAAGCCAACCGCTTACCTCGGCATCTTCATCGGAGTTGTGGGGCTCGTGGTCTCGCTGGTCGGGCTGGACGACCCGGTCAACGCCAACCCGATGGCGTTCCTGCTCGGCCTGGTCTGGACGCTCGTCGTCAGCGTCCGCCTGGCGGTCCGACCCGGCACGGGGTCGCCCGCTGAGGACAGCCTGCTCGTCCCCGACGCCCGCGTGGCCGTGAACGCCTGAACCAGCAACAGCATGACGAACCAGCCCGGGTCGCGGGACGATGCGACGGTGACGAAGGGGGCCACCGCCGGTCAAGGTCCCGCGGCCTGGGCATGGACCGCGGTCGTGGTCGCGATCCTCAACGCGATCGCCGTCGGCATCGGGCTGGTCGTGATCGCGGTCGACCACATCCACTCGTCGATCGCAGCCGATGGCGCCTGGATCAACGTCGTCGCCGGCCCGACCTTCCCGCTGCTTGCCGCACTTATCTTGCGTCAGCGTGACCCGGCCAAACCGCGACGGCAGGACCGGCTCGCCTGGCTCTTCCTGGGGCTCGGTCTGCTCTGCACGGCCACCGTGGTTGTGTTCACCTACGCCGCCTACGGCGTTCGGCACGACCTGCCGCTCACGTCCGCATTTGTCTGGGTCGAGACCTGGCTGTGGACGTCGGTCGTCCCGGGAGTCGCGCTGCTGTTCTTATGGTTCCCGACCGGCGACGTCGTCGGGTTACGGTGGCGCTGGGCGGTACGCGCGGCGATCGGCGCGGACGTCTGCCTGTGGCTCGGGGCTGCGTTCCAGCCGGGGCGACTGTCTGATTTCCAAGACCGCGTCGCCAACCCCCTGGGCTTCTCGGCCGCGCAACACGTGCTGGGACCGTTCGACGGTCTCGGCCACGCACTGCTCGCCCTGGCCTTCTTCGCGGCGGTGGCGTCGCTCGTGGTCCGGTACCAGCGAGGCGACGGACGCGTTCGCGGGCA
>JAICMI010000099.1 GCA_025929315.1 Frankiaceae bacterium
GAGTTCGCCGCGCTCGAGGAACGCCACCAGTTCCTGTCCACGCAGCTGGAAGATCTCCGGGCCACCCGCCGTGACCTGCTGACGGTCGTCAAGGAGGTCGACGAGCGGGTCGAGCAGATCTTCGCCGCGGCCTACGCGGACGTGGCGCGGGAGTTCGAGCAGGTCTTCTCGGTGCTGTTCCCGGGTGGCTCCGGCCAGCTGGTGCTGACCGAACCCGACGACCTGCTGGCGAGCGGTGTCGAGGTCGAGGCACGCCCGCCCGGCAAGAAGGTCAAGCGGCTGTCGCTGCTGTCCGGTGGCGAGCGGTCGCTGACCGCGGTCGCCTTCCTCGTGGCGATCTTCCGTGCGCGGCCGTCGCCGTTCTACGTCCTCGACGAGGTCGAGGCCGCGCTCGACGACCGCAACCTGTCCCGACTGGTCGACCTGCTCGCCGACCTCAAGGCCACGTCGCAGCTGCTGATCATCACGCACCAGAAGCGCACGATGGAGGTCGCCGACTCCTTGTACGGCGTCTCGATGCGCGGTGATGGCATCACGCAGGTGATCTCCCAACGACTCAAGGAGCACGAGCCCGCATAACGGCGTGCCCCGCGACCCGTAGCCTGGGGCCTCGTGGAGTTCGTCGTACTCGGCATCGTTCTCGGGGTTTTCCTCGTCGGGGCTTTCGTTGCGTTCCTGAAGGCCCCGACCCGACGCGAGCTGCCGCCCGCGCCGACCGCGCCGACGATCGAGGCACCACCGGCGACCGAGGCGGCCACCGAAGCGCCGCCGGCGCTCGAGACGGCTGCGCCGCCGGTTGTCGAGACGCCGGTTGCCCAGACTCCGCTTGCCGAGACGCTGGTTGTCGAGACGCCGCCGCCGTCGGCCGGGCGCATGGTGCGCTTGCGGTCTCGCCTGGCCCGGTCGCAGGGCACGCTCGGCAAGGGCCTGCTGGCGCTGCTGTCCCGCGACGACATTGACGACGACACCTGGGACGAGGTCGAGGAGACGCTGCTCACCGCCGACGTCGGCGTTGCGGCGACTCAGCAGATCGTCGAGAACCTGCGCTCGCAGGTCCAGGTGCTCGGCGCGCGGACGCCCGAGCAGGTTCGCACGCTGCTGCGCGACCAGCTGCTCGTCGCCATCGGCCAGGACGTCGACCGGACGTTGCACACCCTTCCGCACCGTGAGGACGGGCAACCGGAGCGTCCCGCCGTCGTCCTCATGGTCGGGGTCAACGGCACCGGCAAGACCACCACCTGCGGCAAGCTTGCGCGTGCGCTCGTCGGCGACGGACGCACGGTGGTGCTCGGAGCGGCCGACACATTCCGGGCGGCAGCAGCGGACCAGCTCGCCACCTGGGCGGGTCGGGTCGGTGCGTCCGTCGTCCGCGGTCCGGAAGGCGCGGACCCGGCAAGTGTGGCGTTCGACGCCGTCAAGACGGGAGTCGCCGAGAAAGCGGACACGGTGCTCGTCGACACCGCCGGGCGTCTGCACACCAAGCAGGGCCTGATGGATGAGCTGGGCAAGGTCAAGCGCGTGGTCGAGCGTGGTGGCGCGGTGGACGAGGTTCTTCTTGTCCTCGACGCGACCACCGGTCAGAACGGTTTGATCCAGGCGCGGGTGTTCGCGGAGGTCGTCGATGTCACCGGCATCGTCCTGACCAAGCTCGACGGCACTGCCAAGGGCGGCATCGTCATCGCCGTTCAGCGCGAGCTCGGCGTACCGGTGAAGCTGGTGGGGCTCGGCGAGGGTGCCGATGACCTTGCCCCGTTCGAGGCCGAAGCTTTCGTCGACGCCCTGCTCGGCGACCCCGCCGAGGCGGCTGCCTGACATGTCCGGTCGCCACCTCGCATTAGTAGCCGCGGTAAGTCTGGCGGCGGGTGCGATGGCGAACCCGGTATGGGCGGCCGCCGAAGCCGTGTCGGCGCACGTGAGCACGGCAAGACCCACGGTTGGGCAGCAGTTGCAAATCGATGGTCAGGTCACCGGGGCGTCCTCATCGACGTCGACGGTGACGGTGACTCGGGACGACTCCGTCGGCGACAACCAGCCGGTGGGCATGCCGGTCATGACCAATCCCGATGGCACCTTCAGTGTCACGGACACGCCGCCTGCGCGCGGGAGCGTCACCTATCACCTGAGTGCGGACACCGGCGCCGCAACGACCGATGTAGCAACGACGGTCGCGGGCAAGCCCACGGACCTCTCGATCCACGTGCAGCCGTCGCCGGCCAACGCCGAAGACACCGTGCACGTCACCGCGCATCTCGGCTCGGACACCACCAATCGCGAAGTGACGCTGTTCCTGCGGCCCTACAAGGGCAGCAAGACACAGTTCGACCAAGGCTCCGTCGATGCCAATGGCGATCGTGCTGCTGACCACGCCGTCCATCGGCGGACGACCTTCATCGCATCGTTCGCCGGCGACAGCGCCTATGCCCCCGTGACGGCAACGACGACGCTGCGCGTGCGCGCGACCCTCGACGAGGAGCTCAAGGGCTATTTCCGCTCCTCCGGCGGGAGCCGGATCTATCACCGCAGCGACAACCCAGTGCTCGCGGTCCACATGCTCCCCGAGCGCAAGGGCGCATGTCTCTACTTCCGTGCCCAGCACAAGCACCACGGCAGCTGGGTTCGCAGTGCCGTGTCCCGCTGCGTACACACGGACTCCACGGGTCGCGCGATCGGCGTGCTGCAGGGCCACCACCTCGCCGGCGTCGCCTACCGCCTGCGTGCCGAATGGCACGGCAACAACGCCGTTGCGCGCCGCGCCGGGACCTGGATGCGGCTCGAGTTCCGCTGAGCCGTCACTGACGCTGGGCGAAACCCGGCTGTAACACGACGTGACCGACACGAAACCGCGCTTTCGCGGCTCGGCAACGTGCACCGGCCAACCTCTCGGGAACGGGCGCGACCGGGCGCCTCCGACCGGGTGGGAGCGGAATGCCGCCATTCGACTTCGTCCACGACCTGGATGCGGGCAACACCGCTTGGGTCCTGGCAAGCGCAGCGCTGGTTCTCCTGATGACCCCGGGACTGGCGTTCTTCTACGGCGGCATGGTCCGTAGCAAGAACGTGCTCGGCATGCTGATGCAGAACTACGTCGCCATCGGCATCGTCAGCGTCGTCTGGGTGGTCGTCGCCTACAGCTTGGCCTTCGGTCAGAACGGCGTCTTCGGCGGCTTCGCGGGAAACCTGCACCAGTTCGGGCTCGGGCACATGGGGGAGCAGGTCGCGGGCTATCAGGGTCCGCTCGCTCAGACGATCCCGCCACTGGTGTTCGTGGCGTTCCAGCTCATGTTCGCCGTCATCACTCCCGCTCTCATCACCGGCGCCACGGCCGATCGGCTGAAGTTCGGTGCCTACTGCGTGTTCATCGGAGTCTGGCTCCTCCTGGTCTACGCGCCCATCGCGCACTGGGTCTTCTCTCCCGAGGGCTGGTTGTTCAAGAAGGGGGCCGAGGACTTCGCCGGCGGCACAGTGGTCCACGCGAATGCCGGCGCAGCAGGTCTTGCGTTGGCGATCGTGCTCGGAAAGCGCCTCGGGTGGAAGAAGGACCCGATGCGACCGCACAACCTGCCGTTCACGTTGCTCGGCGCCGGATTGCTCTGGTTCGGCTGGTTCGGCTTCAACGCCGGGTCGGCGTTGGGGGCAAACAACCTGGCCGGCTATGCGTTCGTCAACACCAACACCGCGACCGCCGCGGCAATGCTCGGCTGGATCATCGTCGAGAAGCTCCGCGACGGCCACGCGACAACACTCGGTGCCGCGTCCGGTGCGGTGGCCGGACTCGTCGCGATCACACCGGCGGCAGGCTTCGTCAGTCCGATGGGTTCGATCGCACTCGGGTTCATCGCCGGCGCACTCTGCTCCCTGGCGGTGCTGTTGAAGTACAAGCTGGGGTACGACGACGCACTGGACGTCGTCGGCGTGCACTTGGTCGGAGGCGTCGCCGGCGCCCTGCTCATCGGCTTCTTCGGCACCGACGCGACGGGCGTCGGCATCAACGGCATCTTCTACGGCGGCGGTGCACATCTGCTGCGACTGCAGGCGGAGGCCGTCGGCGTCGCCGTTGGCTACTCGTTCGTCGCGACCCTTGTGATCGCCAAGGTGATCGACCTCGTCATGGGCTTGCGCCTGACCAAGGATCAGGAGCTCGAAGGCATGGACACGGTGCTGCACGCCGAGACCGCCTACGACTTCGGCGGCGTCACCGCCGGCGGGTTCTCACCGGGCCAACGCGCCGCACATCAACCCGCCCCACTGACCGAGGGAGCTTCGATATGAGTCGGCGAAGCCGAGTCCGCCTTTGGGTGGCGGGTGGGGAGGTGGACGGGTGAGGCTTGTCACCGCGGTCATCAAGCCGTTCAAGCTCGACGAGGTCAAGGAGGCCCTGGAGACCTTCGGTGTGCAGGGGCTGACCGTCGCCGAGGTCAGCGGTTATGGCCGGCAGCGCGGCCATACGGAGGTGTATCGAGGGGCTGAGTACACCGTGGACTTCGTCCCCAAGGTGCGCCTCGACGTGGTCGTTGCGGACGATGACGTCAGGGACGTGGTCGACGTCATCGTCAAGGCGTCCTCGACCGGCCAGATCGGTGACGGAAAGGTCTGGACGACGCTTGTGGACGACCTCGTCCGGGTGCGCACCGGCGAGAGAGGGCCCGACGCGCTATAAATCCCGCCATGCATATCGACGGCGGCGATACGGCGTGGGTGCTCGGCAGCGCGGCCCTGGTGCTCTTCATGACACCGGGGCTCGCGCTGTTCTACGGCGGCATGGTCCGTAGCAAGAACGTGCTGAGCATCATGATTCAGAACCTTGCCTGCATCGCGGTGGTCAGTGTGGTCTGGGCGGTCGCGGCCTACTCGCTGGCCTTCGGCCCGGACGCGGGCGGCGGGTTCATCGGCACCCTGCATCTGGCCGGCCTCGCACATCCCGAGGTTGCAGTGCCCGGCTTCGACATCAACATTCCGCCGCTGGCGTTTGCCGCGTTCCAGATGATGTTCGCCGTCATCACCGCGGCTCTGCTGACCGGCACGGGCGCGGACCGTATGCACTTCAACGGGTTTCTCGCGTTCGCGGCGATCTGGACCCTTGTGGTCTACGCACCGATCGCGCACTGGGTGTTCTCTCCCAACGGCTGGCTGGCCCAGCGCGGCGTGCTCGACTTCGCGGGCGGCAACGTGGTCGAGGTCGACAGCGGGGCGTCGGCTCTCGCGCTCGCACTGGTTCTGGGCGTACGACGCGGCTGGCCCCGCGACGCCATGGCTCCGCACTCGCTTCCGCTGACGGTCCTGGGAGCCGGCATCCTGTGGTTCGGCTGGTTCGGGTTCAACGCCGGCTCGGCGCTGGGCTCCAACGCACTGGCGTCGCAGGCGCTGATCGGGACACAGCTTGCGGCCTGCACCGGTGTCATCGGCTGGTTGCTCGTCGAACGCTGGCAGACCGGACACGCGACCACACTCGGAGCAGCCTCGGGTGCCGTCTGCGGTCTGGTGGCCATCACCCCGGCATGTGGGTTCGTCAACAGCATGGCGGCGATGGTGATCGGTCTCGTCGGTGGAGTCGTCGGTGTCGTGGCGGTGCGCTTGAAGTTCCGTTTCGGCTACGACGACTCCCTCGACGTCGTCGGTGTGCACGGCGCGTGCGGGCTGGCCGGCACACTCCTCGTCGGCATCTTCGCGACCAAGGCCGTGAATGGCTCCATCACGCATGAAGGACTTGTCACCGGCGCGGGCGGCTATCTGTTGGGCGTGCAAGCACTCGCCTTGCTCGTCACGATTGCCTGGGCCTTTACCGGGACCTGGGTGATCGCTCAACTGGTGCAGCGGACCATCGGTCTGCGGGTCACCGAAGAGGTGGAGGTGCAAGGGCTCGACACGGCGATCCACGCCGAGTCGGCATACGACTTCGCCAGCATGCGTGCCGGCCAAGCCGGCTTCTGAGAGGTTGGTCCCGTGAAACTCGTCACCGCAGTGGTCAAACCGTTCAAGCTCGACGACGTCAAAGAGGCGCTGCACGGCATCGGCGTCGCCGGCATGACTGTCGCTGAGGTGCAGGGTCACGGCCGGCAGCGAGGCCACACGGAGGTCTATCGCGGCGCCGAGTACGTCATCGACTTCGTACCCAAAGTGCGTATCGAGCTCGTTGTCGATGATGGCGACGCGCGCGGCGTCGTCGAGGCAATTGTCGAAGCCGCGCGCACGGGTCAGATCGGCGACGGCAAAGTGTGGACCACGAACGTCGATGACCTGATCCGCATCCGTACGGGTGAGCGTGGACCAGAAGCACTCTGAAGACCTGCGCGAAGCTCGTCAGGCGCTGCTGGAGCGCACCGACCTGACGGGTGCGGAGCTTCGCGCCGCATTGGTGTCACTGGCCGACAGCTGGCTCACCAAGAGACTTGGTAGCGCGGCGGGTGTGGCGCTCGTAGCCGTGGGCGGTTATGGCCGGCGTGACCCGGCGGCCGGCAGCGACTTGGACCTGCTTCTGCTGCACAACGGCCGCGTTGACGATGTGAAGTCCGTTGCCGACGGGATCTGGTATCCGCTCTGGGACGCAGGCGTCGGCCTCGACCACTCAGTGCGCACCGTCTCGGAAGCGTCAGATGTCGCGGCGTCGGACCTCAAGGCTGCACTGGGGTTGTTGGATGCGCGGCACGTCGCGGGCGACGAGGCGTTGACGGCGCAGCTGCGCGAGGCGGTCTTCGTTCGATGGCGCCGTGACGCGACACGTCGGCTCGAGGAGCTCGCCGACGCCACGCGCGAGCGGTGGGAACGAAGTGGCGAGCTCGCGTTCCTGCTGGAACCCGACCTCAAGGAGTGCCGTGGCGGATTGCGCGACGTGCACGCCCTGCACGCGGTTTCCGCGTCGTGGCTGGTCGACGTCCGATCGGCTCGACTGAACGATGCGAGCACCTTGTTGCTCGACGTGCGCGGTGAGCTTCACCGGCGTAGCACGAGGCCGACCGACCGACTCGTGCTGCAGGAGCATGCCGCAGTGGCGACCGCTCTCGGCTACGACGATGTCGACGCCTTGATGCGCGATGTGTCCGCTGCCGGCCGAACGATCGCCTTTGCGGCCGACGAGACCTGGCGACGGGTCCGCACGACGCTCCGACCGCCGCGGCGGCGGCGTCAGCAGAAGCCGGTGCGTCGGCCGTTGGCGGACGGCGTGGTCGAACAGGAGGGCGAGGTCGTCCTCGCGCGAGACGTCCAACCTGCTCATGACCCGGTGCTGGTCTTGCGAGTGGCGGCGGCTGCGGCGCAGCACGGGCTTCCCATCGCCCCGCACACCATTGAGCGGCTGACCGTCGAGTCTCCGCCGATCCCGGAGCCCTGGCCGTCGACAGCTCGGGACTGGTTGCTCGCGCTGCTTGGCGCAGGGACGGACGCCGTCCCCGTCATCGAGGCGTTGGACCAGGCCGGGTTGTTCGTCCGGCTCATGCCGGAGTGGGAGCGCGTCCGATGCAAGCCGCAACGCAATCCCGTGCATCGGTTCACCGTCGACCGACATCTCGTCGAAGCCGCGACGCGAGCGGCGGGCCTGACCCGGCAAGTGTCTCGACCGGATCTGCTGCTGCTCGGTGCCCTGCTGCACGACATCGGCAAGGGCTGGCCCGGCGACCACACCGAAGCGGGCATCGAGATCGTTCCCCGGATCGCGAGGCGTTGGGGGCTGCCGGCAACGGACACGGAGGTGCTGGTCAACCTCGTCCGGCACCACCTGCTGCTGCCCGACACCGCAACCCGTCGCGATCTGGATGACCCGGCCACGCCCCGGCTCGTAGCGGACGCGGTCGGCGACCACCGGACGCTCGAGCTCCTGCATGCGCTGACCGAGGCGGACGCGCTCGCAACCGGCCCCGCGGCATGGGGCGACTGGAAGGCAGGACTCGTCGCGGACCTCGTCCGGCGTGCGGCTGCGGCTCTCGTCGGCGCCCAAGTCGTTTCGACGGATGGGCTCGACGACGAGCAGCGTGCGCTGGCGGCCGCAGGTGAGCTGGCCGTACACGTCCGCGCCGACCAGGTCACGGTCGTGGCACCGGACCGTCCTGGACTGCTGTGGCGGTGGGCAGGCGTGCTGGCTCTTCATCGACTCACCATCCGCGCAGCTACCGCGACATCGATCGGGCCGATGGCGGTCACGGTCTTCGACGTCACACCACGGTTCGGGTCGGCTCCGGACTGGGACCGACTTCGTGCCGATGTGCGCCGCGCGTACGACGACGCGCTGCCGTTGGCCGCGCACCTCGCGGAGCGAGAGCGCGCTTATGCCCACGAGACCGGTCACGTCGTGCCCGCTCGAGTGTTGTGGGACGACAGCGCCTCGCAACACGCATCCGTGGTCGAGGTGCGGGCGCACGACTCGATCGGCCTGTTGCATCGACTGACTTGTGCACTCGCCGACCTCGGCCTCGACGTCCGGTCGGCCCGGATGAGCACCCTTGGCGCTGAGGTTGTCGACGCCTTCTATGTCGTCGATGCGGACGGCGTGCCCGTCGACGATGTCGACCGGCGTGCGGTCATCGAGCAGGCGCTGCTCACGGCCTGCCGGTCAGCGTCATGACGACGCTGTCGGCATCGGCCGTCGGCTCGACCACGACCACAGCGCCATGACCACGACGATGCAGGTCTGGCCCGACCAACCGCTCTGCGATCGGACCGCCCGAATCGTCCGTGACCACCGCATCGATCGGTCCGAGTCGTTGCTCCACGTGCGGCACCACCCGTGCCCAGACGTCCGGATCCGCATGGTCGGCGCGGAAGTGCGCCGCAACCTCCGGAACGGCCGTGTCGGTGCTGACCAGTGCCACGAGGGCGTCGGCGGCGACAAGCTGCCGCACGACGGCGGTGAACGTCACGCCGCGACCGGCCACGATGAACACTCGCCCGGCTAACACCGGCACGCCCGACACCCGCACCCCGACACCCGCACCCCCGACACCCTTACAGAGTGTGCCTTGCCGTCATACGGTGCGGGGATGGCGGAGCTGCGCAACGTCCTTGACGGCCTCGTTCGACATGTTGACGAACATCCCGATGCCATCGCCTTCCGAACGATCGACGGCGAGACCTGGACGTGGCGTCAGTACGCCGACCGTGCAGCGGCCTTTGCGGGCGGGCTGGCCGCCATGGGCGTCAAGCGCGGCGACCGGGTCGTCGTCATGTTGCGCAACCGGCTCGAGTTCCACGTCGCTGATGTCGGTGCGCTGCTGCTCGGGGCGACGGCGATCTCCATCTACAACTCGTCCTCTCCCGAGCAGATCAGCTATCTCGTGACGCACTGCAAGGCGGTCGTCGTCATCACCGAGGAGGGCGACTTCCTCGATCGCATCCTCGCTGCCGACACACCGACTCTGCAGTTCCTCGTCGTGGTCGGCAGCGCGCCGTCCGGTTGCATCTCGTACGACGAGGTCGCTGCCGGACCGCCCGTTGACGTCAGAGCCGCGGCCGACGCGACAGACCCGTCCGCGTTGCTGACCGTCATCTACACCTCTGGTACGACGGGCTCACCCAAGGGGGTGATGCTCGACCACACCAATCTCCTGGCGGCGTACAAGGGCCTCATCCACTTCATGGAACCGGACGAGGACCCACTGCAGACCCGGCTCGTCTCCTACTTGCCGATGGCGCACATCGCAGAACGCAACGTCAGTCACTACAACCATCTGCTGCACGGTGGCGTCGTGACACCGTGCCCGGACATCACCCAGCTCTCGTCCTACCTGCTCGCGGTTCGTCCGACGCAGCTGTTCGGGCCACCGCGAGTGTGGGAGAAGCTCACCGCCGGCATCCAGGCCGCCGTGGCGGCCAGACCGGCCGAAGACCAGGCACGGTTCGCTGACGCGCTCGCTGTCGGCCGACAGGTCCAGTCGTTGCGGGCCCGCGGCGAAGAGATGCCCGCGGAGCTCGCAGCGACGTGGGAGTTCGTGCAAGACGTCGCGTTCAGGCCGTTACGTGCCGTGGTGGGTCTGGACGACTGTGCGACCGCGTTCAGTGGGGCCGCGCCCATCCCGCCGGAGGTCATCGACTTTCTGCGTGACATCGGCATCGAGATGAGCGAGATCTACGGCATGAGCGAGAACACGGGTGGCATGACCTGGGAACCGCGCCTGGTCAAGTCCGGCCGGGTCGGCCGTGCCTATCCCGAGACCGAGGTGATCACCGCGCCCGACGGCGAGGTCCTGTGCCGCGGCGCAATCGTGTTCAAGGGTTACCTCGACGATCCGGACCGCACGCGCGAAGCGCTTGACGAGGACGGCTGGCTGCACACCGGCGACATCGGTGAGTTCGACGAGGACGGCTACCTCAAGATCGTCGACCGCAAGAAGGAGCTCATCATCACCGCGGGCGGCAAGAACGTGTCGCCGGCCAACATCGAGGCCGGGTTGAAGACCATCCCGCTCGTCGGACAGGCGATGACGATCGGCGACGGCCGCGCCTACCTGGTTGCGCTGCTCACCATCGACCCGGACACCGCGAGCGTGCAGCATCCGGGCCGATCTCTTGCCGACCTTGCCGCCGACCCGGGCGTCCTCGCGGAGATGGCCGCGGCTGTTGCCGACGTCAACTCCCGGCTGTCCAACGTCGAGCACATCCGACGGTTCGTCCTGCTTGGTGAGGAATGGCTGCCGGACACCGAGCTGCTCACGCCGACCATGAAGCTGAAGCGCCGGGGTGTCCTCGCGACCTACGCCAACCGCATCGAGGAGATGTACGCCGGCGGGGGAGTCGAGGTCCAACCCGCTGGGCTCGTGCGCACCTGAACATCCACGTAGCCTGAGGCCCTCATGTTCGAGACACTGTCCGATCGACTCGAGTCGGTCTTCACGTCGCTGCGTGGCAAGGGGCGGCTCTCCGA
>JAICMI010000147.1 GCA_025929315.1 Frankiaceae bacterium
CAAGGTGCTCGACATCGGCAGCGAGGGCGAGCGTGTCGACCGGCTGACGGTGGCACTGGTCGGTGGCCACGTGGACGTGGTGACGCATGATGCGCCCACCGCGCAGGTCGAGGTCCAGGAGGTCGTCGGACCGCCGCTCAAGGTCACCTGGAACGGCCACAAGCTGGAGATCAGTCACGTCAAGCACGACGGCGGCAACCTCTGGGAGACGCTGAAGAGCTTCGGCGGATCGACGCAGATCAAGGCGCGGGTGTCCGTGGCGATCCCGCGCGACGCCAGGACGGACATCAACACCGTGAGTGCGGGGGCGGTGGTGAGCGGCATACACGCTCGAACCTCGCTGAACACCGTCAGCGGCGACGTGACCGCCGACGACATCGACGGGCGGATGGAGATCAACGGGGTCTCCGGCACCTTCGAGGGGCACCAGCTCCGCGGCCGGCTCGAGGCGAACACCGTCTCGGGCGCCATCACGGTGCACGACAGCGTCCTGGACCCCATCGAACTGAACGGCGTCTCGGGCGACATCACCATCGACCTCACCAACCACAGCACGCGCGTCGAGTCCAACACGGTGTCCGGCGATGTGACCGTGCGGGTGCCCGCCGGCGGCGGCTACCGCGTCAAGGTGTCCACGATGAGCGGCGCGGCGATCGTCGACGGCGTCAAGCTCGGCGGCAAGTGGCACCGCGGCGGCGAGGCGCGGGACGGGGACGAGTCGCTGCGGCTGGAGGCCTCGTCGGTGTCCGGTGATGTCGTGGTGCTACGTGCGGCGCCCGGCGGTCCGAGTTTGACCAAGGATCCATCGTGAGCCCCGTCTTTGCGCACGGGCAACTGCGGCTCTACCTGTTGTCGCTGCTGAACGAGGGGCCGCGCCACGGCTACGAGATCATGCGCGATCTCGAGCAGCGCTTCAACGGGCTCTACACGCCGAGTGCCGGCACGGTCTACCCGCGACTGGCCAAGCTCGAGGAAGAAGGGCTGGTCAGCCGCGGTGACGACGGCCGCAAGGTCACCTACACGATCACCGACGCCGGCCGGGCCGAGGTCACCGCGCGAGAGTCCGACCTGGGTGACCTGCAGGACGACCTCGACCGCTCGGTCAGCCAACTCGCCGAGGCGGTGCGGTCGCGGGTCAAGGGCGATGCCGCCGACCTGCGCGCCGAGCTCAAGGCCGCCGCGCAGGAAGCGCGTCGGGTGGCCAAACCCGCGTCCGGCGGCTACGCGTCGCGCGGTCAGGCCAGCAGTGACTTCGAGTCGGCCATCAACGACCTGCGGCAGAGCGCTCGCAAGCTGGTGCGCTCCCGCCATACCAGCGAAACGGTGCGCTCCGAGGCGCTGCGGATCGTGCACGAAGCCCAGCGCCAGATAGACCTGTTGAAGTAACGCACACCCACTGGTCGCGTGCGCCGCGGTCGCCCACCGTCTCCGGCAAATGCGACTGTTGCGCAGGCCGCGTGAAAGTATGTGCGCGACATGTTGGTGGAATGGCTGCTCATCCTCGCCGGGGTCGTGCTGACCGTCGGCACCGCTCTCTTCGTTGCCGCGGAGTTCAGCCTGGTCGCACTCGACCGCCCGACGGTGCAGCGAGCCATCGACGACGGTGACGTCCGCGCCGGCGCCGTATTGGCGGCGCTGCGGCGCCTCTCGACGCAACTGTCCGCAGCCCAGGTCGGTATCACGATCACTACGCTGGTGCTCGGCTATCTGGTCGAACCGTCGCTCGGCGCGCTGCTGGAAGGTCCGCTGGAATCGATCGGCTTCTCCGGCACCGCATCGGCGGCGGTCGCCACTGTCGTCGCGCTGGTCATCGCGTCGCTGTTCTCGATGATCTTCGGCGAGCTGATCCCGCAGTTCCTCGGCATCTCCGCACCGCTCGCCGTGGCGAAGATCGTTGCCGGGCCGGTGCGCGTCTTTGCAACCGTGACCAAGCCGCTGATCGTCATACTCAACGGCTCGGCGAACGCCTTCGTGCGACGCTTCGGCATCGAGCCGCAGGAAGAGTTGAGCGCGGCACGCACGCCGCAGGAGCTGTCCTCGATGGTGCGTCGCTCGGCGGAAGCCGGGACGCTCGAGGAAGGCACCGCGCGGTTGCTCACCCGGTCGCTCAACTTCGGTGAGCGGACCGCCTCCGATGTCATGAGCCCCCGCGTTCGCTGTGCGTATGTCGAACGCGACGCCACCGCCACCGACGTGGTCGATCTGGCTCGCAATACTGGGCATTCGCGGTTCCCCGTGATCGGCAACGACTGGGACGACGTCGTCGGCGTGGTCCACGTCAAGAAGGCCATCGCGGTGCCGCAGGATCGCCGCGACGACGTGCCGGTGACGGCGCTCATGATCCGGCCCGTACTGGTGCCCGAGACCATGCTGCTCGACCCGCTGCTGCTCCTGCTGCGCGCCGGCGGATTCCAGCTGGCAATCGTGGTCGACGAGTATGGCGGCACCTCCGGCGTCGTCACCCTCGAGGACGTCATCGAAGAGATCGTCGGTGAGGTCAGCGATGAGCACGACCCACGGGTGGACGTGAGTCGCCTACTGCCGGATGGTTCCTGGACGGTGCCGGGTCTTTGGCGACCGGACGAGGTGCACGACCGGATCGGCGCGACGATTCCCGAAGGTGCTTATTACGAGACCGTCGGCGGCTTCGTGATGGCCGCGGTCGGCCGGGTGCCGCAAGTGGGGGACGAGATCGCGCTCAACGGCTGGATGTTGCGGGTGGTCGCCATGGACGGCAGGCGCGTCGATCGGGTCCGGATAGCTCCCGTCATACCGGAGGTTTCGGAATGAAGCTTCTGCTCTCCCTGGTCTTCTTGATGGGTAACGCGTTCTTCGTCGGTGCGGAGTTCTCGGTGATGGCCGCTCGGCGCTCGCAGCTCGAGCCGCTCGCGGCGGCGGGATCGAAGCGCGCGAAGCTGAGTCTTGAGGCGTTGGAGAACGTTTCGTCACTGTTGGCCTGCGCGCAGTTGGGTATCACGGTGTGCTCGGTGCTGCTGGGTGCGGTCGCCGAGGACGCGTTGCACCACCTGATCGAGCCGCTCTTCACCGGCATCGGCGCGCCGGACGGTATGGCGACTGTCGTGGCGTTGTTGCTGGCGCTGCTGATCGTCGCCTACTGCCACGTGGTGCTGGGCGAGATGGTGCCCAAGAACCTGGCGATCGCTGGTCCCGACCGCGCCGCGTTGTTGCTCGCGCCGGCGCTGTTGTGGGTGACGCGGGTGCTGCGGCCGATCATTCGAGCACTCGAAGCGATCGCCAAGTGGGCCGTGCGCCGGTTGGGCGTCGAGCCGAAAGATGAAGCCACGTCAGCATTTTCGGCCGAGGAGGTCGAGCTGATCGTCGCGGAGTCGCAGCGGGAGGGCCTGTTGCCGGAGCGGCAGTCCGCACGTGTGCAGGGTGCGTTGGAGTTCACCGACCGGGTGGCCGCCGACGTGGCCGTGCCGGTCGACGAGCTGATTACCGTGAGCGTCGGCGCCACTCCCGAGGACATCGAGCGGCTCGTTGCCAAGCATGGGTTCTCGCGCTATCCGGTCCTCGACCGCCGCGGCGTCATTGCCGGTTACGTGCACCTCAAGGACGTGCTCTACGCGACCGATGAGGCGTATGCCGAGCCAGTTCCGCCCCGCCGCATCCGGCCCCTTGCGACGGTCGCTCCGACCGACGAGGTCGACGACATGGTCGTCACCATGCAGCGCAGCGGTGCGCACCTGGCGCGGGTCGTCGACAGCGCCGCCGAGAAGGTGCTCGGCGTGGTCTTCCTCGAGGACGTGCTCGAAGAGCTCGTCGGTGAGGTTGACGACGCCACTCAGCGCTAGTCCCGACGCCGGATAGCGCGGCAAGCCTCCAATGGGCCGGTACGTCCCGAGTTCCGGTTCACGCCCGGCACCGTGCCGTCGATCCGCAAAGGCTTCTTGCCAGCGAAAGCGCCTCGTGGAAAAAAACATTGGTTGAAAACGCAGCTGCATATTGTCTGGTAACTCGATAGACATTACCGACAAGGGACAGGGCAATCAGGCATGGATATGCACCGAGCACGCGCGCGTCGGGTGGCGGCAATCGCCGCTTCCAGTGTTGTTGGTCTCGGCCTGACGGCATGCTCTGCGAGCATGCCCGAAGGCGATGGCGGCAGTGGCGCTGCAGGAAAAGTCGCGATCGTCGGGTTCTCGGTGCTTAAGCCGGGCTACGACGCGGTGGCGACGGCGTTCAAGGAGACGCCGGCGGGCAAGAACGTCAGAGTGTCGCAGTCCTTCGGTCCGAGCGGCTCGCAGAGCAAGGCAGTGGCGAGCGGCCAACCGGCCGGTTTCGTCGGCTTCTCGCTCGAGCCCGACATGAGCAAGCTCGTCCCGGAGTTCGTCGACGCCTCCTGGGACAAGGGGAAGTCGAAGGGCATCGGGACGACCTCGGTGGTCGTGATCGTGGTCCGTCCGGGAAACCCGCAACACATCAGAGGGTGGGACGACCTGACGAAGCCCGGCGTCAAGATAGTGACCCCGAATCCCGCGACTTCCGGGTCCGCCAAGTGGAACATCCTCGCCGCGTACTCGCACGGGCTGCTGGCCGGGGGAAGCAAGGCGGACGCCCGCTCCTACTTGGCGAAGTTCTTCGCCCACGTGGTGAGCAAACCGGACAGCGGCGCGGATGCCACCACAGCCTTCCTCGCGGGCACGGGGAATGTCCTGATCTCGTACGAGAACGAAGCCATCGCGGCCAAGCAGGCCGGCAAGAATCTCGATTACGTCGTCCCGTCGGACACGTTCAAGATCCAGAACCCGGTCGCGGTCACCAAGTCGGCACCTGCGGCGGCGAGGCGCTTCCTGGCCTACGTGCAGAGTGCCGCGGGGCAGAAGGTGCTTGCCAGCAAGGGTTTCCGGCCACTCGACAGCGCGGCTGTCCCGTCCAAGGTCATGGGTGCCAATGATCCGACGCATCCGTATCCCACGGTGACCACGTTGGAGACGATCGACGATCTGGGCGGTTGGTCGAAGGTCGACACGGACTTCTTCGGTCCGGATCACGGCATCGTCACTCAGATCGAGAAGGCGAACAGGTGACCGCTCTCGA
>JAICMI010000113.1 GCA_025929315.1 Frankiaceae bacterium
CGGCGGCCCCTCCACCCTCGACAACGCCGCCTGGCTATGCACCTTCCACCACTGGCTCGTCCACGAAGGCAGCTGGACATTACGCCGAGACCCCGACCGAAGCCTCGTCTTCACCGGACCCGAGGGTCAGGTTCGACGAAGACCTCGACATCCGTAGCGGACTCCGACATGTCAGTCTGTCGACCATGAGCGAGTTCCGCGTCGAACACGACTCGATGGGTGAAGTGCAGGTTCCCGCGACCGCCCTCTGGCGGGCGCAGACCCAGCGCGCCATCGAGAACTTTCCGCTGTCCGGGATGCCGATCGACCGGCAGCTCATCAGCGCCCTCGGCTCCATCAAGGGCGCGGCGGCACGAGTCAACAAGGAGCTCGGCGTCGTCGAGGGCGACATCGCCGACGCCATCGCCGCCGCAGCGACCGAGGTCACGCGCGGCGATCACGACGACCAGTTCCCGATAGACGTGTTCCAGACCGGCTCCGGCACGTCGAGCAACATGAACGCCAACGAGGTCATCGCCACCATCGCGCAGCGGAGCCTGGGCAAAGACGTCCACCCCAACGACCATGTCAACGCATCGCAGTCGAGCAACGATGTCTTCCCCAGTGCCATTCACGTCGCCGCCACCCGGTCGATCGTCCGTGACCTCATCCCCGCACTTGACCACCTGTTGCAAGCGCTACGGCACAAGAGCGAAGAGTTCGCCGACGTCGTCAAGAGCGGCCGCACCCACCTCATGGACGCGACGCCCGTAACGCTCGGCCAGGAGTTCGGCGGTTACGCCCAACAGGTCGCCTACGGCGTCGAGCGACTCCATGCCTCACTGCCGCGCATCGCCGAGCTTCCGCTCGGTGGCACCGCAGTCGGCACCGGCATCAACACACCCGCCGGGTTCGCCGACAAGGTCATCACGATCCTGCGTGACGAGCTCGACCTGCCCTTCTGCGAGGCGCAGGACCATTTCGAAGCACAAGGCGCGCGTGATGCCCTCGTCGAAGCGAGCGGCCAGCTACGCACGATCGCCGTCGGTCTCTACAAAATCGCCAACGACCTCCGCTGGATGTCGAGCGGACCACGCGCCGGCCTTGCCGAGATCCACCTGCCGGATCTGCAACCGGGATCGTCGATCATGCCGGGCAAGGTCAACCCGGTGATCGGCGAGGCGACGTGCCAGATCGTCGCGCAAGTGATCGGTAACGACGCCGCAGTCGCGTTCGGCGGGGCCGCCGGCAACTTCGAGCTCAACGTCATGCTTCCCGTGATCGCGCGCAACCTGCTCGAGTCGATCCGGCTGCTCGCCAACATCGCGGTCCTGCTCGCGGACCGGTGCATCGATGGCATCGTCGCCGACGAGGAGCGCTGCCGTGCCTATGCCGAGTCCTCGCCGTCGATCGTGACACCGCTCAACCGCTACATCGGCTACGAGAACGCCGCCAAGGTGGCGAAGAAGGCACTCGCCGACGGCATCACGATCCGTGAAGCAGTCATCGAGCTGGGCTTCGTACAAGAAGGAAAGCTCACGGAAGCCCAGCTCGATGATGCGTTAGACGTGCTCGGGATGACCCGCCCCCATCAGTAGCAGCGATCAGTAGTAACCGGTCGCGTCCGAGTGCGACAGGGCGGTGCACGGTGTCCCGTACTTCGAGGCGATGTAGGAGATGCCCCAACGGATCTGTGTAATCGGGTTGCTGCGCCAGTCGGACCCGGCTGACGCCATCTTGTACGCCGGCAGCGCCTGCGGGATGCCGTAGGCACCCGAGGAGCCGTTGGTCGCGTAGGTGCTCCAGCGGCTCTCCCGAGTCCACAGGGAGTCGAGGCAGCTCCACTGACCCTCGCTCCAGCCCTGTCGCAGCACGAGAGCGTGAGCCACGGTCTGCGGCGACCCGCTCAGGGCCGTCCGGTACGACGACCGCGACGCTCGGTGGTGCTGGCGGTGGTAGGGCTTTACATGGCGGAGCCAGTGCGCCTTCGGAAGGCGCCAGTGCATAGCTGCTTCCTGCTGCGCCACGGGGAGGGGGCGCGTCCAGGAGCTGTCACTCTCTGCTCCATTTGCGATCGCCGGCCCGACTATGGCGGCACCTGCAAGGAACGCAGTGCCGATCAGGCCAGCATGAACCCCCCGGATCAACGTCCGGTTCACAACGATTGCCTTTCGTGCTCTCGCGGACTGCCTCGGTTCGGCAGCCCTCGGGGGCACCCCGCGCACCACGGCACGCTCACGTCCGGTCGGGACGTTCAAGGGGCAGCCGCGGCTTCTCCGCGACCCTCACTCACGCCCGGCCCCCCGGCCCGGCGGTCACATCCAGTACATACCGCTAACTGCTGCAAGCACCCGTCGGATACCCGGATACGTCGGTGAGCAATCTCACATCCAGGGTGCAAACCACCCCATCAGGAAGCAGAAGTCACACGAGTCCCAGCGAGGAACGGTCGGGCAATGAGCGCGATACCGGCTCCGGCGATGAATCCGAAGACATGGGCGAGGTAGGCCACGCCCGCGCCGCTCGTGACCGCTGTTCCGCTCGAGTAGAGCCACTGCAGCAGGAACCAGCCGCCCAGCACTCCCCAGGCGGGCAGCTTCAGGGGGAAGAAGATGAACCCCAGTGGGATCACCGACGTGACCCGGGCGCGTGGGAAGACGATCAGGTAGGCACCGAGCACGCCGGCGATCGCGCCGGACGCGCCCACGAGTGTGGTTGTCGAGTCGGCGTTGCCGGCCGCGAAGCCGTAGGCCGCAACGTAGCCGCAGAACAAGTAGAACAGCAGGTACTTGATCCGGCCCATCCGGTCTTCGATGTTGTTGCCGAACACGTAGAGAAACAGCATGTTGCCGAGGATGTGCAGCCAGCCGCCGTGCAAGAACATCGCGTAGAGAGCAGAAAGAATCGGGATCTTGCTGTGCTCGTCGACAACGGGACACGCCTGTGGCCCGGCGCTTGTCTGGACAACGTAGCGGTGCGGCGGCAGCGTTTCGTTGTCGATGAGCTCCTTGGGGATGACCGCGTACCTGTCGAAGTAGGACTGTTGCTGACAGACCTGTGCGACCGTCTGTGAGCCGACGCCGATCTGTGAAACCACCGGCTCCGTCAGGAACACTGCAAAGTTGATGGCGATGAGCAGATAGGTGACGATCGGCACCCGGCGCACCGGGTTGTCGTCATGGATCGGGATGACCATCTACTCGTATTCGACGATGGCGGGGCGCGGTCTCAGCCGCATGACGTCAGCCGGGTTCATCAGGCCGATGTCGGCATCGTAGAAAAGCTTGAACCCCAACGGGAAGCGGTGATCCCGCGCGAAGTCGTGGTACTTGCCGATCTTGGCTGCGCGACCACCGAGACCGTCGACGTTGAACACCGTCGCCAAGTGCTTGCGCGACACCACGTGTCGCTTGTCGGTCACCATGCTCTCGGTGAACTGGTGCACCAGAAAGAGCTTCTGCGGCAGGTGGTTGACCCGAGTCAGGTGGCCGAGCCAGCGCGAGACGTGGTTGACCGTCCGCGCCGTGGTGTGACCGATCCCGGCCAGCGGCATCTGCCCGCCGTACAGCTTCCACTCGGGGTCGATGGCGAGCCCGACGTACGGCAGACGCAACCACCGCTTCAACGATCGCGCGTCGTCGAGAAAGCGTCCGCGACCGGGCTGAATGTCGAGGATCAGCAGGGCGTGATGTCGTTTCGCCGCGCGCGCATAGTGGGTGATCGTGCGGCCGGACAACCGGCTGGAGAAGTTGCCCTGGTTGCCCCGGCTGCCCGTCGCCAGATAGGTGATGAGCTCGTACGACGCCATGACCGGCGTATGCGCGGTGCCGTAGGGGCGGGCCTGCCTATGCAGCCGCGGCCAGAGCGCGTCAGGTGAGCCCGCGCCCAGCACACCGAGGCCGGGTGCGTGCGGAGCACCGTAGAACGCCACCACCCGGTGCCCGGGCAGCAACGTGCGGGTGCCGTCCGGCAGCGTCCGCCACTTGACCACTTTGGGTGGCGTCCACACCGGCCGGACCACAGGCATGCGGTCGTATGACCGCACGACCACTGCCGGCGCCGGGACCGGCCCGTCGACACGAGTGATGGCGACGGCAACCGCGCCTGGACAGGTCGCCGCCAGACCTGCCAGCACGGCGAAGATGGCAAGCCGCCGATGCGCCCCCAAGGTCAGGCCGTGACCGCAAGATCGAGGCGCTTGACCTTGTCCGGCTTGGACTTACCGGGACCGAAGTAGCCGAGCTTCACTGTCGTCGTACCAACCGACTTGCTGTCGAACAACCAACGTTCGGTCGCGTTGCCGCCCACGCAGCCACCACTGCACTGGCTGACGCTCTTTTGCCGGCGGTCGAAGGCGATCACCGAGGCGTCGGGCTTCTTGACGATCTTCCAGCGGAAGCCGCACGACTCGCAGGCAGTGAGCTTGAGCTGCAGCTCGTCACCGACAGGCACCTTGACGGTCGCACCGTTCGCCGGGTTGCTCGCCACGACGCGGTAGTGCTGGCCAGCGAAGGCCGGACCGCCGAGCAAGCAGGTAGCCAGGGCAGCGACTAGCGCCTTTTTGATCACGACTGTTCCTCGTTTCCGTCAGATGCCGAGATCTTCCAACATCTCCGTCACGAGCGCAGCGATTGGCGAACGTTCGGACCGTGTCAATGTGACGTGGGCGAACAAGGGGTGACCCTTCAGCGCCTCGATGACCGCAGCGACACCGTCGTGACGGCCGACGCGCAGGTTGTCGCGTTGCGCGACGTCGTGCGTCAGCACCACCCGAGAGTTCTGCCCGATCCGGGACAGCACGGTGAGCAGCACACCTCGTTCGAGCGACTGCGCCTCGTCGACGATGACGAACGCGTCGTGCAAGGACCGGCCGCGAATGTGCGTCAGCGGCAACACCTCGAGCAGCTCACGATCCAGGACCTCGTCGATGACGTGCGGCGAGACCAGCGCACCGAGGGTGTCGTATACGGCCTGGCCCCACGGCGACATCTTCTCGGCCTCGGTGCCGGGCAGGTAGCCGAGCTCCTGACCACCGACCGCATAGAGGGGACGGAAGACCATGACCTTGCGGTGCTGGCGGCGTTCGATCACCGCCTCCAGCCCGGCGCACAGTGCGAGGGCTGACTTGCCGGTACCGGCGCGACCGCCGAGAGACACGATGCCGATGTCGGGGTCGAGCAAGAGCTCGAGCGCGATGCGCTGCTCGGCGCTGCGTCCGTGCACGCCGAACACGTCACGGTCACCGCGCACCAACCGCACCTTCTTGTCGGGCGTGACCCGCGCGAGTGCGCTCCCCCGCTCGGAGAGCAGGACAAGACCGGTGTGACAAGGCATCTCCGCCGCTTCGGCGATGTCGACGACGTCCTCGGCGTACAAGGTGTCGACGACCGACCCGGCGATCTCGATCTCGGCCATGCCCATCCACCCGGACGTGACCTGCTCGGCCATGTACTCCTGCGCCTGCAGGCCGATGCTGGCGGCCTTGATGCGCAGCGGCATGTCCTTGCTGACGAGTACGACGTCAGCGCCCTCGGCGGCGAGGTTGCGCGCAACGGCCAGCAGCCTGGAGTCGTTGTCGCCCAGGCGATAACCGGCCGGCAGGATCGCCGGGTCGCTGTGGTTGAGCTCGACCCGGACGCTGCCACCGAGGTCGTTGACGGGCAACGGCTCGTCCAGCCGCCCGTGTTCCAGCCGCAGCTCGTCGAGCAGATGCAGCGACTGACGGGCGAACCAGCCGAGCTCGGGATGGTTGCGCTTGGCCTCGAGCTCCGTGATCACCACGATCGGCAGCACGACCTCGTGCTCCGCGAACTTCATGAGGGCTGCTGGATCAGCGAGCAACACGCTGGTGTCGAGAACGAACGTGCGCCGTGGAGTCTTTCGCTTGCGGGTCTTGATCGTCGGGGCAGATTCCGTAGGGATACGGGTCAACGGGCGCCTCCGTGAGAGGGGGCGGCCAGCGCTCTGTCCGCCGGTTTTGACGGTACGGCCGGGTTGACCGGACAGCGGTGCGACACGCGGCGCAGACTCGACGGCGTGAGACGAGCGACCGTGGCCACGACCACGGCCCTGCTGATCGCGATAGCCGGGTGCGGCGGGTCGAGCGCGCCGACGCCGACCGATTCGTCCGTAGCGCCGACGTCCACGCCGGCCGCGACCCTGCCGGCGCACACCGTGCTCATCGGCCCGATCGACAGCGCCCGCCGGTTGGCCCTGTGCGAGAACGTCCGCCTCTATGCGACCACCGTCGAAGGCGGGCTGCCGACAGCCGCCGACCAGGCCTTCGCGGCCACGCTTCAGACGCTGCGACAGGCACCCCGGGACCCCGGTCTGCTTGCGCTCGCCGGGCACTGGCGGGCCGCCCGCGCCCGTCTCGGGGACCCCAAGACGGCGAAGCTGCTGACGGCGTTCTGCGCGAAGGCCTAACGGCTGAGGACGCTCATGAGCCGAAGCGGCGGCTGCGTTGCGCATAGGCACGCAGCGCACGGAGAAAGTCGATCCGGCGGAAGTCCGGCCAGAGCGCGTCGCAGAAGTAGAACTCCGAATGCGCGCTCTGCCAGAGCAGGAACCCGCCGAGCCGCTGCTCACCGCTGGTGCGGATCACCAGATCCGGATCGGGTTGGCCTCGGGTGTAGAGGTGGTCCGCGATGTGCTCCGGGTCAAGCGCCGCGGCGACCTCCTCGAGCGAGTCGCCGCGAGATGCGTGCGCTTGCAACAGGCCACGGACTGCGTCAGCGATCTCGCGGCGGCCGCCGTAGCCGACGGCGGCATTGACGAGCAGACCGGTGCGATCGGAGGTCGCCTCGGCTGCTTCCTTGAGCACCCGGACCGTGCTGTCCGGCAGCAGGTCCAGGGCCCCGACGGGGTTGACCCGCCACTGCTGTCCCGCCGCGGCTAGCTCACGGACCGTGGCCTCGATGATGCCCAGCAGCGGCACCAGCTCATCCGCCGACCGGTTGAGGTTGTCGCTGGACAACATCCACAGCGTCACGACCTCGACACCGGCCTCCTCGCACCATCCGAGGAGGTCCCGGATGTGGTCGGCGCCGGCCTGATGCCCTTGGCTGACGTGCTCGGCGCCGGCCGCGCGGGCCCAGCGACGGTTGCCGTCGAGGATCACGCCGACGTGCCTGGGCCGCGGTGTTGACGTCAGCGTGCGCGCCAACCGGCGTTCATAGACGCCGTAGACGAGCCCGCGCACGCTCATTGAGTGCAGAGTAACCGTCGCTGAGGAGAACCGATCGGCCCTCCGCGGAGTCATACGTCCGAAGGGAGGCGCGATGTCCGCGTTCAGGAGATGGGGTTGGGCAGCAATCGGGTCCGTCATGGCTGCCGGTGTGCTGGTGGCAACGTCCGGAGGTGGGGCGCAGGCCGCCAACGACCCGACCGACGACGCGATCGTCGTGACCGGCGAGGGGATGGCGACAGGCACCCCGGACACACTGACGGTCGACTTCAGTGTGCATGCACGTCGTACGTCGGTGCAGACCGCACTCGATGACCTGTCGACGTTCAGCAACAAGCTCATCAAGGCCTTGAAGGGCGACGGCGTCAAAGCCGAGGACATCACCACCAACGGGCTGTCGCTCTATCAGTGGCACAACCGCAAGACGAACGCGAGCGGCTACACCGCGACACAGACGGTTGAGGCACGCATCACGCCACTGGACAACGCCGGCGCCACGATCTCCGACGGCGCCACGTCTTCCGGGCACGTCGACATCGACAACATGTTCTTCAACATCTCCGACGACAAGCAGCTCATGCAGCAGGCGCGCGCCAACGCATTCGCGGACGCCAAGGACCGGGCGTCGCAGTACGCGAGCCTCTCCGGTCGCTCCGTCGGTCGGGTCGAGAAGATCTCCGAGACCGTCGACAACGGCGGGCCGGTCTACGACAGGGGTTTCGCGTCCGCGAGGACGGCCTCCGCGCCCGTGCCGATCAGCCCGGGCACCCAGCAGGTGACGATCAGCGTGACGGTCACCTACCAGATGACCTGAGCTAGCCCAGACGCGACTTGAGGTCGGCGAGCTGACCCTCGAGTGCTTCGGGAAGCCGGTCGCCGAACTTCCGGTAGTCCTTGCCGATCTTGTCGGCCTCATCGCGCCAGGCCTCGTTGTCGACGGCGAGCAGCAGGTCGACCTGCTCGTCGGTGATGTCGAGGCCGTCCAGGTCGAGTGAGTCCTTGGTCGGGACGTTGCCGATCGCGGTCTTGGTCGCGGCGTCCTTACCGTCGAGCCGGTCGACGATCCACTTCAGCACCCGACTGTTGTCACCGAAGCCCGGCCAGACGAACTTGCCGTTGTCGTCCTTGCGGAACCAGTTGACGTAGTAGATGCGCGGCAGCTTGTCGGCGTCGGCCTTGGCGCCGGTGGCGAGCCAGTGGCTGAAGTAGTCGGCCATGTTGTAGCCGCAGAACGGCAGCATCGCGAACGGGTCGCGGCGCAGCTCGCCGACCTTGTTCTCCGCAGCCGCGGTGCCCTCCGACGAAACGTTGGACGCCAGGAACACACCGTGCTCCCAGTCGAACGACTCGGTGACAAGCGGCACGTTGGTGGCACGTCGACCGCCGAAGAGGATTGCCGAGATCGGCACGCCCTTGGGGTCCTCCCACTCGGCGGCGATCGTCGGGCACTGGGACGCGGGCGCGGTGAAGCGCGCGTTGGGATGCGCGGCCGGCTCCTTCGACTCCGGAGTCCAGTCGCGACCCTTCCAGTCGATGAGGTGCGCGGGCGGGGTCTTGGTGAGCCCTTCCCACCACACGTCACCGTCGTCGGTCAACGCGACGTTGGTGAAGATGCAGTTGGCATAGAGCGTGTCGATCGCGCTCTTGTTGGTCTCGGCGCCGGTGCCGGGGGCGACACCGAAGAAGCCCGCCTCCGGGTTGATCGCATAGAGGCGGCCGTCGTCACCGAAGCGCATCCAGCAGATGTCGTCACCGACGGTCTCGGCCTTCCAGCCCTCGATGGTCGGCTGCAGCATCGCGAGGTTGGTCTTGCCGCACGCCGACGGGAACGCCGCAGTGATGAAGCGGGCGTCACCCTCGGGAGACGTGAGCTTGAGGATCAGCATGTGCTCGGCGAACCAGCCCTCGTCGCGCGCCATCA
>JAICMI010000060.1 GCA_025929315.1 Frankiaceae bacterium
CGTACGACGTCGTCGAGGATGTGCGGGTCCATGGCCCGGAACTCGCGCCATTCGGTGAGGTGCAGAACCACGTCGGCGTTGCGGGCAGCGGCGACGAGCGACTCCGCGTAGTCGAGGTCGGGATAGTCGCGGCGGGCATTGTCGAGGGCAGCCGGGTCATAGACCGTCACCTGAGCACCGGCTTTGTGGATGCGGCTGGCGACGTCCAGCGCGGGCGAGTCGCGGATGTCGTCGCTGTTCGGCTTGAAGGCCGCGCCGAGGACGCCCACCCGGCGACCCTGGAACGAGTCCTCGACGCATTCGCGCGCCAGGTCGACCATGCGGGCGCGCCGGCGCTGGTTGATCGCGTCGACCTCCTGCAGGAACGACAGCGCCTGGTCGACGCCCAGCTCACCGGCCCGAGCCATGAATGCGCGGATGTCCTTGGGGAGGCAGCCGCCGCCGAACCCCAGACCTGCATGCAGGAAGCGGCCGCCGATCCGGCTGTCGTAGGACAGTGCCTCGGACAGTTTCTTGACGTCGGCGTGCACCGACTCGCACACCTCCGCCATCGCATTGATGAAGGAGATCTTGGTCGCCAGGAAGGCGTTGGCGGACACCTTCACCAGCTGCGAGGTGGCGAGGTCGGTGACGACGACCGGAGTGCCCGCGTCGATCATCGGGGCGAAGGCCGCGCGCATGACCGCCTCGCCGCGCTCGGACGTCACGCCGAACACGAGTCGGTCGGGGCGCAGTGTGTCCTCCACCGCGTATCCCTCACGCAGGAACTCCGGGTTCCACACGAGTTCCACGCCTGTGCCCGCTGGCGCCTGCTCGTGGAGCTGGGCGGCGATCCGCTCGGCAGTGCCGACGGGGACCGTCGACTTCCCCGCGACGACGCACGGCCGAGCGAGCAACGGGGCCAACGAGCCGACCGCCGCGTCGACATAGGTGAGGTCGGCCGCGAACTCGCCCTTTCGCTGCGGGGTTCCGACGCAGATGAAGTGCACGTCGGCGTTGGCCGCGATGTCTTCGTACGAGGTCGTGAACCGCAACCGGCCGGAATCGAGCACTTTGCGCAACAGCTCGTCGAGTCCGGGCTCGAAGAACGGGACCTCGCCGGCTGAGAGCCTGGCGACCTTGTTCGCATCGACGTCGAGGCCGATCACGTCGTAGCCAAGCTCGGCCATGCACACGGCGTGGGTCGCGCCGAGATAGCCAGTGCCGATGACGGAGAGCCGAGGCTTGGTCACCGCAACATCGTAGGAACTCCTAGAATCAGCCGGTGAATCCTGCCTTCGACACCTACGTGCTCCCCGAGGAGCACGAGCTGCTGCGCAAGACCGTGCGAGAGGTGGCGGAGGACAAGATCGCGCCTCGCGCCGCCGAGATCGACGAGACCGCTGAGTTCCCCTGGGACGTGCACGATGCGCTGGTCGCTGCGGAGCTGCACGCGGTGCACGTGCCGGAGCAGTACGGCGGCATCGGTGCCGACGCGATCGCATCGGCGATCGTGATCGAAGAGATCGCGCGCGTCTGTTGCGCGTCGTCGTTGATCCCAGCTGTCAACAAGCTGGGCACGATGGGACTGCTGCTGTCGGGCAACGAAGACCTCAAGACGCACTACCTCGGCAAGCTCGCGCGTGGCGAGGGCATGTTCAGCTACTGCTTGTCCGAGCCGGAGGCGGGCTCGGACGCCGCCAACATGAAGACTCGCGCTGTCCGTGATGGCGACTCGTTCGTTCTCAACGGCACGAAGCGCTGGATCACCAACGCAGGCGAGTCCGAGTTCTACACGGTGATGGCCGTCACCGACCCGGAGGCCGGGCCACGTGGGATCTCGGCGTTCGTCGTCGAAAAGTCAGATGAAGGTGTGTCATTTGGCGCGCCCGAAAAGAAAATGGGCATCAAGGGTTCGCCGACGCGCGAGGTCTACTTCGACAACGTGCGGATCCCTGCCGACCGGATGATCGGCGAGGAAGGCACCGGTTTCAAGACCGCGTTGCGCACGCTCGACCACACCCGGCTCACCATCGGCGCGCAGGCGCTCGGTGTCGCGCAGGGCGCCGTTGACTTCTGCCTGCGCTACGTGCAGGAGCGCAAACAGTTCGGGAAACCGATCGCAGAGTTCCAGGGCGTGTCGTTCATGTTGGCCGACATGGCGATGAAGACTGAGGCGGCGCGGTCCCTGATCTATCGCGCAGCGGCGATGTCGGAGCGGATGGAGCCGGACCTCACCTTCATGTCGGCGGCGGCGAAGTGCTTTGCGTCCGACGTGGCGATGGAGGTCACCACCAACGGGGTGCAGCTGCTTGGCGGTTACGGCTACACCAAGGACTTCCCACTCGAGCGGATGATGCGCGACGCCAAGATCACGCAGATCTACGAAGGCACCAACCAGATCCAGCGTCTGGTGATGTCACGCAATCTCTTCAAGAACCATCCGGTGCGCTGACGACCGTCAGCTGCTGTCTCGGCGGCTGTGCCTGCGGGCTGCGAGCCGCAGCTGCGTGATGCGCACCGCCCCCACGAGCAGCACGATGAGAGCGCCGGCGACTCCGGCGGCGAGAAGGCCGACGGCGAGTGACATCGATCCGCTCGCGCCGAGGAAATGCACGGTCACACTCTGGCCGTTCTGGGCGATGAAGATCACGAGCAGCAGGAGCAAGAGCGCGCCGAGCCCGGTCAGGACCCAGACTGCGGAGACTCGGGTCCGCCGGGCGTTGCGTAGGTCGTCGTCGGTCGAAGTGCTGGAAGAACTCATGATTTAGCCCTACCCGGCATGGTTTGGCGCACACTGGACGCATCATGCAGATCCTGTCCCGCGCCATTGCATCGGGCGCCGTCGTCGTCCTGACGACCGGCGTTGCGATCGCGGCGACGTCGGGCCCGGGAGACTCCGGCTTGCGGCGTGAACAGATGCGGGCAGCGGTCGCGCCGCATCCGACGACCATTCGCACACCGCACCGGCCGGCCAAGCCGCGGCCGCGACCGACCCCGAGGGCGGAGCCGGCGCAGCGGCCGGTGCACGCCTCGGCGCCGCTGTTCCCCTTGCCGGCGAAGCCCGCATATCCGCAGCCGTGCCCGCCGCCGCCGATCCCGCCCGGACCGCCGTTCAAGCCGCCGCACGCCGTCGTCAAGGCGCAGGACCTGCCGGCGCCGGTGGCAGTGCCGCGGCATCGTCGGGTCGACATCCGGGCGGTGTCGGGCAAAGGCATGTGGCTGACCACCTGGGCGGACACCCGCCTCGACGTCGCCCGTGTGGTCGCGCGTGCCAAGGCGGCTGGGCTGCGACAGCTGTGGGTGCGCACGGGCGGCAGCATCCAGGGCTGGTACGGCGACCGTTTCCTGCCGGCTCTGCTCCCGGCAGCGCACGCCGCGGGTCTCAAGGTCATCGCCTGGGACTTCCCGTTCTTGTCCGACCCGTTGAAAGACGTCCGGCGCGCGTCGAAGGTGCTCACCGGCCGGTTCGGCGGTCAACGCATCGACGGGTTCAGCCCTGACATCGAGACGATCAGCGAAGGCACTTTCGACACCGACCAGCGGGTGCGGGTCTATCTCTCGCGGGTACGGCGTCTGGCCGGCTCGATGCCGATCATCGCAACCGTCTTGCGTCCCACCCCGACGATGTTGGCTTCGTACCCGTATCGGGCGGAAGCGCGCTACGTCGACGTGTTCGCGCCGATGGTCTACTGGTCGTGCACCGAGCCTGGTGCGGCGACAGCCGCTGCGATCAAGCCGCTGGCCAAGCTGCGACCTGTGCACGTCATCGGGCAGTCGTTCAACATGGCGTCGATGGGTGGCCGGCACGGCCTCCCCACGGGCCGCGAGATCTGGCGCTTCCTCGACGTGGCAAAGCGTGCCGGTGCGGTCGGCGCAAGCCTCTACCTCTACGAGCAGACACATCGGCCACAGTGGCGTGCGCTCACGCGTTATCCCTGGCACGGATAATCTCCGTCACGTGATGGACAAAGTCGTCCCTGATGCATCGTCGGCAGTCGCAGACATCCCGCGCGGAGCCTCACTGGCCGTCGGCGGGTTCGGTCTTTGCGGCGTACCGATGGCGCTGATCCAGGCGCTCTTCGACGCCGGCACCGATGATCTCAAGGTCATCTCCAACAACTGTGGTGTCGACGAGTGGGGTCTCGGCGTCCTGCTCTATGCGAAGCGCATCTCGCGCATGACGTCGTCCTACGTCGGTGAGAACAAGGAGTTCGCTCGTCAGTACCTGGCCGGTGAGCTCGAAGTCGAGCTGACTCCGCAGGGGACCCTGGCGGAGCGGTTGCGCGCGGGTGGATCGGGAGTGCCGGCGTTCTTCACGGCGACCGGTGTCGGCACGCAGATCGCGGAAGGCGGACTGCCGTGGCGTTATGCCGCCGACGGGTCAATCGCGCTCGCGAGCCCGCCGAAGGAGACACGAACCTTCGGTGACCGGGACTATGTGCTCGAGGAGGCGATCACCGCCGACTTCGGACTCGTGCACGCGCAGGTGGGTGACCGGCACGGCAATCTCGTCTTCCATGAAACTGCGCGCAACTTCAACCCGCTGTGCGCGATGGCCGGCCGGGTGACGATCGCCGAGGTCGAGGAGCTGGTCGAACCCGGCGACCTCGACCCGGATCGGATTCACGTCCCCGGCGTCTTCGTGCAACGCGTCGTGCATGTGCCGGCAGGGGAGAAGCGCATCGAGCGTCGTACGGTCCGGCCGAAGGCAGGCAAGTGATGGCGCTGACGCGAGAGCAGATGGCCGCGCGTGCGGCCCTGGAGCTGGCCGACGGTGCCTACGTGAACCTCGGCATCGGACTGCCGACACTGGTGCCGAACTACTTGTTGCCCGGTGTGAGCGTCGTGCTGCAGAGCGAGAACGGCATCCTCGGTGTGGGTCCTTATCCGTACGACGGTGAGGAGGACCCGGATCTCATCAACGCCGGCAAGGAAACGGTGACCGTGCTGGCGGGCTCGTCGTTCTTCGACTCGGCGACGTCGTTCGCGATGATCCGTGGCGGGCATGTCGACGCGGCGATTCTCGGTGCGATGCAGGTGTCGGAAAAAGGTGACCTGGCCAACTGGACGATCCCCGGCAAGATGATCAAGGGGATGGGCGGCGCGATGGACCTCGTGCACGGCGCCAAGCGGGTCATCGTCCTGATGGAGCACGTCGCAAAGGACGGCAGCGCAAAGATCGTGGGCGAGTGCTCGTTGCCTTACACGGGTCGCGGAGTGGTCGAGCGCATCATCACCGATCTCGCTGTCATCGACGTGACGGACGGTGGCTTGGTGTTGCGCGAGGTCGCGCCCGGTGTCAGCACCGATGAGGTGCAGAAGGCGACGGAGCCACCGCTGCACATCCCGTCGCCACCCATCGAGATGCCGCTCGGGATGCTTGCGTCGGTCTAGCCCGCGCCGCTAGGGCGGATTCCTTGTGAGGCCAACAAAAACCGTCGTACCTGGGTGCTTGTATCCCGGTATGTCAGAGATTCGTGATGCTCCGGTGATTGTTCGTGCTCGTCCGCGTGGGTTGGAGCAGGTGGAGGCGGAGATCGTGTCGTTGTCGAGCCAGTTGGCGGCGGCGTCGGCGCGGTTGATCGCGCTGATCGGTGAGTTCGATGCTGCTGAGGGTTGGCGGGAGTGGGGGATGCGGTCGACCGCCGACTGGTTGTCGTGGCAGACGGGTGTGGGGTTGCACGCAGGTCGGGAGCAGGTGCGGGTGGCGCGCACGTTGCCGGGGTTGCCGTTGCTGGCGGCGGGGTTCGCAGCGGGTCGGTTGGGTCGGTTGTCGTATTCGAAGGTGGGGGCGTTGACCCGGGTGGCGACGGTGGAGTCGGAGGCTGAGCTGGTGCAGATGGCTGAGCATGCGACTGCGGCGCAGATCGACACGTTCGTTGCGGGTGTTCGCCGGGCCAGGCGGGGGGCGGACGTTCGTGCCCGTCGCCGCGCGGCATACGTGCGTTGGCATCAGGACGATGACGGCTCGATCGTCGGGTCGTTCCGGTTGGCGCCGGAGCAGGCGGCGAGTTCTGTCACGGGCTGGATGTGGCAAAGGGGCGGGTTGGGGAGCTCGCCGGCGAGGGAAGAGGTGGCCGAGTCCGCGACGGTCGGGCCGGAGCGAACGGGCGCGGATGCGCTTGTGAGCGCTACCAGCTGGTGGTGCACACCACTAGCGATCAGCTCGCGAAGTCCGACTACGAGGACGACGATGGCCCGGGCATGGGCCCGGTCGTGACAGGCGCGGCTGGCCGTGATTGGCGGGTGGCGCCATCGACGGCGCGGCGGCTGACATGTGACTGCTCGGCCTCGACGATGGTCGATGGCCCGGACGGCGCCGCGCTGCACCTCGGCCGGCGGTCGCGGCGGATCAAGGGCCGGCTGCGCCGGGCGGTGCACGCGCGTGACCGGGGAATGTACGGCACCCCGGGGTGCACCGAACGGGCGACCCAGATCCATCATCTGCGGCACTGGGCACACGGCGGATCGACGTGCCTGCGCAACCTGATCAGTCTCTGCGACGGGCATCACTGGGCTGTGCACGAAGGCGGGTTCACTCTTGTCCCGCGATCAGGTGGCGGCTGGGTGCTGCTGTCGCCCGAGGGTGCCCGGGTCGGTCCCACCCCGGAACCGCACGAGCCGGCCGAACCACTTCGGGTGGACCCAGAGGTGGCCGATGACGCGGTCACCGGCCACTGGGACGGCACCAAGATGAACACCGCCTGCGCTGTCAGCGCCATCCTCGGACCCCAAGTCCCGCTGCGACGGACACCCAAGACCGTCAAGGCCGCGCAGATCGGGGCATCCGTCGAACAAGACGTTTCCGCGGAGACGTGGGAACCGATCCCATGGCCCGTGCACGACGACTACCCAGGCCAACCGTGGGTCGGTTTCGATGATTCCTTCTTCGGCTGGTGCAACGAACTTGACGATGTACCGGCAACGACCGAATAGGCCGATCGCAACTCTTTCGTTGGTGCTAGACGGTGTGCGTGATTCGCTCGACGGTCACGCGCTGAGTCAGCGCCGACGCGTCGGGGTTCGCGACGAGTACGACGGAGCCGCCGGCAGCGAGCGGCACAAGCAGTCCCCCGTCCAGCCCGTCGACGGTGTCGAGCGGCTGCGTCGACAGCACGCGTGACGAGGTGTCCATCCCGTGCAGCTGCGCGCCGCGCGCCGCGGCGTCCCCGAGCTCGTCATGCGACCACGTCCGGGCACCGATGGTCAGCGCCGGCTCCGTCGATGCTTGCACCGGCACAACGACCTCGTCCGGCTGCCCGCCGACGAGTCGCGACAACCCGGCACCCATCGGGTCCGGCGGAAACTCCACGGTCGCCGGACCGCCGAAGTGCACATGCCCACCTGCGACCCACGCCCCGAGCAACACCACCGCCGTTGTCCAGTGCAGCGCTGGATCGACCGTCACGTCGTCTCCGGGCTGCACGTCGAGCTCGTCCATCAGGTGGTTCGCGATCTTGGCCGCCCAGTTGGCGGTGGTCGCGACCGACAGCTCGACTCGATCGCCGGTCGCGTCGTCGTACCAGGTCAGAAGGGGGCGGGCGCCGTCGCGCCGCAGCTCCCGAGCGAGGAGCTCACCGATCGTCACCTTGCGACGATATTGCTGTTTCCCTCGGCGATCCTGTTGCTTTTGTGACTGAAGTGACTCCATCGTGGTGTCGATCCTTCGAAAGACAGTCGATCGATTCCCCTGGGAGAGCCTCACCGTGCGCCGCGCCGCCTCAGCCCTTGCCGTGCTGGCGGCGACGGCCGGAGTGCTCGCCGTACCCGTGCTGGCCCGCCCGGTCACGCAGGCACATGCCGTCGCGCCGCATGTCGTCTCCATCGGCGTGCAGCCTCGACCCGTCACGCGTGGCGTCCTGGGTGTGAGCACGCAGCCCGTGACTCATCGCTTCGACCTCGTCGGCGCGACCTGGCAGCGCGGCAGCCTCCCGTCGGGCGCGACCAGCGTGGAGGTGCGGGTTCACGTCGACAACAGGTGGAGTGGTTGGCGTGCGCTTTCCCCGATGGACGGGGGCGCTGACGGTGGCACGGTCGACGCGAAGCGCGCCAAGTCGGTGACGGGCGGAGAGGTCGTCGCTGAGCCCGTCTTTGTGGGCAGCGCCGACGACCTGCAGGCGCGCGTCGTCGGCCGTGGATCGGTCCCCGCCAACCTGCACGTCTTGCTGGTCGACGGTGGTCGCAGTAGTGCCGACGCGAACCCTCGACCAGTGCGCATCTGGGGCGGTGAAGTCGCCAACGCCGCGGTCGACCAACCGACCATCTACAGCCGCGCCGACTGGGGAGCGGACGAGAGCTTGCGCAAGAGCGCATGCCCGAGCGGCCCGTCGTACTCACCCACCATCAAGATGGGCTTCCTGCATCACACCGACGGCGGCAACGGTTACAGCCGCAGCCAAGTGCCGGGCATCATCCGCTCGATCTACGCCTATCACGTGCGCGCCAACGGATGGTGCGACGTCGGCTACAACTACTTGATCGACCGCTTCGGTCGGATCTGGGAAGGCCGCGCCGGCGGCGTCACCAAAGCCGTGCTCGGTGCGCACACCGGTGGCTTCAACTACGACAGCTTCGGTGTCTCGCTGATCGGTGCATACAACAAGACGCAACCGAGCACGGAGATGCTCGCTGCTGCCGAGCAGCTGTTCGCGTGGCGACTCGGCAGCTACTACATCGACCCGACCGCGAACACGACGCTGGTTGCTGATTCGTTCAGCGGCTCGCGTTACCGCACGGGTACGACGGTGAAGTTCAAGACCATCTCGGGCCATCGCGACGCCGACCAGACAACGTGCCCCGGCAGCTACGCCTACGCCGACCTGCCTGACATTCGCACCGCGACGCGGCAGCTCATGGGCGCCGGTCTCGTCGCGCCCGGCGCAACGACGAGCACGGCGCAGATGGCCAACGGGACCGTGACGGTCACCGCTGGAGCGCTCACCACGGAGACGTGGACGCTCACGGTCACAGATGCGACGGGCGTCACTCTGCGGACATTGACGGGTGCGGCGACCCGAGCGACCGACATCGCGACGACGTGGGACCTGACTGACGACGCAGGCGCACCGGTACCTCCTGGCGCTTACACCTTGACCTTGTCCGCCGTGGACGCTGACGGCGCAACCGCAGTGCCGTGGAGCGCACCGTTCACCGTGTCGCCTCCGGTGACGTTGTCGGTTCCCGCGCAGACGACGCTGCACGCGCCCGTCACCGCGACCGGCCGCGGCATCCCAGGGCACACCGTCGACGTCACGACGTCCGGCCCGACCGGACAGCAGACGGTCGGCAGCTTCCCGGTCTCGGGCAACGGCCGTTGGTCCGGCGCGAGTGTGCCGGTCACCGCCGACCAGGACATCCAATGGACCGCCACCGATCCTGCAGTCCCGTCGTACGCGAAGAGCAAGGCCACACTCGTCGGCCCCCGGATCACCGCGCCCGACGCCGACCCGGCGTTCGTCCGGGCCGGGCAGCCGCTCACGGTCAGCGGCACCGCGCTGCCTGCCGCGGGCTCGACTGTGCAGCTGGTGACCGCGCCGGCCGCCGGCGGAACCTCGACGACCGCCGCGCCCGTCCAGGTCGGACCCGACGGCACCTGGTCAACGGCGTTCACGCCGACCGGCCCGACCTCCTACTCCGTCATCGACGGACGCAGCCTCGGCACTGCCTCGCGCCTGGTCTACCCCGTGGAGAGCCCGTCCGCCTCCGCCCCCTCCGCCGGCTACGCCGCACGCGGGGTCACGGTGCGCGGCAACGCGGGCGGTGCGCCTGTGCGCGTCACGCTCTCTGCCCGGCAGCCGGGCGGTCCCTGGACTTCGGTGCGGTCGACCAAGTCGCGGCGTGGTGGCCGCTACGCGATCACGTTGCCGCTGGCCAACGCCCCGGGTCAGCAGACGCGATGGCGAGTCGTCACGGGCTACGGCCCCGCCGTCTCGGGTTCGGTCGCCATCGAGCCTGTCTTCCCACCGACGGTGACGGGGCCGCGCCGCGCGTCCTGGCACGCTCGGCGTCCGCTCAGCGGCACGGCCGTCCCCGGCGATGTGGTCACTGTCTGGACGGCCCCGGCCGGCACGGCGCCGACCTCCAATCGGTGGGTCCAGCGGGGCACTGTCACCGCGGCCGCTGACGACACCTGGTCGTTTGCGCTCCGCTTCACCCGGGACACGGGCTGGCGGGCGACGTCAGCATCCGGCACCTCGGCCATCGGGACGACCGTCGTCGTACCGAAGATTTCGGCGCCCGCGCACGTGGTCGCGCGGTCCCTGGCAGTCATCTCCGGCCGGGCAATTCCGGGCGAGACCCTGACGCTCTACCGCCAGCGCAGTGGCTCGACGACCTGGGCGGCGCTCGCCAGCGTGACCGTGGCGCCGGACGGCAGCTGGTCAGTACGCCGGCACCTGCGTCGGTCCGCGAGCTTCCGCGCGGTCTCGCACGGACAGACCTCCCGAGCGGTGTCCGTCACAGTTGACTGACGCGTCGGGCAGGTCTTTCGGGCCGAGCGGCGTAGGCTAGAAAAGCACTTGTTGTCCCACGTCGAGGAAGGAACGGAGGGAGCCGACTTGGCCCCCCGTGCGCTCGTCGACGCGACGGCAGTCCCCGCAGACCGTGGGGGGGTCGGCCGTTACGTTGACGGCTTGCTTGCCGCACTGTCCGCAGTCGATGCCAACCTGGCCATCGTCTGCCAGCGGGCAGACGCCGAGCGCTACGCGCGAATGGCCCCGCACGCCGATGTCGTCGCCGGTCCGGCCGCCATCGCCCATCGACCGGCTCGTCTCGCGTGGGAGCAGACCGGGCTGCCGCTCGTCGCCCAGCAGGTCAACGCCGAGGTCGTGCACTCGCCGCACTACACGATGCCGCTGCGCGTCGGACGCCCTGTCGTGGTCACGATCCACGACGCAACGTTCTTCACGACGCCCGAGCAGCACACCGCGGTCAAGGGCACGTTCTTCCGGTCCGCGACGCGGACGGCGTTGCGCCGGGCCAGTCGCGTCATCGTGCCGAGCAAGGCGACACGCGACGAGCTTGTTCGTGTGCTCGACGCCGACTCCACCAAGATCGACGTGGCCTACCACGGTGTCGATCCTGACGTCTTCCACGTTCCGACCGATGCCGAGAAGGCACGCGTCGCCGCGCGCCTCGGACTGCGCGGCCCCTACATCGCGTTCCTCGGTCAGCTCGAGCCGCGCAAGAACGTCCCCAACCTCATCCGTGGCTGGGCCAAGGCCGTGCACTGGCGCGACGATCCGCCCGCTCTCGTGCTGGCCGGCGGCAGCGGTTGGGACGAAGACGTCGACGCAGCGATTGCTGAGGTGCCGTCCAACCTGCGCGTGCTGCGTCCGGGTTATCTGCGCTTCTCCGACCTCCCGGCCTATCTCGGCGGCGCGACCGTTTGCGCCTATCCGAGCCACGGCGAAGGGTTCGGTCTGCCGGTCCTCGAAGCGATGGCGTGTGGCACGCCTGTGCTGACGACGCACCGGCTGTCGTTGCCCGAGGTCGGCGGCGATGCGGTCGCTTACACCGAGCCGGGTGTCGACGACATCGCCGAGGCGTTGTCGGCGTTGCTCGACGATCCCGGTCGACGACGTTCGCTTGCCGACGCCGCACTTGCCCGCGCTCGCGAGTTCACCTGGGCGGCGAGTGCCGAAGCGCACCTCGCTGCTTACGCGCGTGCCGCGCAAAGCGGCTGACAGTCCGACCATCGTGGAAGCCGCGCGGTGGAAGCGATAGTCCTCGTTGGCGGCCAAGGGACGCGACTGCGACCGCTCACGATCCGGACGCCGAAGCCGATGCTTCCGGCTGCCGGCGCGCCCTTCCTCACGCATCTGCTGGCGCGTGCGCGGGCTGCAGGTGTCGACCATGTGGTGCTCGCGACGTCGTACAAGTCAGAAGTCTTCGCCGAGCACTTCGGCGATGGGTCTGCCCTGGGATTGAGACTCGACTATGTGACCGAGCCGGTGCCGCTGGGGACCGGTGGCGGCATTCGCAACGTTGCCGATCGTCTCGAGTCCGGGCCCGATGACCCGGTGCTCATCCTCAACGGTGACATCCTGTCCGGTCACGACCTCGAGAGCCAGGTACGCGTTCACCGAGAGTCCGAAGCTGTCGCAACCCTGCATCTGGTGCGCGTTGCGGATGCGCGTGCTTTCGGTTCAGTTGTTGTCGATGAGAGCGAACGGGTCACGGAGTTCGTCGAGAAGTCGCCGCATCCGGTGAGCGACCAGATCAACGCCGGCACCTACGTCTTCACCCGCAGCCTCATCGATTCGATTCCGGCCAACGAGGTGGTGTCGGTCGAACGCGACACCTTTCCGACCCTCCTCGCCAATGGTCAGCTGATCCGCGCCTATGTCGACGACGCCTACTGGCTCGACGTCGGCACACCGGCTGCATTTGTCCGCGCCAGCGCAGACCTTGTCCGCGGTCTCGTTGTCTCGCCGGTCGTGCCGACCACCGGCGAGCAGCTCGTCGGCGAGACGGCGAATGTCGACGTGTCGGCGACAGTTGCCGGTGGTTCGTTCGTCGACGAGCATGCGGTCGTCGAGGCGGGTGCAACGGTGAGCGGCAGCGTCGTGATGGCCGGAGCTCGCATCGCCCACGACGCCGTTGTGACGGACAGCGTCGTCGGCGCAGGCGCCACGGTCGGCGCACAGTCCCGCATCGTCGGCACCGTCATCGGTGACGGTGCGACGATCGGCGACCGCAACGAGCTGATCGATGGTGCGCGGGTGTGGCCGGACGTGCTGCTGCCGCCGGTCGGCCTGCGTTTCTCGACCGACTCCTAGCAGCTAGTGCGCCGGCGCGGTCGCGGTCGCGGACGTGACAGCAGAGGGCATCGGTGACGGGCTGTTGCCCTCGCCGCAGTTGAGCGTGGCCGGCGCGCAGGTGTCCGCCCCGGTGATGGGGCCAAGACCCCGCTCCGGGGCCACCTGGGCGTTGAGGTGGTCGGCGTAGAACTTCCTCACCACGGTGTCCGACACGGTGCCGCACCGCTCCGTACGACCCCACGACGTGAGGACGACGTGCTTGTTGGCCGGGAGGTCGCCCTGCGTCCAGCCCACGACGAGGAGCCGGCTGAACGACCCCGACTTCGCCATGGCCTGCAGCTTGGTCACCTCGCTCGCCGGCAGCTTGGAGTCGTACCAGGCAACGATGTAGCCGTGCTCGAGGTTGTGCACGGCGCGCTCCGGTCGCGGCTTCTGCGACAGCGGGTAGAAGCGGTTGGTGTCACCGAGCGAAACGGGGTTGTGCCGTCCACCGGTGGGCGGAATCGGTGCAGTCCCGCCCAAGGTGTCGCCGTACTTCTCCTTGGCGTAGTTGATGGCGGCGGTCGTGTGCTGACCGGCAGGCGAGATGGGGTCGTTGTGAACGCCGAGGCAACCCGCGGCCTTCTCGGCCGCGGTCGGCGCCGCCTGAAAGCCCGCCTTCTCCTTGGCGTTCTTGGAGCGGTCGTGCAGGTAGGCCGGGATGATCGCCGCGCCGATCAGGATCAGGGCGACGACGATGGCCGAGCCGATGAACAGGAAGTTCTTGCGTCGCTCGGATGCGCGCTGCTGCTTGCGCATCTCCTCGATCCGCTGCCGCCGGTCGCGATTGGCCCGCCGTGTGTCGTGCTTGCCTTTTGAGCTCTTGGGCACCGACGTCTCTCCCGGTTGTGCGGCCTCCGCGGACCCGCCGAGTCTAGGTGCTGTGCCTGAGCATGCAGACTCGTCTCCTCATGACCCCGCCTGACGCTCGCACCGAATGGCGGCCTTCGGTGCCCGTGTCGCTTCGGCTGGCACTCGGCCCGCTGCAGCGGGGGTCCGGCGATCCGACCCAGCGTCGCGGTCCCGATGGTGTGTGGTGGCGCACCGCCCGGACCCCGATGGGACCGGGCACGCTGCGACTGCACGCAGACGAGGCGGCGGTCGACGTCCAGGCGTGGGGACCTGGCGCCGAGTGGCTGGTCCGGCAGGCACCCGCGTTGCTCGGTGCTGACGACGACCCGAGTGGTTTCCGGCCGGTGCACAAGGTGATTGCCGACGCTGCCCGCCGTCTCCCCAACCTCCGGCTCGGGGCCCTCGGGCTGGTGTTCGAGCTCCTCGTCCCGTCGGTGCTGGAGCAGCGAGTGACCGGGCGCGAGGCTTGGCGGTCATGGCGGGAGCTGGTGCGTCGCTTCGGAGAGCCGGCGCCGGGCCCGGCGCCAGCCGGTCAGCGTGTCAGCCCCGCGGCGGAGACAGTGCGCCGGATCCCGTCGTGGGTATGGCATCGCGCCGGGGTCGACCCCGGACGGGCGCGGACGATCGTCGCGGCCGCGCAGGTCGCCGGTCGACTCGATGAGTGCACGTCGTTAGGGCGCGAGGAGCGGTTCGCGCGTCTGCGCGCCGTGCCCGGCGTCGGTGTGTGGACCGCGGCCGAAGTGGCGCAGCGGGCCTGGGGTGATCCGGATGCGGTGTCAGTGGGCGACTTCCACCTGCCGTCGCTCGTGGGCTGGGCACTGACAGGGCGGCCGGTCGACGACGACGGGATGCTCGAGATCCTCGAGAGCTATCGAGGGCATCGGCACCGGGCCGTGCGGCTGGTCGAGCTGTCGGGCGTGGCGCAGCCGAGGTTCGGTCCGCGGATGCCGGTCGCCGACATCCGCGCCCTCTGACTCAGCGGTCGATGACGAACTCGGTGTGCTCCCGGGCGGGTCGCTCTTGCGGAGCTGCGGCCGGGCGTCCGATCGCGACTGCACCCATGGGATCCCAGTCGCCGGGCAGCTCGAGCACGTCGCGAACCACCGGCTTGCAGAACATCGTGCTGGACACCCAGGCGGACCCCAGGCCGTCGGCAGCAAGGGTCACGAGCAGGTTCTCGACGGCAGCGCCCATCGAGACCAGGAACATCTCGCGCTCGGCCTGTGATCGGCGCCCCTCCGGGTAGTCATGGGCGCCGGCCGTTGTGACAAGGCACGGTACGACGAGCATCGGTGCACCGCGGAGCAGATCACCGCGACGAACACGACGACTGATCTGCTCCTCGGTGAACCCGTCGTTGCGCAGATCGGCGGTCCACGCATCGAGCATCGCGTCGAGCAGGCCCTTCGTCCGCTCGGTGACGACGACAAACCGCCATGGAGTCGTGTGGTGCGGCGCCGGTGCAGTGATGGCGGCGGCGATCGCTCGTCCGACAGCCTCGCGGTCGACGCTTTCGTCGGTGAACTGACGCACGGTCCGACGGGCGGTGACCGCAGTGCGCCGGGCCTCGACCGTGCCCAGCCGGAACATGTCCTCGTCCGCTGGACGGACGAGAGCGCTTGCGCCCCGTCCTTCGGGGTCGACCGCGTAGGTCAGTCCTCTGAGGACGGCGACCGGCCGGCCGTCGAGCTTGCCCTTGACGAGCTCGGCCGCTGACGCGATCTCGTCGGCGATCGCGGTCACCGTCATCTCGAGCGAATGGCCATGTTGGTCGACCTGACCCCGGTGGTCGAGGAGTGGCGATATCCCGGCGGCACCGATGGCGACATCGGTCAGCCCGTTGCGCCAGGGTCGACCGAACGTGTCGGTCACTATGACGGCAACCGTGACGCCGAGCCGGCGTCGTAGTCCGGCACGAATGCGTCCGGCGGAGCGGTCGGGAGCCTCGGGCAGCAGCGCCACCAAGCCGGCGGGCACGTTGGACGCGTCGACCCCGGCGGCTGCGAGAACGAAGCCGTGCCGCGTCTCGACGATGCGTGTGTCGCCGCGCGTCGCGACGACGCGCACCGCTTCGCTGTCGATCGCGGCTTCGCGATCACCGTCGAACATCCGCGCCTCGGCCTTGCTCACGATCTTGCTCGTGACGACGACGACGTCACCGTCGACCAGTCCGGGGTCGGTTGCGGAGATGAGCGCGGCGATGTCGTCGCCGGCGCGGACGTCCCCGATGCCGTCGACCGCCCAGATCTCCAGCCGGTCGGCGTTGGGCGTCACGCCACGTCCAGACCGAAGTCGACCGCTGCGCGCGCCATGTCGATGGTCGC
>JAICMI010000057.1 GCA_025929315.1 Frankiaceae bacterium
GATGAACGTCGACACCGACACGCAGTACGCGTTCACGCGCCCCGTCGCCGACCACATGTTCAAGAACTACAACGGCGTGCTCAAGGTCGACGGCGAGGTCGGCAACAAGAAGGTCTACGACCCGCGTTCCTACGGCAAGGCCGCAGAGGCGGGCATGGCGCAGCGTGTGGTCGAGGCCTGCAACGACCTCAAGAGCGCCGGCAAGAAGCTGGGCTGAGAAAGGTCAGCCGGCCAGGGTGGCGCGGTCGCCGCTGCGCTGCGCAGGCATCTGGCGCGCGGCCATCCAGCGGGTGAAGTCCTCGGCCGGCATCGGCCGGGCGATGTAGTAGCCCTGCAGCTTGGTGCAGCCCAACGCGGCAAGCGCACGTTCAGCCGCCGCGTCTTCGACACCTTCGGCAACGGTCTCGAGGCCGAGGTGGTGGCTCATGCTGACGATGGCACGGACGATCGCGTCGTTTCTACGGGTCTCGCCGTCGACGAGAATGAACGACTTGTCGATCTTGACCTCGTGAACCGGCAGGTCGTTGAGGTAGGACAGCGAGGAGTAGCCGGTTCCGAAGTCGTCGACGGACAGCCGGACACCGTGCGCGGCCAGCCGGTGCAGCAGCGGCAGCGTTCGGCCCGGGTCGCTCATGAGGTGCGTCTCGGTGATCTCGATGGTCAGCGTGCCTTCGGGGATGTCGTAGTGAGCCATCAGCTCAGTCAGCCGTTCGGCCATCGCGGGGTCGAGCAGGTTACGCATGGAGGCGTTGACGGAGATACCGATGCGCAGGCCCTGCTTACGCCACTCCGCGAGCTGGCCGACCGCGGTCTCGAGCACCCATTGGGTCAGCTGACCGATCGCTCCGGACTGCTCGGCGATGGGCACGAACTCCATCGGCGGGACCAGGCCGTACTCCGGGTGCTGCCAGCGGATCAGCGCCTCGGCGCCGATGACCTGCCCGGTCGCGGCCAGCGTCTGCGGCTGGTAGTGCAGCAGCATCTCGCCGTTCTCGATGGCGGTACGAAGACGGCTCGCCAGCGCGAGTCGGCGGGGGGAGTACTCGTCGCGCTCGCGGTCGTAGAGCTCGACGCCGGTGTGCGCTGACTTGGCGGCGTACATCGCCATGTCTGCGCGCTTGAGCAGCACGCTGTCGTCGGTGCCGTGGCTCGGCGACACCGCGATACCGATGCTGGCGTCGACCTCGATGCTTACGCCATCGAGGGTGCACGGCTCCTTGATGGCGGCGCGAATCTTGTGCGCGAGATCGACCGCCTCGTCGGCGTTGATCCCGGGAATGAGGAGCGCGAACTCGTCGCCGCCGAGACGGGCGACGGTGGCGATGGCGGGGGCGGTCTCCGCGATCCGAGCGGCGATCTCGCGGATGAGCAGGTCGCCGTGGTGGTGCCCCAGCGTGTCGTTGATCTCCTTGAACCGGTCAAGGTCGGTGAGCATGACGGCCGCGTCGGGTCGTGGCGCGGTGAGCGCCGTACGCAGCCGGTTCTGGAAGCACTGCCGGTTGGCAAGACCGGTGAGCGCGTCGTGCAGCGAGTCGTGGGTCAGGCGGTCGAGCAGACGGCTGTTGTCCAGGACGCTCGAGACCTGAGCCGCGACCGTCTGGAAGAGCCTGCCGTCGTCATCGGTGAACGACGCGACGTCGCCTTCGCGGTCCGCGACGAACAAGGCTCCGCGCACCTGGCCGTCCAGGAGCAGCGGAGCGATGACTGCGTCACGGAACTCGCGTTGGGACAGGAACTCCTGCTCGGCCGTCGAGCGGGTCGTCCGGTCGATGACCACGACCTCGCCATGTTCGACGACGCGAGCGAACGGCCAGTCCGACTCGTGCTCGACATAGCGAACGCTGTGCAGATGGTCGTCCTCACGCGTCCAACGCAACATTGCGGGCTCGGTTTCGGAGCCGAGGAGCAGCAGGCCCGCCGTGCCGCCACGGAGCATGCCGCGGGTGCGCGACAGGATGTCGCGGATGCGGTGCTCGGTCGTGCCGGTCTGGTTGAGCCCACTCGTGAACTGATAGAGCATCTCGAGGCCGGAGTGCCGCTGTCGCAGCGTCACATAGGCCCGATAGACGACGCCGGCCGCCAGCAACATGACGAGCATCGGCAGGGCGACGCTCGGGCTCGCCTTGAGAGACGTCGCCAGGACCAGCGCGATCGAGGTGTTGACCAGGAGCGCGAACAGTCCGCTTCGGAGGAACGAGACGAGGACGCTCGAATCGAGCACGCCGACGGACAGGCGCACGGCGACACACACGGCAGATGTGCTGACGAACGACGCGGCCATGACAGCGGCCATCGCGACAAGGGCCCTCGACATGGGCGGCCCGCCGCCGTGACCGTGCAAGGCGGTGAAGACTCCGAGTGCCAGGCTGACCTCGAGCGCTTGCATCGCGACGTTGAACGCGAGCTTGTGCACGGGCTGCTTGCGCGAGCACGCGAGTGCGATGCCACCGCCGATAACGCGCGCACCGACGAGTAGAGAGGTGGGACAGAAGAAGAAGCCAAGGACCAGCGGCACTTCGCTGAGGGACATGGAATAGGCCTGACCCGCCCATTCCAGGTGGATCGGGACGATCTCGACCAACCAGAAGGCCAACGCGAGGATGCCGGCCCACATGATGAAGGACCAGCCGATGTGTGGCAGCGGCGTGATGGGAGCCACGTTGATGACGGCGGCAGCCACCGCCATGAACGCCGCGACGGCAGCAATCGGTAGCGGTGCGGCGCTCGCCGTCCGTTGCCGGGTGTCTCGTTTAGCCGTCATGGTGTCCTTTGCGATTGGATGTATATCGACGGAAGGGCCATGGCCCCTCATAGTCAGTTCGGACTAATTAGTGCTCGGGGCGCGCATATTTTGCGGCTCGCACACCAGCTGACCGAGCAATCGGACGCCGCCGCCCAGGCGGCAGTGGCGGCGCTCGCGCGGGTGCCGCGGCGGGTGCGCTCGGCTCCGGCCTTCGAGCGGCGAGTCACCGCGGAGCTGGTGCGTGCCAGTGGAGCGAGCCGTCGCCATGCCGCGGTCGTGCTCGCGTTCGGCCTCGGTTGGGACCCCGAGTCGATCGCCGAGGCATGTCGTCGCAGCAGGCGCGGGGTCCGGGCCGATGTAGCCGCCGCGCTCACTGAGCGCACCGAGGCCGAGTGGCGAGAGACCTACGCCGGGGGTCGGTGGAATCTCGACGTTCCGCCCGACCTGCCCGCGCTCGTCGACGCCGAGCGAGCCCGCCTTCACCGGAGCCGGACCCGGCGGGCGCTGGCGGTGGGCTGCGTGGTCACCGCCGTGGCGGCGTCAACGGCCGCGGGCATTCGCGTCGCGACCGCGCCCAACGGCCGACCGCCGACAGCCCACATTCCCGGCTTGCTGGCCTGGCCGGCCCGCGGTGAGCTCGTTCGGGACCCGATCGTCCGAGACCGTGCGATCCGTGCGTGGCAAGGTGTCGCCCCGGCACCGGCAGGCCAGCCCTATTTCCTCTACGCCGGCGACGTCGACGGCGTCCGCCTGGTCGTGCTGCAGGGCTACTTCGAGGACACCCCAGCCATTGCCGTGGTGACGGACGGCCAGCTCGCCCGGCTGCGGCCGCTCCCGGCGGGGAGCCCGGCCGCGTTGGCGCTGACCTATGACCCGGGCGCCGGCGTCAATGTGACGAGGCTGCTCGTCGCGCCCGGGGTCACCCGCGTAGCGGAACGGGGTGCCGGCAACTCGCTCGGTCAGCCACGCCCGGCCATCGTGCCCCGCCGGCTGCGCGACGGGCTGTCCGACGGATGGCATGCCGGCAGCGCCCAGGACGGTGCAACCGCGCTACGCCTGACGAGCGGGCAGACGAGCGGGCAGTTCCTGCTGGCAGCCGATGCGCTCTTGCCGCAACCGATGCAGCCGACGGTGATGTTGCCGCCACGGAGATGGAGCGGCCTGCCGGCTCACGTGGCGCCGGCGACTCTCGCTGACGACGCCGGGTGGTTCGGCCAGCTGTGTGGCGACGCGCGGCCGGCGGCGCAACCGGTCTGGTCGGGCGGCGTTCCCGGGTTCGCCGCGCCGATTCGGGTGGTCCGCGCTCGCTGCGCCGGCCGGGTCGTCGTGCAGTTCCTCACCGGAGCGGGGCCCGGCGCGGTCACCCTGCAGCGCACCCTCGACATGCGACCACGGCGGGACGTCTATGCCGCGGTCGTTTCGCCACCGGGGACCCTCGGCCCCGCCTACGTCATCGTCGTCGGATCACGTCGCGTCGACCACATCCAAGTAGCGGATCAGCGTCGGCGTACCCGTGTCGTCGTCGTACGCCTCCAAGAGACGCGAGACCTTCGCGTCTTCGCCCGCGATGGGACCCGCATCACGGTCCGCTGATCGTCCGCGACACGATGTCGTCGTGACCTCGAACGATCCAGGCATCCTCGGCCGTGACCTGCTGGGCGGGCCACCACCGACGCTCCTGCCGGACGAACCCGGACCGCGCACGGCGCTCGAGGGCGGCGAGGACCCGACCGCCGTCGCTGCGCGCTACCCCTCGGCATCCCTTGCCTGGGCGGCGCTCGCCGACGGCGCCTTCGCCGCGGGCCGCGTCATCGAGTCCTATGCCTATGCGCGCGTCGGCTACCACCGCGGGTTGGACGCGTTGCGTCGCAACGGATGGAAAGGACACGGCCCGGTGCCGTGGTCGCATGAGCCGAATCGCGGCTTCCTGCGCTGCCTGCACGCGCTGGGTCGCGCCGCCGCGTCCATCGGCGAGACCGACGAGGCCGAGCGGTGTGCGTCGTTCCTGCGCGACAGCGATCCGGCGGCACCGGCCGAACTCGGGTAGAGTCTCGGCGCAAGAGGCTCCTGTCGCTTGCGACATGGGGCCTTTGTCGTTGAGAGGACGACGTGATGCCGGCGATCGTGGTGCTCGGTGCCCAGTGGGGCGACGAGGGCAAGGGCAAAGCCACCGACCTGCTCGGAGAACAGGTCGACTTCGTGGTCAAGTACAACGGCGGCAACAACGCCGGTCACACCATCGTCGTCGGTGGCGAGAAGTACGCCCTGCACCTGCTGCCGTCCGGCATCCTCACGTCCGGCGTGACGCCGGTCATCGGCAACGGTGTGGTGGTCGACCTGTCGGTCCTCTTCCAGGAGATCGACGCCATCAGCGCCCGCGGCGTCGACACGTCCCGGCTGCTCGTCTCGGCCAACGCGCACATCATCACCGACTATCACCGCACCATGGACAAGGTCGGCGAGCGGTTCCTCGGCAACGCCAAGATCGGTACGACGGGGCGCGGCATCGGCCCTGCCTACGCAGACAAGATGTCCCGGCTCGGTGTCCGGGCGCAGGACCTGTTCGACGAGAAGATCCTTCGCCAGAAGGTCGAGGGCGCGCTCGAGCTGAAGAACCAGCTGCTGGTCAAGGCCTACAACCGCAAGGCCGTCCCGGTGGACACCGTGGTGGACGAGCTGCTGATGCACGCCGACCGGCTGCGGCCGATGGTCGCCGACACTTCGCTGCTGCTCGGCAAAGCGCTTGATGAGGGCAAGGTCGTGCTGCTCGAAGGCGGACAGGCGACGATGCTCGACGTCGACCACGGCAGCTATCCGTTCGTGACGTCGTCCAACCCGACGGCGGGTGGCGCGTGCACCGGATCCGGGATCCCACCCACGCGGATCGACCGGGTGGTGGCGATCGTCAAGGCCTACACGACGAGGGTCGGGTCGGGACCGTTCCCGACCGAGCTTCTCGACGAGAAGGGTGAGTGGCTGCGTGACCGCGGGGCGGAGTTCGGAACGACGACGGGCCGCCCCCGGCGGTGTGGTTGGTACGACGCTGTCATCGCGAGATATGCGGCGCGCATCAACGGCGTCACCGACTTCGTCCTGACGAAGCTCGATGTCCTGACCGGGCTGGAGACGATCCCCGTCTGTGTCGGTTACCGCGTCGGTGACACCACCTACGACGAGATGCCGACGTCGCAGACCGACTTCCACCATGCGGTTCCGGTCTACGAAGAGCTGCCCGGCTGGGACGAGGACATCACGGCCGCCAGGTCGCTCGAGGACCTGCCCAAGAACGCCCGCCGTTACATCGAAGCGCTCGAAGCGATGACCTCGGCGCCGATCTCGGTCATCGGTGTGGGTCCGGGTCGCGACGAGTCGATCGTCGTTCGCTCGCTGGTGTGACGATCCGTCCAGGCGGTAGCGCGCTCGTCGGGAGGGCGGTGCGCCTCGACCCGGCGACCGCAGCGGACGCGCCGGGCATCTTCGCGGCGCTCGACCATGCCGAGGTGTGGGCTGCCGGTTACTCCGGCGGTCCCGCCGCCCGGCCGTCCGACCCGGGCCAGTGGGCGGAGCGCATCGCCGCCGCCGAGCGCGATGCACGCGTGATGTACACGGTGCGTTTGCTGGACGGTCGCGCCGTCGGCACGACGAGCCTGGGCGACATCGACCTGCACAACGAACGTGTCCACCTCGGCTGGACGGCTTACTCCCCGGACGTCTGGTCGACGCCGGTCAACCCCGAGTGCAAGCTGCTGCTGATGAGTCACGCATTCGAGGAGTGTGGCTTCGGCCGCGTGAAGATCCAGACCGACCTGATCAACCTCCGGTCGCAGGCGGCGATCGCCAAGCTCGGAGCTGCCCGCGAAGGAGTGCTGCGCCGGCACATGAGGCGTGCAGACGGTAGTTGGCGGGACACCGTCGTCTTCTCGGTGACCGTCGACGACTGGCCCGCAGTTCGTGCGGACCTCGAGAAGCGCGTGAAAGGCTGACGCGGTGCGCGTCCTCGTGATCGGCGGTGGCGGCCGAGAGCACGCAATCTGCGCCGCGCTTGCTGCCGACCCGGGCGTCTCCGGCTTGGCCTGCACTCCCGGCAACCCCGGCATCGCGGCGCTCGCCGAGCTGCTGCCGGCCGGGGACCCGGTGGTGACCGCTCGTTCCTTTCGAGCGGACCTCGTCGTCATCGGCCCGGAAGCGCCGCTCGTCGACGGAGTCGCCGACGACCTCAGAACGGCAGGGTTCGTCGTCTTCGGCCCGAGCGCGGCGGCGGCACAGATCGAGGGCAGCAAAGCGTTCGCCAAGGACGTGATGGCCGAGGCCGGCGTGCCGACTGCCCGGCACTGGGTGTGCGACGACGCCGCGGGGCTTTCGGCCGCGCTCGACGCAGTCGAAGCGCCATATGTCGTCAAGCACGACGGCATCGCCGCCGGCAAGGGCGTCGTCGTCACACCGGACCGCGAAGAAGCCGAACGTCACGCGGAGGGACAACGGGTCGTGGTCGAGGAGTATCTCGCCGGCCCGGAGCTTTCGTTGTTCTGCATCACCGACGGTCAAACCGTCGTACCGCTGCTGCCCGCGCAGGACTTCAAGCGGGTGGGGGACGGCGACGAGGGGCCCAACACGGGTGGCATGGGCGCTTACGCGCCGCTGCCGTGGGCGCCGGGGGGTCTCGTCGCGGATGCGGTGAAGCTGATCGTGCAGCCCGTGGTGGACGAGCTGGCCCGACGAGGCATCCCCTTCGCTGGGCTGCTCTATGCCGGCCTGGTGCTGACGGCAGACGGTCTCAAGGTGATCGAGTTCAACGCGCGCTTCGGCGACCCGGAGACGCAGGTCGTGCTGCCGTTGCTGGAGACACCGCTCGGCAGGCTCCTGCACGCCGCCGCCACCGGCGAGCTCGCGGCGCACGAGCCACTGCGCTGGCGGTCGGGCGCGGGCGTCACTGTGGTGATGGCGAGCGAGCGCTATCCGGCGACGCCGGTCACGGGCGACATGATCGAGGGCCTCGACCGTGCGGCTGCTGTCCCGGGCGTGACGGTGTTCCAGGCCGGGACCGCCGCCGACGCGGACGGGACCCTGCGCACCGCGGGCGGGCGGGTGCTTGCGGTCACCGCCCTCGCCGCCGATCTGACCGCTGCGCGAGAATCGGCCTACGCCGCGATCGCCGAGGTGGAGATCCGCGGCGCTCACCACCGGCGCGACATCGCCGAACTGGCCGCGTCGGGCCGAGTCGCCCCGCCGGGCTGAGAGGACTGAGCAGCAGTGGCCGACCTGGCGCGAGTGGCCGTCATCTATGGATCGATGACGGAGCACGAGATCATGGCTCGCGTCGGGGCCATGCTTGCGCGCTTCGGGGTCACCTACGACGAGACCGTTATCAGCCCGCACCGGTCGCCGCGTGCGCTGCTCGACTGGTGCGCCGAGCTGGAGCCGCGCGGTGTCGAGGTCGTCGTCGCCGGCGGTGGTGTCAACGCGAGCCTGGCCGGCATCATCGCTTCGCACGTCACGTTGCCGGTGATCGGCGTGCCGCTGAAAGGCGGTGGCGTCAGCGGTCTCGATGCGTTGCTCGCGATGACGTCGATGTCTGCGGGAGTGCCCGTCGCGGTCGTCGGACTCGACCACTCGACCAACGCCGCCGTTCTCGCCGTACAGATCCTGGCGGTTCGCGATCCCTCACTTCGTACTCAGCTGGTGCAGTTCAAGGAAACATTCGAGCAAGCGGCGGTGACTTCTCTGTGATCGAGCGCTACACCCTTCCCGAGATGGGTCGGGTCTGGAGCGAGGCCCACAAATACGAGCTGTGGTGTCGCGTCGAGACGATCGTGCTCGAGGCGCATGCCGCTGCCGGCACGGTGCCGACCGACGCGGTCGAACCGGTGCGCGCGGCACCACCGCCCTCACCAGAGGCAGTTGCCGCCGTCGAGGCAGTGACGCAGCACGACGTCATCGCATTCCTGACGGCGTGGGCCGACAACACCACGCCTCGCGACGCGGCGGCGTGGGTGCACTACGGCATGACGTCGTCGGACCTGCTCGACACCGCTTTGGCGTTGCAGCTCGTCGAGGCATCCGACCTGCTCATCGCCCGAGCGACTGCGTTGGTGACCGCGTTGCGCGACCATGCTCTCGCGCACCGGGAAACGTTGCGGGTCGGCCGCACTCATGGCGTGCACGCAGAGCCTGAGGTGTGGGGACACCGGGTTGCCGACTTTGCGTTCGCCATGGCGCGGTCTCGAGATCGGCTGGTTCGGGCGCGCGACGCGGTCGCTGTCGCCAAGATCTCAGGAGCCGTTGGCACTTACAGCAACATCGATCCAGGCATCGAGCAGCAAGTCGCTCGAGCCCTCGAGCTGCGGCCCGCCGATGTCGCCACCCAGGTGGTGCTGCGCGACAGTGTCAGCGAATGGGTGTCCGCACTCGCAGTGCTGGCGACAGTTTGCGAGGCCATCGCACTGGAAGTGCGACACAGCCAGCGGACCGAGGTGCGAGAGTTGGAGGAGCCGTTCGGGTCGGGCCAGAAGGGCTCGAGCGCGATGCCGCACAAGCGCAACCCGATTCTCTGCGAGCGCATCTGCGGAATCTCTCGCGTCGTGCGTGCCCAGGTAGTGCCGGTCATGGAAGGCATTCCGCTGTGGCACGAGCGCGACATCTCGCACTCGTCAGTTGAGCGGATTGCGCTGCCTGATGCGGCCATCGGCACCGACTACCTGCTGCACCTGACGACACGCCTCGTCAACGGTCTCGTCGTCAACAGCGAGCGCATGCGCGCCAACCTCGACGCGACCGGTGGTCTCATCTACTCGAGCGCGGTGTTGCTCGAGCTCGTCGAGAGTGGACTGTCGCGCGAAGATGCTTACGCGCTCACCCAGGCGGCAGCGATGGAGACGTGGCGTTCGGGTGTGCCGTTCCGCGAGACGTTGCGCAAGCACGCAGCCGATGGCGGACAGACCCTGGACGAGGCGCGCCTGGACGACGTGTGCCGGCCCGAGCGTTACCTCGCTCGGTTGTCCGGTGTGTTTGACCGGCTGGCCGCGTTGTCATGACCAGCGACGGACCGCTGAGCGCTCTCGAGGATCGGCGCGTCCATTCGGGCAAGGTGCGCGACCTCTATGCCATCGGCGCTGACCTGTTGCTCGTGGCGACCGATCGCATCTCGGCGTTCGACTACATCCTGCCCAACGAGATTCCTGACAAGGGCACCATCCTCACTCAGCTGTCACTGTGGTGGTTCGACCAGCTGGCCGACGTCGTACCGAACCATGTGATCACTGCGGACGTTGCGCGCTATCCGGAGGAGCTGGCGCCGTTCGCCGACGCGTTGCGTGGCCGATCGATGTTGTGCCGGCGCCTCGACATGGTGGCGGTCGAATGTGTCGCGCGCGGCTACCTGACCGGCGGCGGCTTCAAGGAATACGCCGAAACCGGTGCGGTGTGCGGTGTCGCATTGCCGACGGGGTTGGAAGACGGCAGCCGGTTGCCGGACGCGATCTTCACGCCGACGACCAAGGCTCCGGTCGGCCAGCACGACGAGTCGATGAGTTACGACGACGTCACGGCGGTCGTCGGCGCCGAGTTGGCCGGGCGTCTGCGGGACCTGACCCTGACCGTCTATCGACGTGGTGCGCAGCTGGCGGAGAAGGCGGGCATCATCCTCGCCGACACGAAGGTCGAGGTGGGTCACGACCCCGCCGGACTTCTCACCCTGGGCGACGAGGTGCTGACCCCGGATTCGTCGCGGTTCTGGCCGGCGTCCGAGTGGCATCCGGGCCGGGCGCAGCCGTCGTACGACAAGCAATATGTCCGTGACTGGTTGTTGCACGACTCCGGATGGGACCGGACCTCGCCGCCACCGTCGTTGCCGGACGACGTCGTCGACCGGACGCGAGCCAAATATGTCGAGGCGTTCGAAAGGTTGACGGGTCAGCAGTTCGTCTCCGCCCGATAGGTTTGGCACATGGCCAAGGTCGTCGTCGACGTGATGCTCAAGCCAGAGATCCTCGACCCTCAGGGACAGGCCATCCAACGCGCGCTGCCGAGTCTGGGTTTCGACGAGGTGACCTCGGTCCGGCAGGGCAAGCATTTCGAGCTGGACATCTCGGCGGGGGACGCCGCTGCAGTGGCGGACAAAGTAGCCGCGACTTTGTTGGCGAACCCTGTCATCGAGGACTTCACCGTGCGGGTTGAGGCGGGTTAAACCTCGCTGTTCGGCGGGCACCCTCTTGGCAAGGGAGGGCACCCACTTCATGGAGATCAAATTCACCCTGCAGCTGCCGCGGGATGCATTGAGCGTGCCCGTCGTTCGCCGCGTGCTCAACAGCTCGATGAACACGCTGGGCGTGTCCGAGGACTGCCTGACGGACATCGAGATTGCCCTCACTGAGGCATGCACCAATGTGCTCGATCATGCCGCGGAGGGCGACGAGTACAAGGTCGTTGCGGGTCTGGACGACAACATGTGCGTCATAGAGGTCGTCGACACCGGCCGCGGGTTCGACGCCGACCGTCTGGGTCTTGCCGACGCCGATCCCTCGGCGGAAGAGGGCCGAGGCATCCAGCTCATCCGCGCGCTGGTCGATCGCGTGCACTTCCGCTCGCGACGTGAGTCCGGGATGATCGTTCATCTGGAGAAGGACTTGGCGTTCACAGAGGGTTCTCCGTTGCAGCGGCTCGCGGACCGTAGCGTGGCCACCGTCGCGCAGGAGCTGCAGGACGCGCAGCCGGCGCTGCGCGAGCGCGGTGACATTCTCGACGGCTAGGTCTGGCTGCCGACGGTGACTTTCTGCGAGTAGCTCCGACTGTCGCCTGCGGAGTCAGTCACGGTGCCGGTGATCGTGTAGGTCCCCGGTCCGGCATATGTGTGTGTCGCCTGTCCGCGTCCTTCGCCGGTCGTCGAGCCGCCGTACGACGTGGCGCCGTCGCCCCAGGAGAAGCGGATCGCGCCTTGCATGCCGTGGGTGTCCAGTGCTGAGCCGTTGACCGGCGGGTTGCAAGCGGAGTCCACGGTGAGTGTGAGTCCGCTCAAGCCCGGCGCGACTGCGAAGAACTGCACCCCCGGCTTGTTGCGCGCGTCGGGATCGCGTTGCATCGGCGTGGGATGCACGTAGTTCGCGTCGAAGCCCAGTGACTGCGCGACAGTGACTGTCCGCTGGACGCTGAGGTCGGCCAACGCGGCGCTCGAGTTGTATTGCAAGTGGTCACTGTCATTAGTGACCGTGGTTGCCGGCGCTTCCTCGGGCGGCCAGTAGTAGCCGAGCTGGTCCTGCGCCATGCCGACGACGTGGACGGCGGCCGCGCCCTGAATCGCCTGTCGAATGGCGCGACTGACTTCTGGAAACGCTTCGCCGGGCTCGCTCACGTAGGCGATGTCGCCGATCCGGAATCCTGTCACCCAGCTGCCGAGCGCGCCGCCGACGGCGTACGGCGGTGTTATCGACCGGTCGATCGTGCACGCGACCTGCGGCACACACCGGAAACCGGCGTTGTTCGCGTAGACGAGTCCGCCGAGCGCAGGGTTCGTCACTGGCGCGAGCACGTACTGCTCGGCGCTGCGCAACGTGTCGGTGGTGATGGGTCGCGCGTCGTGCAACGCGCGCACCACCTCGTCAGTGATGGTCATGCCCACGTCGTGGCTGTAAGGGAACCGTCCCACCTGCACGATGCTTTCCTGCCGGCCGAGCGTGCCCATCGCGACGACCGCGGTGCCGCCGAGGCGTCGCCCGAGCTCGTCGCGCTCGACGCCGATGTGGTCGGCGCTCATCGTGTTGTCGCATGATCCGCAGGCGACGTCCGCGTGCACGGGCACGTTGACGTAGACGCCGATGGTCTTGTGTGTGTGAGGGTCGCGGGCCCACAACACGGGGGTGTCCGGGTCGACGTCGTACCCGTCGTAGATGTCGGTCTGCGAGACGTTGGTGCCGTCGATCGCGCTGCTGTCAGCGCTGGCAGTCCAGAGCTCTGCGGCGCGCAGGTGTCTCGCGGCTTCTTCGAGTGCCGTCACCGTCTGGTCGTGCACGTGCTTCAGGTAGGAGACGTCGACGGGACCCCAGATGCCCATGAGGGTCGGAGCGGCGTGTGAGTGAGTGCTCGAGACGATGAAGTTGGCTTCTGTCGTGCCGGGGAACCCGTGGCCGGCGAGGTATGACGCGGCTTTCTGCCGGGCGTCGCTGACGCCGTAAGGGCCTTCCTGGTAGCCGGCGAACCAGCCCTGCGTGTCGACGATCGCGAACTCGACAAGCGACTTGCCGTTGCTGACGGCGAAGGCCCGCACTTGGAGCGGGTCGTGCACGTTGCTCGTCGGCTTGTCCATCTGCCCGAAGCCGCCGAGGTATTGCGGATGGTCCGGTGCGGGAGTGATGTCCTCGACCGCGGTCCCTACCTGGAAGACCGCGGGACGGGCCGGCCGGTGGTCCGTGGCATGCGCAGCGACGGGAGCAGCGAGAACGGCGACGATTCCAAGGCGAGCGGCACGACGCATGGCTAAGCGATTCGCGGTGGATGGCCGCACTTCCTGTCGCTGGCGTCCCTGGATCGCCGCGCAGGGACTACATCGGGCTACCCCGTAGTCCGATACGCCTACTACGGCAACAGGTCGTTGCTGACTCGTCCGAGCCCGTTCTTCATCAAAAGTGATGAATCGCCGCACGTCGGCCTCGTTGGGCCGAAAGAGTGAATGCGCGCCCTCAACATGAGGTCGCGGCGAGCGTTGATCCGGCCGGAGTTGGTCGCCATGGGGGGACCGGTCGGGGAGCACAACGGCGAAACCGGCGCCTCATCCCATCTGGGGAGAAGCACATGCGCAAAGCAAGCAAAGTCGGCCTGGCGGTTGTCGCCGGCGCCGCGTCCGCCCTCGCATCAATGGGCGTCGCCGAGGCCGGTAGCACCAAGTCTTCGGCCGTGCCGGCCGGCACCGCCGCGTTCGACAATGGTGGCTGCTCCGCACAATTCGTGCGGTCCGCGAGCGGCATCGTCAACGAGACCAATCGGGCCTGCGACAACCCGTGGGCGCCCGGGTATCAGGTCGTAGTTCAGTTCAGGCCGCTCGTTGGGACACCGAATCCGGCGTGCGATCCAGCAGGTCTCCTGAGCGCCGGGCAGACGTTCTCGACATCGGAGTCAACGATCACTCCGTGGTTTGGAAGCGCGACCTACAACGTCTGCGCGTATCTCGTATCGGACCAGCAGATTGCCACTGGAAGTGTTGATCCGAAGATCGTGACCGGTGGCCTGGCCGCGACGGCTGCACTGCCGGTTGCCGGCAAGTACCGGATCGATGTGAACGGAACATGGGTTAACGGTGGTAATGGCTCCGAAGACGCGGAATGGACGAGTCACGACGGACTCTGGAACGACGTCGAGAACGGTTACGACCACGACGCGTATCAGCTTGGCGAGGGCTTCGGCGACCTCATGGTCAACGGTGGCTTCGTCGATTGGGGCCTCTTCAGCTCGACGCATCAGTACAGCCTGACCCAGTCGCTGCCGACCTCGGTGACTCTGAATGTCTTCGACGGTGACTCGACGGGCGGCAACACCGTCCCGAACTCCGGGTGGTACGGCGACAACAGCGGTTCGCTGAGCTACACGATCACCTACCTCGGTCAGTAGCAACTGCGAGACGCGCAGCGAAGGGGCCGCGGCGAAAGCCGCGGCCCCTTTCGCGTTGAGCGGACCCCCTAGCTTAGCTACTCGTGCGCAGGACGTGAACAGCGTCACGTGGCAAGTCGTGCTTAGCCAAGGGCTGCGCCGCGAGGCGCCGCCGCAGCTCTGTCTTCCGCCGGTAGGCTGAGCGCGCGATGAGCGCCCGCATCGGTGTGGTGACCTTTCCCGGATCCCTCGACGACCGTGACGCTCTGCGCGCGGTCAAGATCGCCGGCGGGGAGCCGGTCCCGCTCTGGCACGGTGACCTCGACCTGCAGAGCTGCGACGCCGTCGTACTGCCCGGCGGCTTCTCCTACGGCGACTACCTGCGCTGCGGAGCGATCGCCCGGTTCGCGCCGATCATGACGGAGATCATCGACCGCGCCGGCGCGGGCATGCCAGTGCTCGGCATCTGCAACGGCTTCCAGGTGCTCTGCGAGTCGCATCTGTTGCCGGGCGCGCTGATCCGCAATGCCGGCCTGCACTTCACCTGTCGTGACCAACGGCTTCGCGTCGAGAACACGGCCACGGCCTGGACGAGCGAGTACGCCGCCGGCGCCGACATCGTCATTCCCCTGAAGAACGGTGAAGGCCGTTACGTCGCGGATGAACCGACGCTCGACCGGCTCGAAGGCGAAGGTCAAGTCGTGTTCCGCTACCTCGGCGGCAACCCCAACGGCAGCCTTCGCGACATCGCCGGCATCCGCAACGAAGCAGGCAACGTGGTCGGACTCATGCCGCACCCTGAGCACGCTGTCGAGGACCTCACCGGGCCTGGCACCGACGGACTCGCGATGTTCGTCTCCGTTTTCAAGTCATTGGTTGCTGCGTGACTTCGTACGAGACCGTCGACAACGCCACACAGCACCCGGAGCTTCAGCAGCCTTATGTCGAGCTGGGCCTGAAAGACGACGAGTACGCGCGCATCAAGTCGATCCTCGGGCGTCGCCCCACTGACACCGAGCTCGCGATGTACTCGGTCATGTGGAGCGAGCACTGCTCCTACAAGTCGTCGAAGGTTCACCTTCGACAGTTCGGAGAGAAGGCGCCGCAGACGCCGTCGTCGGGAACCGGGGCGTTGCTCGTCGGCATGGGCGAGAATGCGGGCGTCGTCGACGTCGGCGGCGGACTCGCCGTCACGTTCAAGGTCGAAAGCCACAACCACCCGTCGTACGTCGAGCCCTACCAAGGTGCTGCGACCGGCGTCGGGGGCATTGTTCGCGACATCCTGACCATGGGCGCCCGTCCGATCGCGGTGATGGACTCGCTCCGGTTCGGCGACCCGACGCTGTCCGACACCCGGCGTTTGGTCGGCGGAATTGTCGCCGGCGTCGGTGGTTACGGCAACTGTCTCGGCCTGCCCAACATCGGCGGCGAGGTCGGGTTCGACCCGTCGTACAACGGAAATCCGCTCGTCAACGCCCTGTGCATCGGGGTGATGCCGGTCGAGCGCATCCAGCTGGCGCGCGCCGAAGGCGCCGGCAACAAAGTGGTGCTGTTCGGCGCCAAGACCGGTCGCGATGGCATCGGTGGCGTCTCCGTCCTCGCCAGCGCGACGTTCGACGAGACAAGTGCCGCCAAGCGGCCGAGTGTCCAGGTCGGCGACCCGTTCACCGAGAAGGTGCTCATCGAGTGCTGCCTCGAGCTGTTCGACCGCAATCTGGTCACCGGCATCCAGGACCTCGGCGGCGCCGGCCTTTCGTGCGCAACGAGTGAGACCGCCTCGCACGGTGGGAGTGGGATGCGTGTCGAGCTCGACCGTGTCCCTCTGCGCGAGCCGTCGATGTCACCGCTCGAGGTCATCACGAGCGAGTCGCAGGAACGGATGCTCGCCATCGTCGCGCCGGCCGACGTCGAGGAGGTGCTCGCCGTCTGTCAACGATGGGGCGTCATCTCGACCGTCATCGGCGAGGTCATCGGCGACGACGATCCGCGCGCGGGCCGACTGGTCGTGACGTGGCACGGCGAGGTTGTCGTCGACGTGCCGCCGGCATCGCTTGCTGATGAGGGCCCGGTCTATGAGCGACCGTTCGAGCGCCCGTCCGACCAAGACTCTTTGCAGGCAGCGACGAGCGCGTCACTCAGTCGACCGAGCTCCGGACAGGAGCTGCGCGACACAGTGCTGCGGCTCGCTGCCGCTCCCAACTTGTGCAGCCGTCGCTGGGTCACCGAGCAGTACGACCGGTACGTGCTCGGGGGCACCGTGCTTGCCATGCCCCACGACGCCGGCGTCCTTCGGCTCGGCGACGACCAGCCGGCTGGTGTCGCGCTCGCGCTCGACGGCAACGGCAGGTTCGCCCGACTCGACCCCTACGCCGGCGCGCAGCTTGCACTGGCCGAGGCCTACCGCAACGTCTCGATGTCAGGCGCCC
>JAICMI010000101.1 GCA_025929315.1 Frankiaceae bacterium
CTCCTCCACCGACGGGGCGTGGAAGCGGGCAGCGTCGAGCTCGACCGCGTGCAGCACCGCTGCCAGTCGCCCCTCCAGCTCGCTCTCGAACATACGTGCGAATATACGCAACCCCGACATCCGCCGTCAAGCGATGCGCACAACCAATTTCCCTTTATCCACAACAAATCCTTGCGGAAAGTTCAGATCCAGCAGGGCGCGTCTTCGTGGTGCTGGTCGCGGTTCTTCGACGTATCGCAGTTGTGGAACCACATGCGCTGATGCCACTGGTCGTAGGTGAGCACCTGACCCGCGAGCACGGGATACAGATAGCCGAACGTCGCGATGACCGCCAGCAGGTAAGCGCCCACGGCGACGCTTCCGACGGTGCGCCGGAGAGCCGAGGCATAGACGCGTCCGAGCACGAGGCCCAACGTCAAGGTCACCGCGAGCACCATGAACGGCAGCGCCGGAAGCATGTAGAAGAGGAACATCGTCCGGTGCTCGTGGTCGGCCCAGAACCACGGCAGGAAGCCTGCGAGGAACGACACCACGACAGCCGCGGCGCGCCAGTCGAGCCGGCCGATTGCTCGCCAGATGCACGCGACGAGTGCGGGGATGACGGCCCACCACAGCGCAGGTGTGCCGAGCGCCACGACTTCCTGGGCACAGCTGACCGACCCGCAGTCACCTGACGTCGAGTAGTAGTAGGACACCGGCCGCGCAAGAAGCAGCCACCCGTAAGGCCTCGACAAGTAAGGATGCGCGGCGTCGAGATGTCGGTGGAAGTTCCACATCTCCCAGTGGTAGCGCCACCAGCCGCCGAGCACCGCCCGGTCGTGCGCGAACCACGACTGACCGGAATGCACATAGCGATCGTGGTTCCACGCGTGCGCGCCGTCGGAGACGAACCAACCGGTCCAGGAGGCGACGTAGACGGCGGCAACAAGTACGACGAACGGCACGAGTGCGAACAACCCGTCGTACAGCAAGGCCGACACCAGCGGCTGCTTGGCACCGGCAACCCGCCGGGCGCCCGCATCCCAGAACAACGCCAGGACGAAGAACGCCGGCACCCAGAAGATGCCGTCCCACTTGGTGGCGAAAGCAGCGCCGAGGCAGAAGCCGCATGCCCATCGCCACGGCCGAAAACCCAGCCATGGCCCGCGCGAGGCAAAGTCGAGCGGAGCCTCCAGGGCGTCGGCGAGTCGCTTCCTGCCCTGGTCGCGATCCAGCACCAAACAGCCGAACGCGGCGAGCACCCAGAACATCAGGAAGATGTCGAGCATCGACGTGCGGCTCTGCACAAACTCCAGACCGTCGAAAGCGAGGAGCAGCCCGGCGATACATCCGAGCAGGGTCGACCGGAACAGCCTCCGCCCGATCCTGGCGATCATGAGGATCGCGAGGCTGCCGAAGATCGCGGCCGAGAACCGCCACCCAAGCGGGTTGTTGCCCCAGATCCACTCGCCGAGCGCGATCGCCCACTTGCCGAGCGGTGGATGTGCAACGAAACCAGGAGCGTGGTCGTGGCTGTTGGCGTCGAGCTCGACGCCGTGATGCAACAGGTCCCACGCGTCGTGCGCGTAGTAAGTCTCGTCGAAGACCTTGGACTGCGGTCGGGTGATGCGCCACAGACGCATGAACAGTGCGACCGCCGTGATCGCCAGCGGGATCAGCCAACCCCACCAGCCGTCTGCCGGTAGTGGGCGGACCAGTCGGTCGCGGATCCGCTGCAGTGTCTCCGCCGGGGCCGACCGGACACGCTCGACCGCGGTCCCGGACATGCTGGCCATCGTAGGGAAGATGACTGAGTGCCCCTGATCGTCGCCGCCACGCCCATCGGCAACGCCGACGACGCATCGCCGCGCCTGCGAGCCGCACTTGCCGGAGCCGACGTGGTCGCCGCTGAGGACACGCGCCGGCTACGTCGGCTGGCGGTCGCGCTCGGTGTCACCATCGGTGGTCGAGTCGTCTCCTATTACGACGCGATCGAACGTGAGCGGACCGAGACCTTGCTCGACGACCTGCGCGCCGGCCGGACGGTGCTCCTGGTCACCGACGCGGGCACGCCGCTGGTGTCCGACCCGGGCCACCGCCTGGTCGCGGCCGCAGCCGCCGAAGCTCTCCCGGTGTCGGTGCTGCCGGGCCCGTCCGCCGCGCTCGCCGCCTTGGCCGTCGCCGGCCTGCCCGCCGATCGCTGGTGCTTCGAGGGTTTCCTGCCTCGCAAGGCCGGCGATCGTCGCCGCCGGCTGGCAGAGCTCGCCCACGAGCCGCGGACGCTGGTCTTCTTCGAAGCGCCGCACCGTGCCGCCGCCATGCTCCGCGATCTCGCTGACGCGCTCGGGGCAGACCGACCCGCCGTCGCCTGCCGCGAGCTCACGAAGACGTACGAGGAGGTGCGACGCGAAAGCCTCGGCGACCTCGCGGACTGGGCGGCGGAAGGGCTCAAAGGCGAGCTGACGATCGTCGTCGCAGGTGCGTCCCAGCACGAAGACGTCGTACCGACATCAGCAGCGCTCGCCGCGCAGGTCGATGCCCTGGTCGGGAGCGGGCAGAGCAAACGTGACGCCGTGGATGCGGTCGCGGCAGAGCACGGAATATCCAGACGCGTCGTCTACGCAGCCGCGAATAGGGTCTAAGCATGAGCCGGCACATCCTGACCGCGGTCGCATGGCCATATGCCAGTGGGCCGCGTCATCTCGGACATGTCGCCGGCTTCGGTGTGCCGTCCGACGTGTTCAGCCGGTATCAGCGACTGGCGGGCAACAAGATCCTGATGGTCAGCGGCACCGACGAGCACGGGACGCCGATCCTCGTGCAGGCCGACAAGGAAGGCGTCTCGCCGCGCGAGCTGGCCGACCGTTACAACCGCGTCATCGCCGAGGACTTGCACCGGCTCGGTCTGGCCTACGACCTGTTCACACGTACGACGACGCGCAACCACTACGCGGTCACGCAAGAGCTGTTCAAGCGCATCTACGACAACGGCTACATCGCGGAACGTCCGACGCTCTCCGCAATCTCGCCGTCCACGGGCCGGACACTGCCCGACCGCTACATCGAAGGCACCTGCCCGATCTGCGGCTACGACGGCGCGCGCGGCGACCAGTGCGACAACTGCGGCAACCAGCTCGACCCCGACCAGCTCATCAACCCGCGAAGCCGAATCAACGGCGAGAAGCCCGAGTTCATCGAGACGCCGCATCTCTTCCTTGACCTGCCGGCGTTCGCAGATGCACTCGGCTCGTGGCTTCAGTCGCGCACCGACTGGCGACCGAATGTCCTGAAGTTCTCGCTCAACCTCGTCGGCGACCTCAAGCCGCGCGCCATCAGTCGCGACCTCGACTGGGGAGTGCCGATCCCGCTGCCGGGCTGGGCGGATCGCAACGACAAGAAGCTCTACGTGTGGTTCGACGCGGTCATCGGCTACCTTTCCGCGAGCATCGAGTGGGCGCGTCGTACCGATGATGCCGACGCATGGCGCGCGTGGTGGACCGAGCCGGACGCCGAGTCCTACTACTTCATGGGCAAGGACAACGTCACGTTCCACTCGGTGATCTGGCCGTCGATCCTGCTCGGCTACAACGGCGAGGGCAACCAAGGGGGAACACCCGGCGACTTCGGTCGCTTGGCTCTGCCGACAGAGGTCGTCTCGAGCGAGTACCTGACGATGGAAGGCCGCAAGTTCTCCTCCAGTCGCCAAGTCGTCATCCACGTGCGCGACTTCCTGGAGCGTTACTCCGCCGACTCCTTGCGCTTCTACCTGTCGGCGGCCGGGCCGGAGACCAGCGACACCGACTTCACCTGGACCGAGTTCGTCCGGCGCAACAACGACGAGCTCGTGGCGGCGTGGGGCAACCTCGTCAACCGGTCGCTGTCCTTCACGGCCAAGAACATCGGTGAGATCCCGCCCGCCGGTGACCTCACCGACGTCGACCGCGCGCTGCTGACGGCGACCGAAGCCGCCTTCGCCGCGGTCGGCAACAATCTCGAGCGGTCGCGGATGAAGGCCGGACTGACCGAGGCGATGCGCGCAGTTACCGAGGCCAACCGATACCTCTCCGACCAGGCGCCATGGAAGCTGCGTGAGGCGGACCCGGATCGGATGCGAACGATCCTCCACGTGGCCCTGCAGGCTGTGAGTGACTGCAACACCATGTTGTCGCCGTTCCTGCCGCACTCGTCGCAGCAGGTGCACGAGCTGCTCGGTCGTGGCGGTGTGCTCGCTCCTTCGCCGTCTCTCGTCGAGGTCGACGACCTGGACGGCGGTCCGTCCTACCCGGTGCTGACCGGCGACTACGACGTCGACGCGACGTGGGCGCGTACCGCTATCGAACCCGGCGTTGCCGTGTCACCGCCGACACCGTTGTTCGCGAAGCTGGACGCGTCGGTCGTTGACGAGGAGCTCGCCCGCATGAACGACGACAACTGACGATGCGCAGAGATCCAGACCGGCAAGGTGATCCGCCACCGGCGCCGGAACCACTATCTGTTCCCGCCGTTGACGCCCATTGCCACCTCGACTTGATGGAGACACCGATCGACGAGGCGGTCGCGGCTGCGCAAGCCGTCGGCATTGCCCGGCTGGTGACGATCGGCATCGACGTGCCGTCGTCGCGTTGGCAGGTCGAGGCGGCGCGAGCACACGAGGATGTGTTCGCGACCGTGGCGATCCATCCCAACGAGGCGCACGCCGCCGACAACGAGGCGTGGTCGACGATCGCGACTCTTGCCCGCGAACCCAAGGTCGTCGGAGTCGGTGAGACAGGTCTGGACCACTACCGCACGACCAGTGACGGATGGGTGCAGCAGGAGGAGTCGTTCCGTCGCCACATCGCGATCGCCAAGGAGTCGGGCAAGGCGCTCGTCATCCACGATCGCGACGCCCACGACGACGTGCTGCGGGTGCTGGAGGACGAGGGCGCACCGGAGCGGGTGGTCTTCCACTGCTTCAGTGGAGACGCTGACTTTGCACGTCGGTGCGTGGAGCGCGGCTTCGTGCTGTCCTTCGCCGGCAACGTCACGTTCAAGAACGCGCAAGACCTGCGGGACGCTGCCGCGGTCACCCCGCTTGACCAGATGCTGGTGGAGACAGATGCGCCGTTCCTCACGCCGATGCCCTACCGGGGGCGGCCGAACTCTCCCTACCTGGTCCCCATCACTGTGCGCGCGCTGGCTGAGACGACCGGCCGGAGTCCCGAGGAGGTAGCGGCCGGTGTGAGCGCAACCGCGGCTCGAATATTCGGGTGGTAGCACCACCAGTCACACTGGCCCCACCTCGGTGGTCGCAGGCGCTTTCCGGCCGCTAGGGTCGCGACCCGTGCGTCGATCGCCCGTGGCTGTGCTCCTCGTCGCCGCGGTCCTCGCCACTCTGGGGTTCGCTGCGACCGCCTTCGCGACGATGGACAAGACGATCCGGTTGGACGTCGACGGTCATCAGGTCACCGTCCGCACGTTCGCGTCGAACGTGGCCGGGGTCCTGCGCAAGGCAAACCTCGTAGTGGGTGCTCACGACGCCGTCGCACCCGATCCGACCGCGCCGGTCCACGACGGTTCGACCGTGGTGGTGCGCCACGGCCGGTTGCTCCGTCTCGTGCTGGACGGTCGGCAGCGCGAAGTCTGGGTCACCGCACTCAGCGTCACCGGTGCGCTGGACCAGCTCGGACTGACAGACAGAGGCACCTGGTTGTCGGTGTCGCGCGGCATGACGATTCCGCGCACCGGCTTGTCGTTCGATGTTCGCGAGCCGCAACACGTGACCGTGCTCGTCGACGGGCATCGGCTGGTGTCCAACACCACCGCACCGACGGTGGCCACGTTGCTGCATCAGCTGCATGTCCGCCTGCACCGGCTCGACAAGGTCAGCGCGCCGCTGACGAAGTATCCGGCGAACGGTCTGGTTGTCACCGTCGACCGCATTCACCAGCGGGTGGTCACACGCAGCATCGCCATTCCTTTCCGTACACGTCACGTGCGCACCTCTTCTCTTTATGTCGGCGAGAGCAAGGTCAGCCGGCACGGTGAACCCGGAGTGCGCGTCAACACCTACCGGCTCACGTGGAAGAACAAGAAGCTCCTCCGACAGCGACTGGTGCACAGCCGGCTGCGGACGCATCCGGTCAGCCAGATCGTGCAGGTCGGTACGACGCCACGTCCGCAATATGCGCCGTCCCACGACGGTCTCAACTGGTCGGCGCTCGCGCAGTGTGAGTCGGGCGGCAACCCGCAGTCGGTGTCCGGCAACGGCCAATATCGCGGGCTCTACCAGTTCACCTACGGCGCGTGGGCCAGTGTGGGCGGGCAGGGCGACCCGATCGACGCCTCGTCGTCGGAGCAGACCTACCGCGCGCAGCTGCTCTACCGCCGCAGCGGCGACAGTGTCTGGCCCGTTTGCGGCCACTACCTGTACACCTGACGCTGTGACAGGCGAGAGGGCCGACGGCGTTCTGCTCGGTCCGGCCGACGTGCGGCGCCTGGCGGCGGAGCTCGGGATCCGGCCGACGAAACGGCTCGGCCAGAACTTCGTGATCGATGCCAACACGGTGCGCCGGATCGTGCGTACGGCAGCCGTCGGCACCGACGACGTCGTCGTCGAGGTCGGGCCGGGCCTCGGGTCGCTGACGCTCGGCCTGCTCGCGGCCGGCGCGCACGTCATCGCCGTCGAAGTCGACCCCCTCCTGGCGAGCGCACTGCCGACGACGGTTGCGGTGCGACTGCCCGACGCTCGCCTGGACACCGTCGCGGCGGACGCGTTGACCGTGACGTCGCTGCCCGGACCGGCGCCGACGGCGCTGGTCGCCAACCTGCCCTACAACGTCGCCGTACCGGTGTTGCTGCACGCGCTCGAGACTTGGCCGAGCATTGCGACCGCGCTCGTGATGGTGCAGGCCGAGGTTGCGGACCGCATCGTCGCTCCGCCCGGCTCGCGCACTTATGGCGTGCCATCAGTGAAGGTGGCGTGGTGGTCGACGGCGGCACGCGCCGGCGCCATCCCACGTGCGGTGTTCTGGCCGGTGCCCAACGTCGACTCGGCGTTGGTCCGGCTGGTGCGCCGGCCCGACGAGACGCGGACGGTCGGCCGGCGGGAGCTTTACGCCGTCGTCGACGCGGCCTTCGCGCAACGCCGTAAGTCGCTGCGCGGAGCTTTGTCGGGCTGGGCGGGGTCCGCTGCCGCAGCGGAAAGTGCCCTCCGTGAGGCGGGGATCGATCCTGCCGCTCGGGGGGAGTCATTGGGCGTGGCGGAGTTCGAACGTCTGGCCGTAGCGGGCCGGGCCCTACGATCGGCGTCGTGAGCGGCACCCGGGTCACGGTGCGGGTGCCCGCAAAGGTCAACCTGCACCTGTCGGTCGGACCGGTGCGCAAGGACGGCTTCCACGAGCTCGTGACCGTCTACCATGCCATTTCGCTCTACGACGAGGTCGTGGTGGAGCCTGCCGAGCGGATCAGCGTGACGCTCACCGGCGAGGGCGCCGACCAGCTGCCGATAGATGACGACAACCTCGCCGTGCGGGCGGTGCGTGCCGTCGCGGCGCTGTTGGGGCGCGAACCCGAGGTCGCCATCTCGGTGCGCAAAGGCATCCCGGTCGCCGGCGGTCTCGCCGGTGGGAGCGCAGACGCCGCCGCGGCCATCATCGCCGCGGACGCGATGTGGGGCGGGGAGCTGGACCGGATCACGCTGGAAGGGCTGGCCGCGGGGATCGGAAGTGACGTCGCGTTCCTGCTGCACGGGGGTTCTGCGCTGGGCACCGGACGGGGCGAGGCGATCTCGCCGGTCCTCGGCACCGGCGACTATCACTGGGTGCTTGCCGTTGCGGACATCGGAATGTCGACGCCGAAGGTCTATGCCGAGCTGGACCTGATGCGCGATGCCGGACCCGTGCCGCGCGCGGGCGAGCCCGACGGTGTGCTTTCCGCGCTGCGCGCGGGCGACGTACCTGCTCTCGGGACGGTCCTCGCCAACGACCTTCAAGCCGCGGCGCTGCGGTTGCGGCCGCAGCTCCGTCAGGTGCTGGACGCCGGTCGGGAGCTTGGCGCGGCCGGCGCGATCGTCTCCGGGTCGGGTCCGACCGTGGCGATTCTTGCCCGGTCGGCGGAGGACTCTGTGCGCATCGCGTCATCGCTCAGCGGCATGGACGTCTGCCGGACGGTACGACGTGCTCGCGGCCCGGTGCACGGTGCGCGCATCGTCCCTGACGACGGCGGCTGACGGTCAGGCGTCCGGCTCTGCGTCCGCGTCGCGGCGGCGTCCCTCGAGGACGAACAGCGTCCCGGCGACCGCGAGGAACCACAGCGGGAGTCCGAGGCCGAGTCGCGCGGGTGCCAGCCAGTGCACGTGCCCGTGCGCGTAGAGATATCCCTGCACGCTTGCGCGAAGGGCGAAGACGGTCGCCCACATCGCGGTGGCGATCGTGGCGGCGCGACGAAGGTCTGCATCCTCACGCCAGTGCGCGTAGCCGCGGTCCAGAACGGCGATGACATAGCCGAGCAGGGGCCGGCCGACGACGATGCTCGTGATGGTCACGGCTGCCCAGGCTGCGTTGAGGAGGATGCCGGGCAGGAAGTAAGTCTTGGCATCACCGGTGATGGCGGCGAGGGCGGCGGCGCCGGCAAGGCCGAGCAGGCCCATGCCGGCCTGGCGCAGTGGCTCGTGTCGTAGCAACCGAACGAGTGCGACGACGGCAGCCGTGGCGAGGGCACCGACGATGGCCCACGCCAGTGCCGCGAACGTGTCGACGATCACGAGCGTCACGCCCGGCACGCTCATGTCGACGACGCCCCGACGACCTCCGACCATCTCGGACAAATCGAACGGCGCGACGACGTGTTCCTCCGTCACGACCCCAGTTTGTCAGCCGAACGGAGCAACGGGGCGAAGGCGATGCGCCGAACGGCGTAACGGGCAAATGACCCCCTCTAGCCATGTGCTTCCCGGCGTCTTCGACCGATTCAGAAGAGGACCAGCCATATCGGCAGCCCTAGAGGGGACAAAATCGTGGGCATTACTTGGAACTCCGTCGGGGGCGGAGTGACGTGGGACGGTCCCACGCACGCCTCCCACCGGCGGCTGATCGTGGGGACGCTCGCAGTCGCGGCTATTGCCGGCGCTGCGATCGGCCCGCGCGCGGACGCCGCCGGCGGCCCGCTGCCCGACTTCGCGTCGGTCGCACAGGTCGTGGGCGCCCAGACTGCTCAGCAGTCGGGAGCGAGTGGACAGGGCGTGGACGTCGCCGTCCTCGACACGGGTGTCACGCCGGTGCCGGGTCTCGACGCCGCCAACAAGCTCGTCTACGGCCCGGATCTGTCGTTCGACTCGCAGAACCCCAACACGCAGTACCTGGACGGCTACGGCCACGGCACGGCGATGGCGAGCATCATCGCCGGCAACGACAGCGGCTACCAGGGCATCGCGCCGAACGCGCGCATCGTCAGCGTCAAGGTGGGTGCCTCCAACGGAGCGACCGACGTGTCGCAGATCATCGCGGGCATCGACTGGGTCACCGAGCACGCGCACGACCCGGGCATGAACATCCGCGTCCTCAACATCTCGCTCGGCACGGACAGCACGCAGTACTACGTCAACGACCCGTTGGCAGCTGCGGCTGAGAACGCCTGGCGTCACGGCATCGTCGTCGTGGCCGCAACCGGCAACGAGAACACCGGCAACGCTGTTGCTGACCCCGCCACTGACCCGTATGTGATTGCGGTCGGCGCGGCGGACCCCGTCGGCACCGTGAGCCCGGCCGATGACGTGAGCCCCTCGTGGTCCAACCGCGGGACCGGCTCGCGTCAGCCGGACCTGGTTGCGCCTGGCTCCTACGTGATGGCTCTCAACGTCCCGGGCTCGACGCTCGCGACGCAGAACCCGAACGCGGTGTTCGGTCGCTTCCTCCGTGGCAGCGGCACCTCGCAAGCGACGGCGATCACCTCCGGTGCGGCGGCTGACGTCCTCAGCGCTCACCCGGACTACTCGCCCGACCAGGTGAAGGCGGCTCTGACCCGGTCTGCTGTTCGTATCTACGAGCACAACCCCAACAAGGTCGGCAACGGCGAGCTCAACATCCCGGGCGCGCTGACACAGTCCGTGAGCAACGCGACGCAGTCCTACCCGGTGGCAACCGGTCTGGGCTCGCTGGAGGCAGCTCGCGGCAGCAGCCACGTCAGCCTTGGCGGCGTGACGCTCACCGGTGAGAAGGACATCTTCGGCAACACCTGGACCAGCGCCACTCTGGCGGCCGCAAGGGCCCTGGGCGCGACGTGGTCGGGCGGCGTCTACAACGGTGCCACCTGGTCCGGCGCGACCTGGAGTGGTGCCACCTGGAGCGGTGCCACGTGGTCCGGTGCGACCTGGTCGGGTGCGACCTGGAGTGGTGCCACGTGGAGTGGTGCGACCTGGTCGGGTGCGACCTGGAGTGGCGCGACCTGGAGTGGTGCCACGTGGAGTGGTGCGACCTGGTCGAGC
>JAICMI010000065.1 GCA_025929315.1 Frankiaceae bacterium
CTGGTGCGTCGCTGACACAGTGGCAGGGCATCATCGTCGCGTGGCCACATCCGAAGGCGTCGTACCGGATCGTTGGTCGGCCAGCTCCGTCTACCCCGACATGTGGGCCGACCCGGACAAAGACCCGAGGGACAGCGGTACGCCGCTCACCGACGAGCGGTCGACGTTGCTCGAGTATCTGCGGGCCTATCGACTGACCCTCGAGCTGAAGTGCGCCGACCTCAGCCCAGAGCAGTTGGCGCAGCGGTCGGTGCCCCCGTCGACCATGTCGCTGCTCGGTCTGGTTCGCCATCTCGCCGACGTCGAGCGTTACTGGTTCCGACAGGTCATGGCCGGCGAGGATGCGCCCAAGCGCTACCCGGCCGAACAGGAGCAGTGGGACGGCGCCGGCGCCGATGCGGCGATCGTCGACGAAGCCTGGCGTGCCTGGCGTGAGGAGGTCACGTTCGCGGATGCGGTCATCGACGGCATGACCATGGATGCAAACGGGACCATGCGCGACGGCAACACCCTCCAACTACGTGAGGTCCTCGTGCACATGATCGAGGAGTACGCCCGGCACTGCGGCCACGCCGACCTCATCCGCGAGTGCATCGACGGCCGGGTCGGCCAGTAGCAGTCACTCCGCCGGTGGACCGACCGGGATCGTCGTTGCCACCGGACGCAGTGTTTCGGCGAAGAAGTCGTTGCCCTTGTCGTCCACGACGATGAACGCCGGAAAGTCCTCGACCTCGATCTTCCACACCGCCTCCATGCCGAGCTCGGCGTACTCGAGCACGTCGACCTTGCGAATGCAGTCCTGAGCCAGCCGCGCCGCAGGTCCCCCGATCGAGCCCAAGTAGAAGCCGCCGTGCTTTTGACATGCCTTGGTGACGGCAGCTGAACGATTGCCCTTGGCCACCATCACCATCGACCCGCCGGCTGCCTGAAACTGGTCGACGTACGCATCCATGCGCCCGGCCGTGGTCGGGCCGAAGGATCCGCTCGCATAACCGGCGGGCGTCTTCGCCGGGCCCGCGTAGTAGACGGCGTGGTCACGCAGGTACGACGGCATCGGTTCGCCGGCGTCCAGCCGCTCCTGGATCTTGGCGTGTGCGATGTCGCGCGCGACCACCATCGGACCGGTCAGTGACAGCCGCGTCTTGACCGGGTGCTTGGTGAGCTCGGCGCGGATCTCCTCCATCGGCCGGTTGAGATCGATGCGCACCACGTCGTCCGACAGGTGCTCGTCCTGCACGTCCGGCAGGTAGTGCGCCGGGTCGGTCTCCAGCGCCTCGAGGAACACCCCGTCGGCGGTGATCCGCCCAAGCGCTTGCCGGTCGGCACTGCACGACACCGCGATCGCAATCGGGCAGGACGCGCCGTGCCGCGGCAGCCGCACCACGCGCACGTCATGGCAGAAGTACTTGCCGCCGAACTGCGCGCCGATGCCGAACGTCTGCGTGAGCTCGAGGACCCGCTTCTCCATCTCCAGGTCGCGGAATCCATGACCCATCACATCACCCGACGTGGGCAGCCCGTCGAGGTCGCGCGCGCTCGCATACTTCGCGGTCTTCAGCGCGAACTCCGCGCTGGTCCCGCCGATGACAATTGCGAGGTGATAGGGCGGGCACGCCGCCGTACCCAATGTCCTGATCTTCTCGTCGAGGAACGACAGCAGCCGCTTCTCGTTCAGGACCGCTTTGGTCTCCTGATAGAGGAACGACTTGTTGGCGGAGCCGCCCCCCTTGGCCATGAACAAGAACTCGTACGCCGCCGGCTCGCCGTGCGGGTCGGTCGCATAGAGCTCGATCTGTGCCGGCAGGTTGGTGCCCGTGTTCTTCTCGTCCCACATCGTGAGCGGCGCGAGCTGCGAATAGCGAAGGTTCAGCGTCGTGTAGGCGTCGTACACACCTCGACTGATGTGCTCCTCGTCGCGTCCGTCAGTGAGGACATGGCGACCTCGCTTGCCCATCACGATCGCCGTGCCGGTGTCCTGGCACATCGGAAGCACGCCGCCGGCAGCGATGTTGGCGTTCTTCAGCAGGTCAAGAGCGACGAATCGGTCATTGGGGGAGGCGCCGGGGTCGTCGAGGATGCCGGTCAGCTGCTTCAGGTGACCGGGTCGCAGCAAGTGGGCGATGTCGCGCATGGCAGTGGCAGTCAGCAGCCGCAGGGCCTCCGGCGCGACCTGCAAGAAGCGGTGTCCCGCCGCTTGGACGACCTCGACGCCGTCGGTGGTCAACAACCGGTACGGCGTCGAGTCCTCGCCCAGCGGCAACATCTCGGTGAACGCGAACTCACTCACCAGCCAAGACTATGTGGCGTCGCTACGGTGACGGCATGGTGGACGCGCGATTCCTCCTCGCCAACGAGCGGACTCTGCTGGCCTGGGTGCGGACCGCGCTCGCCCTGCTCGCGGCGGGCGGCGGCGTCTATGAGTTCACCGACATCTCCGGTCGCCGCGGGCTGGCCATCGGTCTGGCTGCCATGGGCATCGCGGCGGCTGCGGCAGGGGCTGCCCGCTACGTTGCGACCGCACGTGCGATTCGCAGCGGTGCGGACCTAGGTAGCGGTCATGGCCCGGAGCTTCTTGCGGCTGCTGTCGCCGTCCTCGGAGTCGGTCTCGTCATCGCGCTCGCGCTCGGCTGAGACGGATAGGTTCGCACCATGGATCTCTCCACGTTGCAGTCGCAATCCACCCTTACCGTGCGCCAGAAGATCACCGCGTTCGTCAACCGCTACGTGGTGACTGCGCCGACCGCCACCGGCGAGGAGGGCGAGCAGGTCGCGTTCGTGGAGCAGAAGCGGCTCGCGTTCCGCGAAGAGGTCACGTTCTTCACCGACCAGTCCAAGACGACGCCGCTGTTCAAGTTCAAGGCCCGTCAGATTCTCGACGTCGGCGCGACGTACGACGTGACTGCATCGGACGGCACGCCCATCGGCACGTTCCGCAAGGACTTCAAGAAGTCACTGTTGCGCTCCACCTGGCACCTCGAGCAGGGTGACCTGGCGGCGGTCGGCAGCGAGCGCAGCCAGCTCATCGCGATCCTCCGACGCGTCTGGGACCTGTTCGAGGACCTGCCGTTCTTCTTCAAGTACCACTTCGACTTCGTCAACGGCGACAAGCCGGTGATGTCGGTCGACAAGACTGCACTGATCCGTGACGTCTACCGCGTCGAGATCAGCGAGCCGACGCTCGACCGTCGACTGGCGATCGCCATGACCGTCGCCCTCGACGCGCTGCAGTCCCGCTAGTCCTCGCGCAACCGATAGATCGCCGTGTGGTCGACAAAGGCCACTGGTGTGCCGTCGCAGCTGACCAGCGCGTCGTAGCGCACGTAGTGATGCCCGTTGCGCTCATAGACGTCGGTCACGATTCCGTCGGCGTGCAGCATGCCGGGCAGTGGTGCGAGGGCAACGAAGCGGATGTCGCTCGAAGTGTGGATCCACGGGCCGAGCGCGACGTTGTGAACGACGAGCTCGTTCACGAGCCGCAGCAACGCGCCGGGGTGCGCGACCTTTTCATAGATCGGCAGGTCTTCGTCGATGCCTTCGCGGTACGCCGAGTGCCGGTCGAGGTCGACTGCTTGTTCCACGGAACCGAACGGACCGAGCTGGACCGCGCCCGGTTCGGCCGGCAACCGGGTGGTGGGCAACGGGGTGACGACAAACCGGCGGAGATCGAATGTCTCACCGTGCGCCACCCAGGCGCGGCCGACGCAGCGGGGCTCGCCATCGTCACCGGCGACCGTGAACGCCGTGGCGCCGTCTTCGTGGAAACCGGGTGAGACCGTCACGACGTCGCCGTCGTAAACGGGCCGGCGGAACCGACCCTCCAGCCGCCCACCGCTGAGGAACTCGGCACCCCCCGCGGCAACAAAAGGGTGAGTGGCATAAGCCAGTACGTCGACACCCGGGACGAGCGCGCCGCTGAAACCGAACTGCTGCGCGACGGAGTCGTCGTGGATCTTGTTGTCCGAGTCCGGCGCGAGGTTGCGCGCCCGCACGGTGTAGGGCGCGGTCAGCTGTGCTTCTCGAAGTCGATGGTGGAGTAGGCGCGCAGCTTGGTCAGCCGGTGCTCGCTGATGATCTGACGGATCGTGCCCGACTTGGACCGCATGACCAGCGAGTGCGTGGTCGCGCCGCCTGCGCGGTAGCGCACACCATTGAGAAGTTCGCCGTCGGTGACGCCCGTTGCGACGAAGAACACGTTGTCGCTGCTGACGAGGTCGTCGGTGCCGAGCACCCGCGTGAGGTCGTGACCGGCGTCAATCGCCTTGGCGCGTTCGGCGTCGTCCTTGGGCCAGAGCTTGCCGAGGATCACACCACCGAGGCACTTGACCGCGCACGCCGAGATGATGCCTTCCGGAGTGCCGCCGACGCCGAGCAACAGGTCGACACCAGTGCCGTCACGCGCAGCCATGATCGCGCCGGCGACGTCACCGTCGCTGATGAACTTGATGCGCGCGCCGGCGTCACGAATCTGTTGCACCAGCTCGTTGTGCCGCGGCCGGTCGAGGATGACCACGGTCACGTCCTCGGCCGAGCAGTGCTTGCCCTTGGCCACGGCCTGGATGTTGTGGCCGACCGGGGCCTCGATGTCGACGTAGTCGGCCGCGTCCGGGCCCGTGACCAGCTTGTCCATGTAGAACACTGCCGACGGGTCATACATCGAGCCGCGGTCGGCAACTGCCATCACAGAGACCGCGTTGTTCATGCCTTTGGCGGTCAGCGTCGTGCCGTCGACGGGGTCGACGGCGACGTCGCAGTCGGGGCCGTTGCCGTCGCCGACCTCCTCGCCGTTGTAGAGCATCGGCGCTTCGTCCTTCTCGCCCTCGCCGATGACGACGACGCCCTTCATCGACACCGTCGAGACGAGCTGACGCATCGCGTTGACGGCTGCTGCGTCGGCGCCGTTCTTCTCGCCGCGACCGACCCATCGGCCGGCAGCCATCGCCGCGGCTTCAGTTACTCGGACGAGCTCGAGCGCAAGGTTGCGGTCGGGTCGCTCTCCGCCGACGCGCAGCGCACCCGGAACACTGGTGTCGGACATGGCGCGATGCTATCGACGTCTGAGTCAGAGCGGCACCACGGTGACCTCGGTCGCCTTCGTGCTCGCCCATGCCTCGACCCCCTCGGCGAGCCCAAGATCCGCGACCGCGTCGGCGGTGACCTCCGCGACCACCCCTGGCTGACCGTCGCAGCGGATCCGGACGCGCGAACCCGCGGCCACGAGCTCGCGAACGACGACGGGCCACGTGTTGCGGGCGCTGCCGCGCGGTTGTACCCGGCTCAGCGTGACCGCATGGGCGGCGACGACCGCGAGGACCTCGCCAGCCGGATCCGGCGGCACCTCAGCCGCGACGAGCCTGCCGCCGCTGTCGAGCTCGACCGCTCGGCCACTCGTCCGGCCGCGGAACGCGTTGAGCCCCATCCAGTCGGCCAGCCACGGCGTCCGAGGCGCCCGTGCCACGTGTGACGGCGGCGCATCCTGCACGATCCGGCCGCCGTCGATCGCGACGACACGACTTGCCAACGTCGCCGCGTCCACCGGATCGTGGGTGACGAGCAGTGTCACTCCGTCGTACGACGACAGATGCTGACGCAGTGTTCGACGCGCATCGGTGCGAGTGGCGACGTCGAGGGCCGCCATGGGCTCGTCGAGGAGAAGCAGCGCCGGCCGGCGCACGAGCGCACGCGCGAGCGCGACCCGTTGTGCCTGGCCGCCGGACAGCTGGCGCGGGCGCTTGTGCAAGTGCTCGTCGAGACCGAGGAGACCGAGCCAGCGCGCTGCCTCTGAGCGTCCTCGTCGTCCGCCGATCCCGAAGGCGACGTTGTCGAGTGCGCTGAGATGGGGGAAGAGCGCGCCGTCCTGGGGCACCCACGCGACGGGCCGAAGGTAGGGCGCCAGCTCGCCGATGTCCGCATCGCCCAACCGAATGTCACCGGTGCACGGATCGAGCCCCGCCAGGGCACGGAGCAGTGTCGACTTGCCCGCGCCGTTGGGGCCGACGATGGCGATGACCTCGCCGGGCTCCGCGACGAGCGCTACGTCGAGTGCGAACGTTCCGCGCACAGCGCGCACGGCGCATTGCAAGGTCATGATCGGCTGACCCGCCAGCGGCCGCGCAGTGCGACGAGCACGAGAATCGACACCGCGAGCATCAACACCGAAGCTGCAACGGCTCCATCCGGATGGCCGCTCTGCAGCTGCAGGTAGACGTACAGCGGCAACGTCTGCGTGCTGTCCGGCAGGTTGCCGGCGAACGTGATCGTTGCGCCGAACTCGCCCAGCGCGCGCGCCCAAGCCAGCGCGGCTCCGGCAGCCAGACCTGGTCCGACGAGCGGCAACGTGACGCGGCGGAAGGTTGCCAGTGGTCCGGTGCCGAGGGTGCCGGCCACGTCTTCGTACCGTTCGTCGAGTGAGGTGAGCGCACCCTCGACGGCGAGTACGAGAAACGGCATGGCGACGAAGGCCTCTGCGGCGATCGCGGCCCAGGTGGTGAACGCGATGTGAAGCGGGAAGATCCCGCGGCGACCGAAGGCGAACAGCAAGGCGACGCCGCCGACGACGGGCGGCAGCACAAGCGGCATGGTGACGAGTGCGCGGACCAGCGCCTTGCCGGGGAAGTCTCGACGGGCCAGCACCCACGCGAGCGGCACACCCGTCACCAACGCCAGTGCGAGTGCACCGAAAGAACACTCCAACGACAGCCGCAACGCGGTCCGCGCAGGTCCCGATGTGATCAGTGATGGCAGGTCGGACCACGGGGCCTTCGCGACGAGACCCACGAGCGGCAGCACCAGAAACGCGACGCCGATGGTCGCGGCAACGGCGAGGCTGACCGGCGGGCGTCTTGTCACGGCGACAGGAAGCCGAAGCGGTGCAGCACGGTTTGGCCCTGTTGCGACAGGACGTAGTCGACGAACGCCTGTCCATCGTCGTCGAGGGCGCCGATTTGATAGGTCGCTACGGGGCTGTCGGGAACCGGCGTGCTCGACACCTTGGATCCGGCCGACCTGGCATCTGTCACGTAGACGATGCCGGCGTCCCCCTCGCCGGTCTCGACCTTGGTGAGGACTGACCGCACGTCGAGCTCCAAGGAGCGCGGGTGCACGGTCACGTGTGCGGCGTCGAGTGCCTGAGCCGCATACTTGCCGGCGGGCACGCTCGGGTCGGCCAGGACGAGCTGCACGTTCGGCTTGGCGAGATCGGCGAGCGTCGTCAGATGCTGCGGGTTGTCGGGTGCGGTGACGATGACGAGCGTGTTGCGCGCGAACGTCTTCGCCGGCGACTTCAGCTGGTCGGTGACCTGTCCCATCGTCGTGGTGTCAGCGGTGGCGATGACGTCGGCGGGTGCACCGTTCTGGATCTGTGAGACCAGCTCCTGAGAGCCGGCGAACGAGAACCTGGCGTTGTCCTGACCCATGTCGTTGAACGCGTCGGTGAGCGATGCAGCAGCAAACACCGTGACCGAGCCACTGCCACTGCCGCCGCCGGACGAGGATCCGCCACAGGAGACGAGAGCGGCAGCGCACACCGCGGCGGCCGCAGTGCGCAATGCGAGCCGGTGCTTCACGACGGGACCTCGACCGAGACGTTGGTTGCCTTGACCACCGCCATCGCGAGGTCGCCTTCGTGCAGATCGAGGTCGTCGACGGCCTCACGGGTCAGCAGCGACACGAACCGGTGTGGCCCGGACTGCACTTCGACCTGGGCGGCGACGTCGCCACGGGTGACTTTGGTGACGATCCCGACGAACCGGTTGCGCATGGACGAGGTGCTGGGGAGGCCGTCGTCGTCCGCAGACTGCGTCGCCATGAAGCGGGCCAGCTCGACGCCGTCGAGGCTGCGACGCCCGTGGTCGTCGGTCTGCGAGGGCAGCCGGCCGCTCTCCGCCCAACGTCGCGCGGTGTCCACGCTGACCCCGAGCAGGTCGGCTGCATCCCGAAGCGTGTAGGTCGCCATTGCGGCAACTTATCCCACCCGGACGCCGCATCTGCTGCGTACAAGCCGCTCTCCTCGCCGCATATGCGCTTCGCAGCAGGCCTTCCAACGGGGGACGCGCGAGCCCGGTCCGTCATGGCAGAGTGTCGCCGTGCCGTCCCAGTCAGCTCCTGCACGAACCGGTGGTCGCGCCCAGGCCACTCGCGCAACACTTCTCGAAGCCGCTCGCGAGGTCTTCGCGCAGTCCGGTTTCGCCGAGGCCAACATCGCCGACGTCGTCGCGCGCGCCGGCGCGAGCGTGGGCAGCCTCTACCACCACTTCGGTGGGAAGGCCGACCTCTATCTCGCGCTGTTCGAGGACTACCAGGGCCGACAGGAAGAGCGCGCCGCGGCGGCTGTCCGGGATGCGCGGACGGAGGGCCGCACCGACCCGGCCGACCTGTTCCTTGCCGGGGCCGGCGCATACCTGCGCGGCTGTTGGGTCGAGCGCGATCTCGCCCGGCTGTTTCTCACCGGCGGCGGGCCCAGCGGCTTCGAGCTCATCGCGCGCCGGCGCTACCGCGAGTGGACGCGGGTGAACGCCACCCTGCTACGCGCGGACGAACAACCGATGGGCGAAACGTTGGTCCTGGTGCTGACGAGCGTCGTCGCGGAAGCAGGCAGTGAGGTCGCGGTGCGGGAAAGCGAAGAAGAGGCCTACCAGCTCGCCGACGAAGTCATCGAGCTCATCGCGCGCATCAGTCCACCGCAGTGAACTCCAGCTCACCCTGTGCCGGTGCCACCTCGCCGCGTTCGTGTGCGAGCAACCATTCCTTGACCCCGAGCCCGTAGTAGTAACCACCGAGTGCGCCGCCGGTCCTGACGATGCGGTGGCACGGCACGATCGGCGCAACCATGTTCGTCGCGCACGCGCTGCCCGCAGCCCGCACTGCGCCCGCGTTGCCGGCGCGTGCAGCGAGCTCGGCGTAGCTGATCACCTCGCCCGCCGGCACCTCGCGCATCACCTTCCAGGCAGCCTGACGGAATGCGCCACCGGGCTGTGCGACCGGCAGCGTGTCCATCGCAGCGACGTCACCTTCGAAGTACGACGACATCGCCTCCGAGAACCGACCGAGATGTTCGACGATCTGCAAGGGAACATCGGTCTGAAGCCGGGCGTACTGGTCGTTCACGTCGGTGAAGCCCGCCGCGACGAGCGTGTCGTCGCGGACGAGCAAGGCCAGCTCGCCGACTGGCGTCGACATTGTCGTTGCGAGCACCGACTCGGTCATGTCGTCTCCTCAGTTGTTGCGTTCCACAAATGCATGGCGGCGTAGGCCCGCCAGGGCCGCCACGACTCGGGTCGATCCACCGACGAGCGGGCCAGTGCTCGCTTGAGCACGAGGTCGGTTGCCGGGAAGGCATCCGGGTCGCCCAGCGCACGCATCGCGATGTAGTGGGCCGTCCACGGCCCGATGCCCGGCAGCGCCGTGAGTCGCGCGCGCACCTCGTCGCGGTCGGCGAGCGGTTCGAGCGACAGATGCCCGGATGCGACCTCTGTCGCCAGCACTCGGAGCGTCCTGACCCGCCCGCCCGTCAGTCCGAGGCCGTCGAGGTTGACGCCGGCGACGGCATCAGCCGTCGGAAACGCGTGAGTCAGCGTGCCGCGAGCTGCGTCCAACGGCTTGCCGCAGCGTTCGACAAGTCGCGCTGCAAAAGTCCGCGCGGCTCGCACCGACACTTGCTGACCGAGCACAGCGCGAACGGCGAGCTCGAAGCCGTCGACGGCCCCGGGCACGCGCATCCCCGGATGGCGTCGTACCGATGCGGCCAGCAGCGGGTCGGCGCCGAGAGTCTCGTCGACCGCGACCGGATCGGCGTCGAGGTCGAGAAGTCGTCGGCATCTGGCGACGAGTGAGGCGACTGCCTTGAGGTCCTCGACGTCGATGCGCGCGACGACGTGCCCTGCTTCGGGAACGGGCCGTAGCTCGACGATGCCGGCGCCGATGACGCGGCGGTAGGCGCCGGGCTCAGACTCCTCGACGCCAGCGACTGCGCGACCGGCCAGCCAGCCGAGAATCGGTTCGGCTGCGTAGGGGGAGCGATGCTGGAGCCGAAGGGTCAGCGAGCCGACCGATTCCCCGCGGGCCATCGGCTTGCGTCGCAGCTCGGTCGGCGGGCACCCGAACTCGGCGCGCATCACGTCGTTGAACTGGCGGATGCTCGCGACGCCGGCGCTGAATGCGAACGTCGACAGCGCCAGCTCGGTGTGCTCGATGAGCATCCGCGCGGTCTGCGCCCGCCGGGTGCGTGCCAGCGCGAGCGGGCCGACGCCGATCTCAGCAACGAGGACCCGGTGGAGGTGGCGCTCGCTGACGGCCAGGCGCCGGGCCAGGCCGGGAACGCCCTCTTCGTCGATCACGCCGCTTTCGATGCCGCGTAGCGCCCGGGCCGCGAGGTCGGCACGGACGTCCCACTCCCGGCTGCCGGGAGCGGCGTCCGGGCGGCAGCGCTTGCAGGCGCGGTAGCCGGCCGCCGCGGCCGCGGCCGCGTGCGGGAAGAACGTGACGTTCTTCGGCTTGGGTGTCTGGGCCGGGCAGCTGGGCCGGCAGTAGATGCCGGTCGTGCGCACGGCCGTGACGAACCGGCCGTCGAACCGCTTGTCCCGGCTCTGCAGAGCGCCATAGCAGCGGTCGAAGTCCTCGTGCACGAACCCACTGTGCCTCAAGGTGACGACAGCCACTGGCGGGATTCGGACATCTCCGCCGTGCAACGCTGGAGGCATGCACGATGTCCCCTCGCGCGCGCAGCACGACGTCCCTTCGCGCGCGCAGCACGACGTTCCTTCGCGCGCGCAGCACGACGACCTGCTCGCGCGCCGGGCCGACTACCCGATCCTCGAGCGGTCGACCTACCTCATCAACAACTCACTCGGTGCGATGCATCGCGGCACGCGCGAACGGCTGACCGACTACGCCGATCTCTGGGACAGCGTCGGAGTCGTGGCCTGGGAAACCTGGTTCCCCGAGGTACGACGGGTCGCTGACCTCGTCGGCACGGCGCTGGGGGCACCGGCCGGTACGACGGTGATGCGCGCGAGCGTCGCGGACGCGGTCGCGTCGGTGGCGTCCTGCTTCGGCTACGACGGCTCGCGCAACCGCGTCGTCACCACCGCGGCGGACTGGCCTGGCACGCACTACTTCTGGACCGCCGAGCTGCAGCGGCTCGGCGGCGAGCTCGTCGTCGTACCTTTCGACGACGACGGGCTGACGATTGACACCGATCGCCTCGTCGACGCGATCGACGACCGCACCCGGATCGTGTCGGTCAGCCTGGTCCAGTTCCGCACATCGGCGCTTCTCGACATCGCACCGGTTGTCGCCAAGGCCCATGCTCACGGCGCGGTGGTCCTGCTCGACGCCTATCAAGGGGCCGGTGCCGTACCTGTGAACGTCGCGGCACACGAGGTCGACTTCTGTGTCGGCGGTTCGGTCAAGTTCCTGTGTGGCGGCCCGGGCAACGGCTGGCTCTATGTGCGGCCGGACCTCGTCGATTCGTTGCAACCCACCGCGGTGGGCTGGATCTCACACGAGACGCCGTTCGCCTTCGACTGGGGTCCGATTCGCTACGCCGAAGGCGCCATGCGTTTCGCCGGTGGCACACCCAACGTGCCTGCTGCCTACGCTGCTGCGCCGGGCTATCAGGCCGTCGTCGATGTCGGCATCGAGCGCATCCGTGAGCGGTCGATGTCTCTCACGCAGCCGCTGCTCGAGAGCGCGCTCGAGCGCGGCTTCACCGTTCGCTCGCCGCACGCTGCCGAGCGGCGTGGCGGACACATCACTATCGATCCCGGCGATGCCGAGCGCGTTCATCACGAGCTGATCGCGCGCAAGTTCGTGGTCGACTATCGCCCCGGCACCGGCATTCGGATCGCACCGCACTTCTTCAACACCCACGACGAATGCATGGCCGTGCTAGACGAGATGGAGAAGATCCGTGCCGGACACTGAAGTCGTCCGGCCGCGGCGGGCGCGGTTCGCGATGGCCGACATGGTTCGGTCGCTGGGCCTGCTCGTCGTCGTGATCGCGGTGCTGCTGTTGATCGGACCGGCTCGAGCGCTGATCCTTCCGGGCAGCAAGGACAAGATGCCGCCCGTCGACTACTCCGGCTATGTCCGCGGCTTCAACACGCTCGCATCTGTGCCGGCGCTGGTGCCGTCCGGTTTGCCGGCCGGCTGGCGCGCGAATGCGGGCAGGCTCGACCACGCCTCGTCGACCGTGCATCTGCATGTCGGTTGGGCGGTGCCGGGCACTGCGTTCGCGGGACTCGACGAGGGGACCGGCAGCTCGGACACGCTGCTCCGCGAGGTCACCGGGTCGTCGTCTCTGCAAAGTCGAGGTATGGCGACGATCGCCGGCGAGACGTGGACCGTGCGGCGCTCCAACCGGGGCGAGACCACCTACACGCGAGAAGCCAACGGCGTGTTCGTGATCGTCACTGGCAACGCCACCGACGCCCAGCTCCGGTTGCTGGCTGCCTCACTGCATCAGGCGTCGTCCGCTTCATCGCTCGGCGCCGCGGCTTCGAGCCTGGCGCGAGCCCCGTCAAGCCACTCCTGACAGATTCGCGCGAGCTCCTCGCCGCGTTCCCACAGCTGCAGTGACTCCTCGAGCGTGACGCCGCCGGCTTCAAGACGTCGTACGACGTCGACGAGCTCGTCGCGAGCCTGCTCATAGGACGGTCGCTCCGCGGTCATGACGCCACCTGCACCTGGATCCGGCCCGCCGCAACGCGGGCGGTCAGCGACTCGCCGGCCTGCACTTCGGCTGGATCGCGCACAGCCTGACCGTCCTCTCGCTGGAGCACGGCGTAGCCGCGTTCGAGCGTCGCCTGTGGCGACAGTGCGGTCACGCGTGCGCCGAGTCGTGCGATGTCGGTGTGCGCGTCGGCGACACACGCAAGTGTCGCCCGCCGAGCGCGCTCGCGTGCGGTGGCGATCGTGACCGTCCATGTATCCAGCAGTGCCGCCGGGTCGGCAACGGCAGGTCTGCTCCGGATCGCCTCGAGCCGGTGCTGCTCGGTGCCGAGATGGTTGACGACGCAGCGGCGCGCGCGCTCACGGAGCACACGAATGCGCTGCTGTTCTTCGGCGACGTCGGGTGTCACCAGCTTGGCCGCATCGGTCGGGGTGGAGGCGCGGCGATCCGCGGCGTGGTCGACGAGCGGGATATCTGTTTCGTGACCGACCGCTGCCACCACCGGCGCCCGGCAGGCGACGACGGCCCGCACGAGCGCCTCGTCCGAGAACGGCAGTAGGTCTTCGACGGAGCCGCCGCCGCGCGCGACAACGATGACGTCGACCGCCGGGTCGGCATCGAGGCGCTGGAGCGCGCCGATGATCTCCGTGACCGCATAAGGCCCTTGCACGGCGACGTTCTCGATGCGGAACTGAACTGCCGACCAGCGCCGTCGGGCGTTGTCGACGACGTCGCGTTCAGCGGCGCTTGCCCGTCCGGTGATGAGACCGACGGTGCCGGGCAGGAACGGCAGCGGTCGCTTGCGTTCCAGCGCGAACAGGCCTTCCGCGGCGAGCGTCTTACGCAGCTGCTCGAGCCTGGCGAGCAGCGCGCCGATGCCGACCGGGCGGACGTCGTAGGCCGTCATCGAGAGCGTGCCGCGCTGCGGACGAAACTCCGGCTGGGCCCAGACGACGACCCGGCTGCCCTCGCTGAGGGGTGGGTCGATCGCGTCGAGCATTGATCGCGGACACGCGACCTGCAGTGACATCTCTGCCGCCGGATCGCGCAGGACCAGAAAGCACGTCGACTGGCCGGGCCGACGGGTCAGCTGGGTGATCTGCCCCTCGATCCACACGCGGCCGAGTCGGCTGATCCAGTCACCGATCGCTCGCGCAATGGTGCGGACCGGCAGTGGCTGTTCAGGCGAGGACGCCAGCGGCATGCCGTGAGCCTAGGAGGCAAGCTAGGAGGCGGACACCTTGGCGATGCGGTTGTCGAGAAGGGTGATCACCGGCAACCGGTGTGCATGATCCTTCTCCCACTCCCGCAGGGTCACGAGATCCTCGACTGACAACGAGCGCAGCCGGGCCCGCAGCGAACCGATCGAGATGTTGTCGAAGTCGGGAATCGGCAGGTCGCTCGACGCTGACGGTGCCTCGATGTGCAGCTGCTCGCTCACCTTTTCGACGACGTCGGTGTTGGCGCCGGGCGCCCCGAACTCAACCGCCGCCCGGGAAGGAGTGGTCGGCTGCGACCGGACGCTCTGTTTGACGGTGGCGGCGGCCGCGGCGACGCGGGCGTCGGCGGCGATGCGCTCGGCCTCGAGGTCGGCACCGTCGTCGATCACGGGCTGCGGCAGGAACCGGCCCAGCGGAGTGTGCGCGGCGATCTGCAGCACCTCGTTGCCCCGGCGCAGGATCAGGTCGCGAACCGGGCGACTCTGCTCCCAGGCCTTGAGCCCGAGCGTGACGGCCACCAGCGGCATTCGGCCGGCCTCGCGTGTGAGCAATGCGACTGCATTGCCGGCGAGGCCGCTCTTGTGGTCGTCGCCGCTTCGATCGGTTGACATGCATTCCTCCGTGACGTCGTTCCGCATTGTCCTGCCCGCCAAGGGTGGCCCGTTAACCGACGTAGCATCGGAGGGTGCCAGGCACTGACGCCGCAAGTCCTCGGAGGGTGCTCCTCGCGCGCCCACGAGGTTATTGCGCCGGTGTCGACCGGGCCGTCCTGACCGTCGAGCGCGCGCTCGAGCGCTATGGCGCTCCGGTCTATGTCCGCAAGCAGATCGTGCACAACTCGCATGTCGTGCGCCGTCTCGAGGGCCTTGGCGCCGTATTCGTCGAAGAGACCGAAGAGGTGCCGGAGGGCGCCGTCGTCGTCTTCTCGGCGCACGGCGTCGCCCCCGTCGTACATGAGCAAGCGGCCCAACGCGGTCTGCGCACGATCGACGCGACCTGCCCGCTGGTGACAAAGGTGCACGCCGAAGCAAGGCGGTTCGACCGTGAGGGCTACGACATCCTCCTGATCGGGCACGAAGGCCACGAGGAAGTCGTCGGTACGACGGGGGAGGCGCCGGACCGGGTGCA
>JAICMI010000166.1 GCA_025929315.1 Frankiaceae bacterium
AAGCCGGGCGGCAAGCTCGGGATGGCCAACTGGACCCCCACCGGCTTCATCGGTCGGCTGTTCGCCGTAGGGGCAAAGCACGTGCCGCCCCCGCCCGGCGTGGACCCGCCATCTCGATGGGGGACCGGCGACGGTGTCCAGCAGCTGCTCGGCTCACGCGGCGCATCGCTCGAGCTGAAGGAACGCGAGATGGAGTTCGTCTATCCGTCCGCGTCGTACATGCTCGAGCTCTACAAGACCTGGTTCGGGCCGACGGCGACGCAGTTCGCAATGCTCGATGAAGCCGGCCAGACGGCTTACACCAAGGACTTGATGTCCTTGTACGGCGAATGGAACCGCGCGCCGGACGACACCGTGTTGATCCCTGCGGCCTATCTGGAAGTCGTCGCCACAAAGTCGTAGCTGGCTGTGGTTGAACGACCGTTTCTGTCGGTCGTCGTCGCTGTCATCGATGCATGAATGAACGCGACCGAAGAATCGCCCGCGCCCGCCTGGGACTGAGACATCAAGGTGTCTAACCGGGAGAGGGCAGAACGTAGACGGTTGGAGGCACTGCGGGCCGCGTCGCAGGCACGATCACTTCTGGCTACGCGGAGACGAGAGCTCCACACGTCTGGCGCTGCAGCCTCTATCGGCCCGTTGACGAGTCGAGAGCTCTTCATATTGGGAGTTGGTCTGTACTGGGCGGAGGGATCCAAGAGCAAGCCCTATGACACGCGTGAGCAGATAACGTTCGTAAACATCGACCCCCTGATGATCGATGTGTTCCTGCACTGGTTGCAGCTTCTCGGAGTGTCTACCGCGCGCTGCCGGTTTCGTGTGGCCATTCATGAGACCGCCGATGTGCAAGCCGCGGAGCGATTCTGGGCACGGGTGGTCGTTATTCCGGTTGAAGAATTCTGCCGGACGACGATCAAACGGCACAAGCCGCAGACGAACAGACTCAACACCGGCGAGACCTATCGAGGGTGCCTGACGATCTCGGTGCTCGGATCGGCTGCGCTCTACCGGTCCGTTGCAGGCTGGTGGCACGGACTGCATGGGCAGGTCGCCCAGACCCATCGACGCAGTGCAGACTGGAGTGACATTCCGCCGTGGGGTAGCTGGCAGTCCCGCACGCCTTTGGAGCGTTGAGGCCCTGGTTCGAGTCCAGGCGGCGGAGCTTGTGACATATAACCTGAATGGGCCGCCTATTAGGAGTGCGAGTGACTGAGGTCCGTCCGGCCGCGGTGCTTGTCCTGGCGGCGGGTCAGGGCAAGCGGATGAAGTCGGCGACTCCCAAGGTGTTGCACGCGATGTGCGGACGGACTCTGCTCGGTCATGTCCTTGCCGCCATCGAACCGTTGCAGGCCGATCGCACCCTGATCGTGCTGGGGCACGAACGACCACAGGTCGAGAACTTCCTCGCCGACGCCGCGCCGACCGCCGAGGTCGTCGTACAAGAAGAGCAGCAGGGCACCGGACATGCGGCCCGGCTCGCGCTCGAGTTTGCGCAGGACCTCACGGGCACCGTCCTCGTGATGCACGGTGACACTCCGCTGTTCACGACCGAGACGCTCACCGCCGTTCTCGCTCGTCACGCCGAAGCCCGAGCCGACGCGACGATGTTGACTGCGGTCATGCCGGACCCCAGCAATTACGGTCGCGTCACCCGCGACGCGGATGGACACGTCACCGGCATCGTCGAGGACCGGGACGCAACAGACGCCCAGAAGCAGATCGCAGAGATCTGCACCGGCGTCTACGCGTTCGACGCAGCAACAGTTCGAGACGTCCTTGAACGCATCGCCTCGGACAACGCGCAACAGGAGGAGTACCTAACCGACGCGATCGGCCTGCTCGTCCGTGAAGGCAAGGTCGTCGCGAGCGTCGTCGCGGCTGACTGGCGCGAGACGTTGGGCGTCAACGATCGTGCCCAGCTCGCTGACGCGCGTCGGCACATGCGCGACCGCATCGTCGCGCACTGGATGCGCGAGGGCGCCACCATCACAGACCCGCAGACGACATGGATGGGCGTGCGTGTCCGGCTCGAACCCGACGTCACGATCCACCAGAACACCCAGCTGCACGGTGCGACGTTGATCCGCTCCGGCGCCACCGTGGGGCCCGACTGCACCCTTCGCGACACCGAGGTGGGCAACGGCGCCACAGTGACAAAGTCGATGTGCGAGGGCGTCGTCATCGGCGCGGACGCCACCGTCGGCCCGTTCAGCTATCTCCGTCCCGGCACCAGGCTCGGCGACCGGGGCAAGGTCGGCGCCTTCGTCGAGACCAAGAAGGCCGACATCGGCGACGGCTCCAAGGTGCCGCACCTCACCTACGTCGGCGACGCGACGATCGGTGCCGATGCCAACATCGGTGCCGGCACCGTTTTCGTGAACTACGACGGTGTCGACAAGCACCACACGACCATCGGCGACGCCGCCTTCGTGGGCTCCGGCTCGATGCTGGTCGGCCCCCGCGAGATCGGGCCCGGCGCCTATGTGGCCGCCGGTTCCGCCATCACCGAGGACGTCCCCGCGGGCGCCATCGGCATCGGCCGATCCCGTCAGCGCAACGTCCTCGGGTGGGTTTTCCGGCGACGCGCCGGTACGAAGTCGGCCGACGCCGCCCGCCGAGCCGGGGCAGGAGGCACAATGGAGGGGTCTTCCCCCCCAGGCACCGACGAGAAGTAGCAAGGGGATAAGCCGTGACCGGCCTCAAGACCACCGGCGAGAAGACGATGATGCTCTTCTCCGGCCGGTCACACCCGGAGCTCGCAGCGGAGATCGCGCGCGAGATGGACATCGCGGTCAGCCCGACCGATCTTCGCGATTTCGCCGACGGCGAGATCTACGCCCGGTACGAGGAGTCGGTCCGCGGCTGCGACGCTTTCGTCGTCGAGTCCATGACAACGCCCATCAACCACTGGGTGATGGAGACGCTGGTCATGTGCGACGCGCTCAAGCGTGGCTCGGCCAAGCGCATCACCGTCGTCGTTCCCTACTACCCCTACGCGCGCCAGGACAAGAAGAGTCGTGGTCGCGAGCCGATCTCGGCGCGCCTCGTCGCTGACCTCTACAAGACGGCCGGTGCCGACCGCATCCTCACCGTCGATCTGCACACCAGCCAGATCCAGGGATTCTTCGACGGCCCCGTCGACCACCTGTTTGCGCTGCCGCTGCTGGCGGAGCACATCGTCGCCAACTACGACACCAGCGAGGTCACCGTCGTCGCGCCCGACTCC
>JAICMI010000109.1 GCA_025929315.1 Frankiaceae bacterium
GTCGGCCGTGATGAAGTTCAACGTGCCGCGCTGGTCGTCCGGGCCCCAGCGTCCCCAGTTGTTGACCGCCTTGGCGATGCGGTCGAACGGCTCAGGCAGAGTCACCCGCGCAACTCAGTCCAGCGGACTGCAGATGCGGCAGGGCTCGAGCTTGGTCTTGTCAGGGTTGACCGAGGTCAGGTCCGTGCGGCCGGCGACCACCGTGCAGTCCGGCCGGTGGAAGATCGAACCGTTGGGCGTCGCCACGAAACCTGCGGTGACACTGGTCGACACTCGGCCGGTCGTCGAAGCTCCGCTGGCAAGCAGCGACTCGAGCCGTGCGAGCGCGGACGTGACTGCCTCGGTCTGTTCTCGTGACTCGCGCACTCGGATGGTCTGCCAGTAGGCGAAGTAGACGAAGCCGCCCGCGACGACAAGCGCGAGTCCGAGGATGCCGCCCGAGATCAGGTAGGGCGTCTGCTCGAACTGCAACGGTGTGTGAGAGGCACCGACCCAGCCCAGGATGATGAGCAGCACACCGAGCGGCATCAGCACGCCGCCGATGATGAGCATCCATCGATCGAGGTTGCCGCCGACCGCTCTCGTCCGCAGTTGCGAGACCGCGTCGGTCAGCCGACCGAACCGGCTCGTAGACGCATGCTGCGCAGTCGTCAACGCCCCTCCTACCGCCGTCACTGATCACTCCCCAGCGTGCATGCTGCCCCAGAAGCGGCGAGAACGCGATCAGGTAGCCGTTTGAGTCCGGCAGCAATCAGCCCAGAGCCGAGCAAAGCGAGCACGACCCAGCCGGCAGCGATCCCGCCGGGGAGCTTGGCCTCGGCCGCGGCCAGGATCGGGGACTGACCCTGGGGTTGTTCGCTCGCGACGGTGGGAGACGTCGGTGTGCTGGTCGAGCCCGGCACGCTGACGGACGACGGAGTGTTGGGGGTGCTGGCGGTCGGCGCGGCTGGCGGAACAGCTGTCGGGGGGAGCGCCGAGAACTGGAACGCGCGGCTGGTGTCGGCGGCGATGCTGGCGCCGCCGAACGACATCACGATGGCGGTGTCGTTGGCGTTGCTCGTGTATTGCGGGTTGTCCTCCATCACGACCAGCTGGCCGGAGAACAGGTTGACGCTTGCGCCCTTGACCTTCCTGGTCGGGTTGGCGACGTAGACGGAGACGCCGGCGTTTTTCAGCGCCGAGTTGAGCGCGTCCAGCGACGGCAGGCTCGAACCCTGACCCTGAATGTGAACGCCCTTGTTGTCGACCGTCACGGGTGTGCCGGCGATCTTCATGCCGTTGACGACAGTGCTCGTCGACCCGGTCGCCTTCTTGCCGTCGGTCGTGGCGTGTGCCACGGACTTCACGGAGTCGATGCTCAAGGCCCCGCCGCCGATCTTCAGGTTGCGCATGAGGCTGACGGCATCGATCACCGCCTGGTTGGGCCCGGTGAGCTTGATGACCGAGGAGGTTGTCGTCGTACCGAACGTGTCGCCGGGGAGCTTGGCGCCGGCCAGGACGGTCGTCGCGGATGTTTCCTTGGCGTTGGCGGTCGCAATCATGTCGACGCCGGGGTTGCTCTTCTTGACCGTCGTCTTGTTGTCGCTCGACTGCACTTCGGCTTTGTAGGAGTCGTTGGTGTTCTGATAGACCGGGTCCGGCAGGTTGGGCGTGTGGGCGAGGCACGGCAGCGGTGGCAAGGGCACCGGCACCGGGATCGGCACCGTGTTGCCGGGATTCGGCGGAACGCAGCCGCCGGCCAGCAGCTTGAGAGTGCTGCCGCCGTTGCCACCAGTGCCGCCGGGCCAGAAGACGGACGTCAACGCGCTGCCGGTGCCGCCGCTCGTCAGTGAGGCGAACGCATAGGGCGCCTGGCCTTCGACGTCCTCGCCGCTGTGCGAGTAGAAGGGCGAGCGGAGGCCGGTAGCCGTCACGCTGATGTCGATGTTGCCGAAGTTGGAACCGGGCGATCCTGCTGCGTGAGCGGAGATCATGCCGGTCGCTCCTGCGCCCAACGTGAGGACGCCGAGCGTCAACAGGCTGGCTGCCATGCGCGTCCTCATGCGGCTCCTCCTAGGTAGGCAGCAGATACGTGCTCCTCGATGTCCTGCGGCTGGCCCACGGCGGTGATGCGTCCGCTCGACATGACTGCGGCGAAGTCGGACACCTTCAAAGCCGTGTTAGCGAACTGTTCGACAAGCAGGATGGTGATTCCCTCCTCGGCGAGGGATCGAACGAGTTCATAGAGCTCGGCCACGATGATCGGCGCCAGACCCATCGAGATCTCGTCGAGCAGGAGCACGGCGGGCTCCGCGACCAGGGCCCGGGACATCGCGAGCATCTGCTGCTCACCGCCGCTCATGGTGCCGGCACGCTGCCCGCGGCGCTCCTTCAGGCGTGGGAAGCGCGTGAACGCCCGGTCCTGCACGTCGCGGACGGACAGGCCTGCGGCGTAGGTCCACATCCGCAGGTTCTCCTCGACCGTGAGGTTGGGGAAGATCCCGCGGCCTTCGGGGATGCGGCTCACCCCGGCCCGGGCCAGGGCGTCGGGCTTGACGCCGTTGAGGTGGGTGCCGGCGATGTGGACGCAGCCGGACGCCGGCTTGATCTTGCCGGAGATGACCTGCAGCGTGGTCGACTTGCCACCGCCGTTTGGGCCGAGCAGCGCGAAGACGCAGCCCGTGGGGATCGCGAAGTTCACGCCGTGGAGCACCTCGATGCGGCCGTAGCCGGCGTGCACGTTGATGAGCTCCAGGGCGTGGGCCGTCATTTCTGCTCCTCGGTGTCCGCGCCGAGGTAGGCCGCCTGGACCGCCGGGTCCTTCTGGATCTGCTCGGGCGTGCCGTTGGCGATCAGCCGGCCGAAGTCGAGGACGAAGATGCGGTCGCAGACGCGCATGACGAGCTCGACGTCGTGCTCGACGAGCAGGATCGCGGTGCCGTCGCGCGTCAGCTCGATCATGAGGTCGCCGAGGGCGGCGGTTTCTTCGTGGTTGAGGCCGGAGCCGACCTCGTCGAGGAGCAGCAGGTCGGGGCGTGTTGCGAGCGCGCGGCCGAGCTCCACGAGTCGTGCGATGCCGGTCGGGAGTGCGTCGACGCGCTCTTCCGAGACGGTCGAGAGGCCGACCCGTTCGACGATCTCGTTGGCGACCAGCCGGGGCGGTGTTGCGTCGTCGGACCAGGAGTGGTGGAACTCCGCGGCTGCCAGCACGTTCTCGTAGACGGAGAGCGAGCCGAAGACTTCCAGCCGCTGGAACGTCCGTGCCATGCCGAGCCGCGACCGTCGGTACGGCGGCAGGTGACTGACTTCACGCTCACCGATGAAGACGCGACCGTTCGTCGGCTCCTGAAGTCCGGTGATGACGTTGAACGTCGTCGTCTTGCCGGCGCCGTTCGGCCCGATCAGTCCGGTGATCTGGCCGCGTCGCGCCGACAGGCTGACGTCGCTGACGGCTGTGATGCCGCCGAACTTGACCGAGACGTCGATGATCTCGAGCGCGGCATGTGGGTCGCGCCGAACCGTCGACCCCGTCTTTTCAGCGGCCGGCGCTGACAAGGTTGGCCTCCTCTTCGAGGAAGACCGCAGCAGCGGTGCCCGCGACCGGTCCGGTCGCGACGAACTGGGGTTTGGCCTCCATGCCGAAGGCCTTGCGCAAGTAGGCGGCGCCCTCGGCGATCCGGCCCCCGATGCCGTTGGGGTCACGCCCGACGCTGACCGCGGCGATGCCGGTGAGCAGGAACTGGTTGTGCAGGATGTGCGGCAGGTGCGGCACGAACACCGGGAACAGCGCGAACGTGAACGCGCCGAGCAGCACGCCGGTAGCCGTGTTGATGCCACCGACCCGAGCCAGCAGCAGTGCGACCAGGCTCAGCAACGCCGGGAAGGTGAGCGCATCGACCTGCTTGGTGACGCCGCCGATGAGAACGCCGGCGAGACCACACATCATCGCCGACGACGTGAAGACGATGAGCTTCGTGTAGTTCACATTGACGCCGAGCGTGGCGCACGCCGCGGGTGAGTCGTTGACAGCGACGAGCTTGCGTCCGAACGAGCTGCGTCGTACGGCGAGAACGGCGACAGCCGCTGCCGTGAAGACGATGCAGCAGACCATCATCCAGGCCTGGTCCGACTGGGTGGGGATGCCGGGGATGTGCGGCCGCCCGATCGCGAGGTTGCCACCAGTACCGAAGACCTGGGTGAACACTGCCTGGTCCATGACCGTGGCGAACGCGAAGGTCGCTAGTGCGAGATAGAGACCGCGCATCTTCAGCGTGGGGAGGGCGAGGAGCGCCCCGACCGCGCCGGAGAGGCCGATAGCGGCGAGCACGCCGAGCAGTGAGCCGCCGCTCGCGACGTGTCCCATGGCGATTGCCCCGAGGCCGGCCATCGACATCTGGCAGATCGAGACCATGCCGCCGTAGCCAGTGAGCAGCAGCAGCGACAGCAACACCAGGGCCAGGGCGAACCCGCTCGCGCCGGTGCGCAGGTTGATGTCCGACAGGCTGAGCGACACGAGATAGGTGCCGACGATGAGCACCGCTCCCCAGATCAGTGACGACTTCAGTCCGGCAACCCGGGGGGCTACTGCGCCGCTGAACGATGCCGTCTTGAGTCGGTCCTGGGGCAACAGGATCAGCATGATGAACAGCACGATCATCGGGATCGTGAACTGGATGCGGTTCAGGAATCCGCTGTGCGCGTAGCCGTTGAGGTAGTTCTGGCCGAGGCCGATGGCCATGGCACCGCCGACGGCTAGTGGCAGGTTGCGGAGCCGGCCGATGATCGCCGCGGCGTAGCCGTCGACGACGAGCAGTGTCAGCAGCAGGATGTCGAGCCGGTTGATCGGCGCCAGCAGGATGCCGGCGAGTGCGGCGAGCGAGCAGCTGAGGGCCCAGGCAAGCTGCTGCACCCGGACCGGCCGGCCACCGGCCATGGCGAGCAGGTCAGGGTTGTCGACGACGGCTCGCATGGCGATGCCGGTGCGCGTGTTGTTGAACAAGATGCGCAAGCTGATGGCGATCGCCACGGTTGCCACGACGGCGACGACTTCGTGATAGCTCACCTGGACGTAGCCGATGTTGAAGCCGGCGCCGTTGAAGAACGACGGCAGGTTGCGCGTCACGTTGGGGTCCCAGGCGATCTGGGCGACGCCGACGAGGAACAGAAGCAACCCGAGCGTGACGACGAGCGTGAGGTCGACGGACGCGCCCTGCAGCGGCCGCATCAGCACGCGTTCGACGATCAGCCCGAACAGCGGCGCGAGGACGAACAGGACGAGGATCAGCGAGATGACCGGGTTGATGCCCCAGCCCTGAAAGTCGTCCTGGAACTGCCAGTAGGTGTAGGCGCCGACCATCGCGATCGCGCCGTGCGCGAAGTTGAAGATGCCGGTCGTGTTGTAGGTGACGACGAGGCCCGTGGCGATGAGCGCGTAGACGCAGCCGGCGACGATGCCGACGACGGTGTACGAGAGAAAAATCTCCATGTGTCAGCCGTCAGTACGCCAGGAACCGGCCATCACACCGGAAGTTGGCCGGTGGATCGTTGAACCGTTGGAAGACGTTGTTGTGGATCTTCCACAGCACGTAGCAGTGGACGCCGTCCTTCTTGCTGCTCGGGTCCACCGGTCCGACCATGCCATTGGCGCTGTAGTTGTGGATGGTGCCGGCCGACGCGATCAGCGTCTTGCGGTTGATGACCTTGCCGGCGTTCTCGAAGGCCTGCTGGAACAACCGCGCCTCGGCCCACGCGAACATCGCGTAGAGGTTGGCCGGCTTGTTGCCGTTGGCGCGGGTGAACCACTCCTGGAACAGCTTGAGCTCGGGGATCTTGGCGGCCTCGTCCTGGTTGAAGAACAAGGAGTACTCGTTCCAGCCGAGCATGCCCTCGAGCCGGCTGGAGCTGCCGACGTCCTGGATGAAGGCCTGGTCGTAAGCGATCGGGATGATGTTGATGAGGGTCTTGGGGCAGCCGGCCTGGTCCTCGTTGTGGATCATCTTGGCGGCGTTGGCAGCGTTCTCGGCCGAGGTGAAGAAGATCTGGATGTGCTTCTGCTGGCACATCGTGACGAAGTCGTTGGTCCAGTCGCTCTCTTGCGCGTCGCCGGCACGGCTGTAGACGAAGTTCCAGCCGTTGGCCTGGGCCGACTTGACGAACGCCTTCTGCTTCGCCGCCGCGGACGGGATGTTGGGGTAGAGCGTCCCCACGCTCTTTACCTTCGAGCCGAGCATCTTGGCGTAGAAGGCGAACATGCCCGTCGCGTAGCCGAGCTGTCCCGGCTCGACGTCGAAGTGCGACGACGGCTCGACCGCGCGCGTGTCGAGCTGCACGTGGAAGTCGGGGATGTTGTTGGACTTGATGTAGTCGGCACCACACCCGTCGTAAAGAGAGAACGAGCCGACGAGAGCGAAGTCCTTCTTGGCCAGGTTCTCGGTGTCGTTCTGGTTCTGTCCGCAGTTGGTCCCGTCATCGGCGAAGTCGACGGTCACCTGGTGGCCGCAGATGCCGCCCTGGCTGTTGATGTAGGCCCGGTAGGCCTGCATGCCCTGCAGAGCACCCTGGAACAGGCCGCTCACCGGACCGGTCGTGCTGGCGATCGTGCCGAGATGGACGCTGTTGCTCGTCAGGCCTACGTCGGAACCGCTCGTCGGACAGCTGCTGGCCGTGCTCCCGCCGGTCGTCGTGGTGGACCCGCCACCGGTGGTGGTCGATCTTCCGCCGGTCGTGGTGGACCCGCCGCCTGTTGTCGTCGAGCCTCCACCGGTCGTCGTGGACCCGCCGCCCGCGACGGTGCCGCCGCCGGTTGTCGTCGTACCCCCGCCGGCAGTGGTGGTGCCGGTGCCGAGCGACCCGCCGCCGCCACCGCTCAGGACAGCGTCAGCCGCCTGCTTGCGGGTCTGCGGGTCGAGGCGAGCGCCGCAAGCAGCCAACGCCATGCCGAACACGACAAAAAGCACGATGACTCGAAACCTGCGGCTCACGGTTCCTCCGTCTGGGCGGTAACTGAGGACGTTATGGAAACCCGCCTTGGAAGACAAGGGACGTCTCTAGCGGTCCTAGGCAAAGCCGCCTACTCTCTCGCCTGATGGCATCACGTCTCGGCCTCGACCGGCGCTCAGTAATTGCGACCGCGGTGGCGATCGTCGATCGACAGGGCTCGTCCGCGCTGACGATGACCCAGCTGGCCGACGAGCTCGGCATCCGGCTGCCGTCGCTCTACGCCCACTTGCGCAGTCAGGTCGACCTGCGTCACGAGCTGTGGTTGTGGGCCGTGGCCGATCTTGGCGAGCGTCTCGGTGAGGCGGTGATGGGACGCAGTGGCGAGGAGGCGTTGCTCGCCTTTGCGACGGAACTTCGCGACTATGCGCGCCGGCACCCCGGCCGCTACCAGCTGACCCTCGACCCACCGGTTCCGTTCGATGAGGAGGCGGCGGCCGTACGCCGCCGCGCCAACGCGCCATTCCGTGCGGTCGTCCGCTCGTTCGGTCTGGAGGATGCGCAGGCGGTCCATGTGGGCCGGGCGTTGCGTGCGGCCATCCACGGCTTCGTCGGCCTGGAGTCGTATGACGCGATTGCCCTTCAAGGGGCGGACGATAGCTTCCGCGAGCTCATCGCGCTGCTCTGTCGCGGCCTGCAGCCGGTGCCGGTCGGCTAGCGGCACGGCTAACGGGGCCTGCGGCCGGGTGCGTTGGCGGTCGAGCCGCTGGCTTCGCCGGTGGACGGCATCCCGAGCTTGCGGTGGTCCCATGAGCGGGTGCGCTCGGCCTTGACCCGGACGGCGACCCGCTTGTTGAGCATGGCCTCGACCATCGGCTTCACGTCATCGGTGTAGGGGCCGTAGTAGCGCTCGAACACGTTGACGCCAACGCGCCACAAGAGGTCCGCGTCATCGGTCACTTCAGCGCGGCCCTCGATGGAGACACCGCGCAGGTCCTCGTAGGTCTGGCCGTCCTCGACAAGGACTGAGATGCGCGGGTCGCGACGCAGGTTGACCGCCTTCTGCGACTTGGCCTTGGTCTCGAAACAGATGTCACCGTCGATGACCGCGAACCACATGGCGACAAGGTGCGGCTGACCATCGGGCCCGATCGTCGCCATCGTCGCGGATCGGCTGGCATTGAGCAGCTCGCCGATCTCGTCGTCGGTGAGAACGATCTGGGACCGCTGGTTGACGCCCATGACTCAGCCTTCGCGGCTGTCGAGCAGCGTCGCGTCGTGCTCCGCGCGCAAAAGGCCACACAGCTTCTCGGTCGTGGCGATCCAGTCCTCGATGATCTCGAACACGACCTCGTGGGTCGGACGGATGCGGTCCATCCGGCCGACGATCTGCCCGACCGGGAAGCCGGAGAGGTCGCGGTTGTGCGCGCGTGTGACGCGACGTGCCATCTCGCCGTACAAGATGCCCTGCAGCGGCATGGGCAACGTCTTGGGGGCGTCATCCGCTTCCCACGCCTCGGTCCACTTCGTACGAAGCTGACGAGCCGGCTTGCCCGTCATCGCACGCGAACGGACGGTGTCGCGCGAGCCCGCGGCGAGGATGTTCTGCTGCGCCTCGGCGGGGGTGTCGGCCTCGGCGACCGTCAGCCAGATCGAGCCGGTCCACGCGCCCTGCGCACCGAGCGCGAGGCCGGCCGCCATCTGCCGGCCGGTGCCGATGCCGCCGGCGGCGAGCACCGGGACGTCCGGACCGACCGCATCGACGACCTCGGGCACGAGCACCATGGTCGAGATGTCGCCGGTGTGACCACCGGCCTCGGTGCCCTGGGCGACGATGACGTCGACACCGATCTCGACCTGCTTCTGTGCGTGCTTCGGGGCGCCGACCAGTGCGCCGACCAGGATGCCGTGCTCGTGCGCGCGGTCGACGACTTCCTTCGGCGGCGGGCCGAGAGCGTTGACGAGCAGCTTGACGCCGTCGTGCTTGAGCGCGGTCTCGACGGCGCGGGTGGCCTGGTCGTCCACCCCCAGGCCGGCGGCACGCGCGCGCTCGTCGTAGTCGTCGGGCAGCGGCGGAATGCCGTATTCACTGAGGATCTTGTCGGTGAAGTCCCAGTACTCCTGGGGGATCATCGCGCGCAGCTCGTCGGCGCTCGGCTGGACGCCACCCTTGCCGACGTAGTGGGCCGGCATGACGAGGTCGACGCCGTAGGGCTTGCCCTCGACGTGGTCGTCGATCCAGGCGAGCTCGATCTCGAGCTCCTCCGGAGTGAACGCGAGCGCGCCGAGGACGCCGAAGCCGCCGGCGCGGCTGACCGCGGCGACCACGTCGCGGCAGTGGGAGAAGGCGAACAGCGGGAACTCGATGCCGAACTTGTCACAAACGGGAGTGCGCACGCGGATGCCTCCGGGGCCATTTCTGACGGGTCGTCAGGTCTGAGGGTACGGTGCCGATCGTGACCACTCAACCGGGGCAGCGGGCGACCCAGGAGTTCCGGACGCCGACGAAGGACGAGATCGTCGCGATCAGTGCGCAGCACGTCGCGATGATGGA
>JAICMI010000095.1 GCA_025929315.1 Frankiaceae bacterium
CGGCCATCCCGACGCGCCCCGGCCCGCGGACGCGAAGCCCGCCTGGAACGCACCGGCCTGCATCCTCTACACGTCCGGGACGACCGGTCCGTCCAAAGGTGTCGTTGTCACGCAGCACTACCTCGTCACTGCGGCGCGCATCGTCGCGGACGCCTACGGACTCACCCCCGCCGACATCACCTACGGGGCGGTTCCGCTCTTCCACTTCAGCGGCATGCTCGGTTCGGTGTTGGCGGCGGTCGTCGCCGGCAGCAGTGCGGTCGTCGACCGGCGGTTCAGCGTCTCGGCGACATGGGATCGAGTACGTCGTTACAAGGCCACCGGCGTCGTCGCCGTCGGGTCGATGATTCTCATGCTCTGGAACCTGCCGGAGACGCCTGACGCGAAGCTGCGCCTGCTCGCCGGCGCTCCGATACCGGCCGAGCTCCATGGCGGCATCCAGGAGCGTTACGGCTGCGGCATCGTGACGATGTATGGCATGACGGAGGCGTTCCTACTCGCGGTCTGGAACGTCACCGACGACGCGGTGCCGGGGTCCGCCGGACGAGTCTCGCCGCTGTTCGACGTCCGCATCTTCGACGACAACGACGCGGACGTCGCCGTCGGCGACCCGGGGGAGATCGTGTGCCGGCCGCGGGCTCCGCACGTGATGTTCGAGGGCTACCACCACAACGCAGAAGCCACCGTCGCGCAGTGGCGAAACGGCTGGTTTCACACCGGCGACTTCGGACGCATCGACGCGGACGGCACTCTCTACTTCGTCGATCGCAAGAAGGACGCGATGCGTCGCCGCGGCGAGAACGTCTCGTCGTACGAAGTCGAGCAAAGCGTGCTCAAGCACCCCGCCGTGGCCGACGTCGCCGCGCATGCGGTGCCCAGTGAGTTCGGCGAGGACGACGTCAAGATCTGTGTCGTAACGCGTGAGCCCGTGACACATGAGGCGCTGTTCGAGCACTGCGCCGAGCGAATGCCGCGCTATGCCGTGCCGCGCTATATCGAGCTGGTCGAGGACCTGCCGCGCAACGCGGTAGGGCGCGTGCTCAAGTATGTGTTGCGGGAGCGCGGGGTCACCGCGCAGACCTGGGATCGGGAGGCTCAGAAATGACAGCGCGAGCACCAGTCGCCGTCGTCACGGGTGGCAGCGGCGGCATCGGACGCGCCTGTGCCGAGGTGCTGGTGAAGCGTGGCTACGACGTCCTGCTCACTGCCCGCCGCGAGGGGCCGCTGCGCGAGTCGGCCGACGCCCTGGGCTGCCGCTGGAAGACCGGCGACTGCAGCCTCGAGGCCGATGTCGATGCGCTCTACGCAGGCGAAGACGCCGTCGCGATGGTCGTGCATGCTGCCGGCCTCTACGAAGGCACGATCGTCAAGCGTCAGACGGTCGACGTCGTCGACCGCGTGCTCGCCGCGAACCTGCGTTCTGCCTATCTCGTCGCATCGAAGGCACTGCCGTTCATGAGTGCGGGCGGGCGCATCATCTTCATCTCGTCCATTGCCAGTCGCGGTCAGCCGACACTTTCGGCCTACTCGATGTCAAAGGCCGGCGAGAACGCGCTCGCCATCGCTTTGGCCGGTGAGGTCGAGAAGCACGGCATCGGCGTACATCTCGTCACACCGGGTCCCGTGGACACGCCGATGTTCGGCGACTACGTCGCCAACGTGCCGACGCTGCGCGCCGACGACGTCGCGCGCGCGGTGGGTTGGCTCGAGGAGATGCCGCCGCACGTCGTGCTGCGCGAGATCGTGCTCGAGCCGGTCATGACCGGACCGTTCGTGCCCAAGCCGGAAGGCGCGAGCGACGCGTGACGCAACGCCATCCTGCGCGCGAAGCACGACGCCCGCTGACCGGCGTGCGGGTGCTCGACAGCACCGGTCGGCTTGCCGGCGCCTACGCAGGCAAGATACTGCGGGACGTGGGTGCCGACGTGGTGGTCGTCGGCAGTGGATTCGACGACCCGGTCGCCAGGTTCCTGCACGGCGGCAAGCGCAGCGTTGACGCCGACGGCGCCCAGGCCCTGGCCGCAACAGCGGACATCCTGCTCACTGACATTCCGCCCACCGGCGAGGCACGGCCAGGCGCGGTCACGGTAACCATCTCCGACTTCGGCGAGAGCGGTCCGTGGAAGGACCGCCCGTCGTCGCATCTGACTCTCGAGGCCGAGTCGGGCTCGCTCGGCAGTCGCGGCGTCCCCGAGCTGCCGCCGGTCGCCGTGGGTGGCGACCTCGGTGAGTGGATCGCCGGTCTGTACGCCGGCGTCGCCGCGCTTGCCGGGTGGCGCACCGCACGTGAGTCGGGGGCGTCGGAGTCCGTCGAGGTGTCGGTCTTCGAGTGCATGCTCGTCACCCTCAACATGCACGAGCCCCTGCACGCTGCGCTCGGCGGGTCGGACGCGTTCACCCGCTGGGTCCAGGTGCCGTCCGTGGAGCGCACGAAGGACGGCTGGGTCTGCTTCTCACTCGTCACCGGGCAGCAGTGGCTCGACTTCGCCGCGATGATCGGGCGGCCCGATCTCGGCGCGGACAAGAGTCTCGGCAACATGCTCGGCCGATGGCCGCGACGGCACGAGATCTATGCCGCCATGGAACCGTGGCTGACCTCGCGCACGGTCGACGAGGTCATCGAGACCGCCGCCGCCTTCCGGCTGCCGGTTGCACACGTCGCGGACGGGTCGATGCTCGCGTCGATGGAGCACTTCAAAGTGCGCGGCGCGCTGGTCCCAAGCCCGCACGGCGACTACGTGCAACCGCGACCGCCCTATCTGTTCTCGGATTTCCCGACCGCGCCCGTCGAGCGCGCGCCGGAAGAGCAGTCAAGCGTCGCGGCTGACTGGCAGGTCGCTCACGACGTAACTGCCGAACATGCGCCGCGTCGTCCCCTCGACGGTGTTCGCATCGTCGATCTCACCGCGTTCTTCGCCGGCCCCAGTGGCACCGGGTATCTCGCCGCTCTCGGCGCCGATGTCATCAAGGTCGAGTCGGTGCAACGTCCCGACGGCATCCGCTTTGCCGGCGGGCAGATCACGCAAGCCGGCGACTGGTGGGAGTACTCGTGGGTCTTCCACGGCGTCAACGCCGGCAAGCGCGACGTGACGCTCGACCTCACGCGCGACCGCGGCGTCGAGCTCCTGCACCGGTTGCTCGAAGGCGCAGACGTCCTGATCGAGAACTACTCGCCTCGGGTGATGGACCAGTTCGGTCTCTCCTACGAGCGGCTGTCTTCGTCGTACCCGTCGTTGGTCGTGACGCGCATGCCGGCCTTCGGTCTCGACGGGCCGTGGGCGCAGCGGGTCGGGTTCGCGTTGACGATGGAGGCGCTCGCCGGCATGGCCACCGTCACCGGGCATCCTGAAGGTCGACCGACATGTCCGGGTGGCGTGCTCGACCCCATCGCCGGGATGCATGCGGCATTCGCCACCCTGGCCGCGCTCGAACACCGCAACGTGACCGGTCGCGGCCAGCTGGTCGAGGTGCCCATGATCGAGTGCGCGCTCAACATCGCGCCGCAGTCGCTGCTGCGTTGGGGATCCGACGGTGTCACGCTCGAACGTCAAGGCAACGGCTCCGATGTTGCGATCCTGCAGGACGTCTATCCGTGCGCCGGTGACGATGCGTGGGTCGCTGTCACGGTCCGCACCCTCGAACAAGAAAAGGCACTCGCCGCGTTGCTCGGCGGCGTGGAGCTGCGGGACTACCTTGCGGCTCGCGTCGATGAAGACGCCGTCGAGGAGCTGGTGGGAGCCGGCATCCCGGCCGGCGTCGTCCGACGTCCGACCGTCGCCGCGCGGACCCCGCATGTGGTCGCCCGCGGCTTTTATGAGGAGCATGAGCACCCGACCCTCGGGTCGGTTGCGTATCCGGTGCTCCCGACCCGGTTCGCCACCTGGACCGGACCGGTGCACGCAAGTCCCGCGCCGACACTCGGTCAGCACAACACTGAGGTGCTGTCGGGCGAGCTGGGCGTCGGCGCCGACAAGCTCGCCGAACTCGAGCGGGAGGGTGTCATCGGCACCCGGCCCGCCGGCCTTTGAAGATCCAGAGCACCGTGAACACCGAGAGAAGAGGACACATGTCTACGTTTTCCGCCATCGTCGCCACCGAGCCCGGCCCTGCCACCCTGCAGGAGCTGACCGACGACCAGCTGCCGGACGGTGACGTCACTGTCGCGGTGAAGTACTCGTCGCTCAACTACAAGGACGGGCTAGCGGTCAGCGGCAAGGGCAAGATCATCCGTTCGTTCCCGATGGTGTGCGGCATCGACCTTGCCGGCACTGTCGAGGCGTCGGACTCGCCGAGCTTCACGCCCGGAGACGACGTGGTGGTGACGGGCTGGGGCCTGTCCGAGACGTCGCCCGGCGGTTACACGCAGAAGCAGCGGGTGAAGTCAGACTGGCTGGTCAAACGGCCGGACGCGCTGACGCTCGAGCAGACGATGGCGATCGGCACCGCGGGTCTCACCGCGATGCTCTGCATCCTTGCCTTGGAGGACAACGGGCTGACGCCGAATGCTGAGGGCGAGGTGCTCGTTACCGGCGCCGGCGGTGGCGTCGGCAGCGTGGCCGTCGCCGTGCTCGCGAAGCTCGGCTACAAGGTGGCCGCATCGACGGGTCGTCAGGAGACGCACGAGTTCCTCAAGGGCCTCGGCGCGACGACGATCATCGACCGCGCCGAGCTCGCGACCGCGGGCAAGCCGTTCGACAAGGAGCGGTGGGGAGGCGCCGTCGACACGGTCGGCAGTCAGACGCTCGCGACCGTGCTGGCGCAGACTCGCTACGGCGGCGGCGTGGCCGCGTGCGGACTCGCCGGCGGCAACGACCTGCCGACCACGGTGCTGCCGTTCATCCTGCGCGGTGTCAGCTTGCTCGGCGTCGACTCGGTGATGTGCCCGACACCGCGCCGGACCGAGGCGTGGGGCCGGCTCGCGACCGACTTGCCGGCCGACAAGCTCGCGGAGCTCACGACGGTGGAACCGATGAGCCGTCTCGGCGAGCTTGCCGAAGAGATCCTGGCCGGCCGCACCCGCGGCCGCGTGGTGATCGACACGTCGAAGTAGCAGGCGATGCGCGAGATCTACGGCACGTTCGTCGAGCGGTGGTACGTCACGCTGCTCGGCGCCGTATTTCTCTTCTGTGCGGTGCGGCACCTGGGCTGGCGTCGTACCTTCGCCTACGCGATCCCCGCGGTCGTCATCGGGCTGTTGTTCGAGAACGGATCGGTGCACTTCGGTTTCCCCTACACGCACTACACCTTCGACTCGAGCCTGCGTGGCAAGGAGATCTTCGTCGGCGACGTGCCACTGATGGTGCCGCTGAGCTACACGTTCATGGGCTACTTCGCTTTCGCTGCGGGCCGGCTTGTCGCGAGCGGCCCGTGGCGGACGCGAGCCCGTGCCTGGTGGCAGGAGTACATGCTCGGTGTCGTGCTCATGGTGTGGGCGGTCTGGATCTTCGATCCGGTGTCGCGGCTGGGGGATCGCTGGTTCCTCGGGCGCGTCTTCCACTACGGCGGTCCGGGGTTCTGGTTCGGCTTGCCGCTCGGCAGTCAGCTCGGCTTCACCCTGACCGCGTTGCTTCTCGTCGGCCTGCTGACCTGGCTCGCGCGCGAGGACGAGGACAAGGCGGTGGAGGGCATGTGTCGGCATCCGCATGCGATCGCGCTGGCGACCTATCACGGGCAGGTCGCCTGGCTCGCGATCGTGGCGGTGGTTCTCGACGCGACCGAGCTCGGTGGATCGGCGCTGTTGATCTGGGTCCCGGCGGCAGCCATCACCGCGATCTATTGGAGCAACGTCCGCCCCGTGCGCCCGTCGATCCCCGCGACGGCGCCGTTCTTCAAGTCCGCGCCGGTCGAGTCTCCCGAGGCCGACCAGCGGACGTCTGCATGACCGCCGCGCTCGACGATCCGGCGTTCTGGGCCGGTGACCACGTCGAGACGGAGCTCGCTCGGTTGCGGCTCGAGTCGCCGGTGTACTGGTACGAGGCGGGGAGGTTCTGGCTCCTTACCCGTCATGCCGACGTCCTGGCGGTGAGCAAGGACCCGGCGACCTTCTGCTCGAGCAAAGGCGTCTTGATGGCCGACCGCGACCGCACGGTCGCAGCAGCCGACTCGATCCTTTACGTCGATCCACCGGTCCACAGTCGCTATCGCAAGCTGGTGAGCACGGGCTTCACCGCGCGGCGGGTGGCGTCCTTGGAAGAGCAGGTACGACGCCTCGCGTGCGAGGTGCTCGACGCGATCGATCCTGATGTCGAGCTCGACATGGTCGAGTCGATCGCGGCGCCGCTGCCGCTGCTCGTCATCGCCGAGCTGCTCGGTGTCCCGGCCAGTGATCGCGACCAGTTCCGGGTGTGGTCCGACGCAGTGATGGAAGCCGCCAGCCAGATCACGGACGAGAACGCGCTGCTCGCACTCGAGCTGATGGACTACTTCACCACCGCGTTGCAGGAACGAACTGACACGCCTCGCGACGACTTGCTGAGTGTCCTGGTGAGCGCAGAAGTCGACGGTGACCGGCTGACGCTCGGTGAGCAGCTGGGCTTCTGCATGACGTTGCTCGTCGCGGGCAACGAAACGACAAGGTCCGCGATCTCGGGCGGTCTCGTCGCACTTGCTGACCAAGCCGAGCAGCGGTCGCGGCTCGTCGGCGACTCGACTCTCATGTCGGCTGCGGTCGAAGAGGTGCTGCGCTGGGTCACGCCGATCGCAGCCATGGCACGTACGGCGACCGCGGATGTCGTCATCGGCGACGAGAAGATCGCTGCCGGCGACTACGTCGTCATGGCCTATCTGTCGGCCAACCGGGACGAGGCTGTGTTCGGCGCGGGCGCCGCATCCTTCGACATCAGCCGCAGCGCGAACCCGCACCTGACTTTCGGAATCGGCGAACACTTTTGTCTCGGCGCAAGCCTGGCCCGGCTGGAGACTCGGGTGCTGCTGGAGGAGCTGTTGTCACGCTGGCCGTCGTACGAGATCAGGAAGCCCGGCGAACGGATCCCGTCAACGTTGATGCGCCAGCGCCGGGACGTTCGTGCGGTGATGTCACCGTGAGCGAGGGCACGGTCGAGCGCTATCTCCGCGCAGTCGCCGAGCAGGACTGGACGACCTTTGCCGCGACGATCACCGATGACGTCGTCCGTATCGGGCCGTTCGGCGACGTCTACACCGGGCGCGACGACTACGTGCAGTTTCTGTCGACGCTCATGCCCAACCTGCCTGGCTACGCGATGGACGTCGCGCGAGTGTCCTACCTGGACGACGGGTCACGTGCGATGGTGGAGCTGTCGGAGACGGTCGAACTCGACGGATCGCCGCTCGTCACCCCGGAGGCCTTGCTCTTCGATCTGACGCCGGAAGGTTTGGTCGAGCGGGTCGAGATCTTCACTCGCCGCGCCTGAGTCTTCAGCGTGAGCCGAGGCGGTCGAGGAACCCCTTGATGTTGCCCAGCGTGCGCTCGTCGGTCCACACCTGCGTCGCCGCCTTGTCGTCGGCATCGCGACGTTCGTCGATGCGCCGTCGCGCGTCGCGGTGCAGCTGTTCCTTGGTGGCCGCGTAGACGTGTGCCGGGTAGGTCGCGAGAGTCGCGACCTGCCTGATGGCCGCCGGCACGAGGTCATCTGCGCCCAGCACCTCATCGACCAGCCCGAGCCGGAGTGCATCATCGACACCGAACGTCCCGGCGGTCAGCGCCAGCCGCGCTGCGCTGGGCCCGAACGCATAGCGCGCGATCTCCAACGGGACGGTTGGGAACTGCACGCCGACCATCAGCTCGGTCAACCCGATCGTGCCGCCGGACATGAGCCGGAGGTCTGCAGCCGCCGCGATGATGCAACCGCCGGCCAGCGCGTGACCGTTGACGGCTGCTACCACTGGCCGCGGGCAGTCGAAGATCGCCAGGAAGGCCTCGCTCAAGGCGGGCAGGAACTCCTCGGCATAAGGAGCGCCGCCGTCGGCGATGCGACGCAGGTCGACGCCGGCGGAGAAGGCTCGCCCGGCACCGGTCAGCACGATCGCGCCGGCTGATGACAGCTCACCCATCGTCGAGGTGATCGCGCGTAACAGCTCGAGGTCGAGCGCGTTGACCTTGCCGTGCTCGAAACGGACGACGGCGACGTCACCGACGTGCTCCACGTTGATCATGTGTCTATTTGACCAGCAGCGCTTCGAGGCCGGCGACCGGGACGACACCGTCCGCCGTCGCGGCAAGGTTCGCATCGACGGTCACGAGCGCGTCGGCCTGCAGGCGCGTGACTGCGAGGTACTCGGCGTCACGGATCGACGTTCCGAGCTGACGGGCGATCTTCCAGGCCGCTCCGCGTGACACCCGGTCGCCGAGGAGGCGCATCTTGAGCTCCGTCATTCGCTCATGGATGGTCAGTGCCGCCTTCTCGTCGCGGAGGCCGAGCCGCAGCAGGGGATGGTCGAGGACGTGCAGCAACGTGACGCCGTCGATGACGTATCTCGCCATGACGGTCAGCGTAGGAGTGGTTAACGTGCGGTGTGGCCGATGGCGACTTGGTGACCTACTACAAGCTGCGGGCATCCGAGTACGACCGGCTCTATGAGAGGCCCGACCGGCAAGACGACATCAGAGCACTTGCGGCGCTGTTACGTGCAGTCTGTGCCGGTCGTCACGTGCTCGAGCTCGCAGCCGGGACCGGTTATTGGACGCCCATCGTCGCGGAGGTCGCCGGGTCGGTCATGGCTACCGACATCAACCCCGAGACACTGGCTATCGCCAAGACCCGCGACTACCCACGCGGGAACGTCGAGTTCGCGATCGCGGACGCCTACGCGCCTCGGGCCATACCCGGCGACTTCGACTGCATCCTGGCCGGCTACTTCCTCTCCCACGTGCCACGTGACCTCGTCGTACGGTTCTTGCGGTCGGCCGTCGATCGCCTTGCGGCGGGCAGCCGCGTCGTACTCATCGACAACCTCTACGTCGACGACAGCAACCTGCCGATCAGCCGCACGGACGCCGACGGCAACACCTACCAGGACCGACGGCTGGACAGCGGGCAGATCTTCGAGGTGCTCAAGAACTTCTACGACGGCGACGAGCTCAAGAGCCTGGTGAGGCCCTTCGCGGCGAAGATCGAGGTCGAGCGGCTGACCTACTACTGGCTGCTCTGGTTCGAGGTCGCCTGAACACCACTTGCCCATCCGGCCCGGAGCCTCTTTGATGCCTGTATGAAGACGCGCGCAGCTGTGCTCTGGGGCATCAATCAGGACTGGCAGGTCGAAGAGGTCGAGGTCGACGAGCCCAAGGAGGGCGAGCTGCTCGTCCGCTGGCTCGCCGCCGGCATGTGTCACTCCGACGAACACGTCGTCACCGGCGACATGGTCGTTCCGGAGGACATCCGCGTGGCGATGGGCCTGCCGGAGAACTTCCCGATGATCGGCGGCCACGAGGGCGCCGGGATCGTCGAAGCGGTCGGACCAGGCGTCTCGACGCTGCAAGTCGGTGACCATGTGGCGGCGAGTTTCATCCCTGCGTGCGGACGCTGCTCGTGGTGTGCGTCCGGCCGCACCAACCAGTGCGATCTCGGCGCAGCCGTCTTCGCGCCGGGGCAGATCAGCGACGGCACCGACCGGCACCGCGTCGGTGGCAAGGGCATTGCGATGCTCGCCAAGCTCGGCACCTTCGCCGAGCGCACCGTGATCCATGAGAGCTCGGCCGTGAAGGTCGCCCCCAACCTGCCGCCGACCGCCGTCGCACTTGTCTCGTGCGGTGTGACTACCGGCTTCGGCTCCGCCGTCAACCGGGCAGACATTCGCCCCGGCGATGTTGTCGTCGTAGTCGGCGTCGGCGGCGTCGGCATCAACGCCGTACAAGGTGCAAAGCTCGCGGGCGCCAAAGTGATCGTTGCCGTCGATCCCGTGGAGATGAAGCAGAAGTTCGCCCTCGACCTCGGCGCAACCCACGCGGTCGCGTCGATGGAAGAGGCCCAGCCGCTCGTTGCCGAACTGTCCGTAGGCGTGATGGCTGACGCCGTCATCCTCACGCCCGGTGTCATGTACGGCAACCTGCTGGCACCTGCGCTCACGCTGACCGCAAAGGGCGGTACGTGTGTCGTCACCGCGGTTGCGCCGATGACCCAGATGACGGCCGACATCAACTTGTTCGAGCTCGCCATGTGGCAGAAGGAAGTGCGCGGTGTCCTGTTCGGCGCGGGTAACCCGCGCTACGACATCCCGCATCTGCTGGGGCTCTACCAGGCCGGCCAGCTCAAGCTCGACGAGCTGGTGACGCAGACCTACAGCCTCGACCAGATCAACCAGGGCTACCAGGACATGCGCGACGGCAAGAACATCCGCGGAGTCATCGTCTTCGACTAGCTCTGTTGAGTGCGACGTTTTGGACCTCCCGAGCGGCCCTCAGAGGTACAAAACGTCGCACTCAACCTGTGGTTCGGGCGGCTACTAGGGCTGAGCGGCTCACCTTTGTGGCGGCGGTGCGGGGGATCTCCGCGACGAGCTCGACGGTCTTGGGGACCTTGTACGGCGCCAGCCGCTGCTTGGCGTAGGCGATGACGTCCTGCGCGGTCGGCGGTGCATCGGCATCGATCGGCGCAATGATCGCGTGGACGCGGTGACCCCACTCCGGATCGGGCAGGCCGATGACGACGACGTCCGCGATCTTTGGATGGTCGGCGAGCGCGCTCTCCACCTCAGCGGGATAGACGTTGGCACCACCGGAGAGGATCAGGTCGACCCGGCGATCGGCGATGTAGAGATAACCGTCCTCATCCACGTGACCAAGGTCGCCGGCGCTCGCGAAGCCGTCGTCGGTGCGCGGCAGGAGCGGCGCTTCGCCGAGGTAGGAGTAGGCGCCGGTGTGCGGTGAGCGCAGGTAGATCTCACCGATCTCGCCCGGTCCGAGGATGGTGCCGTCGGTCCCGATGATGCGGACCTCGGTCTCGCGGAACCCGCGCCCGACGCTGCCGGGATGCGTCAGCCACTCGTCGCCGCGCAAGGCGGTGAGCCCGAGCTGCTCGCTCATGCCGTATGCCATGACGATGCGTTCAGCGCCGACGAGGTCGAACCATGACTGCGCGACAGTGGGCGGCAGCACGGCGGCGCCTTGCAGGATGAACTCGATGCTGGACAGGTCGCGCTTGTCGACGCCGGGCAC
>JAICMI010000051.1 GCA_025929315.1 Frankiaceae bacterium
TCGCGGTGCCGCAGCCACAGCCACACAAGGAAGACCGCCATGCCGGTCAGAGGCGCCGTCGCGTAGTAGTAGTTGCTGGCCCGGACCATGTCCGGATGTCCGAGGATCAGCTTCTGCAGCCACACTTCACTCGGGACGTGCACTACGCGTTCGGCGTGCCACAGCCATCTGCCATTGCCCAGACCACCCGCGATGTGCGTGTGCGTGGCCCGGTTGGCCAGCTGCCAGAGCGCGAACAGCCCGCAGACCAACGCCGTCTCGACGGCCGCAGCTGCGAGCCACAACGACCATCGACGGCGCAGCGGCCTCAGACCCAGCGCCAGGACGACGAGGACCGCGGCGGAGATCGTCGCGCTCTGGAGGTCGAGGCGCAACCAGGACACCCGAAGACGATAAGGCCGGGCTCAGCGGAACAGCGACTCTTCGACCGGCAGCGGCACCGACGCGTCTTCCGACGCCGCCGGGTGGGTGAGCAGCTCGGGCGTGGGTGGAGGGCCTGCGGCGTCGATCAGCGGGAGCGTGAGTGTGGCGACCGCGCCACCCCCGGGCCGGTTGTTGAGGCTGATCGAACCGCCGTGCCCCTCGACGACCTGCTGCACGATCGCCAAACCGAGACCCGAACCTGGCAGCCCTCGCGCCTCGTCGGCGCGGAAGAAGCGGTCGAACACATGCGGCAGTGCGTCGTGCGGCACACCCGGGCCCCGGTCGGCCACCACGAGCTGGCCGCCGGCGTCCAGCACCACGTCGACTGCCGTCCCCGCAGGGCTGAACTTGCCGGCGTTGTCGAGCATGTTGGCCACCGCGCGGTCGAGCCGCTGCGGCGTGCCGCGAACAGTCACCGGTGCCGTCGTGAGGTTGAACGTGAGGGCCGGCCAGTGCCGTCGGGCGCGATCCACCGCAGTCGCGACCAGCTCGTCGAACATCACCTCTTGGTGCGCCGACGGCGGCGCCTCGCCCCGGGCCAGCTCCACGACGTCAGCGACAAGCCCGGTCAGCTCGTCGAGCTGCGTGACGATGCCGGAAAGCACCGCCTTCCGCTTGGCCGGGCTGAGTCGGTCGATGTCGTTCAGAACCTCCGCATTGGTACGAAGGCTCGCAAGGGGCGTCCGCAGCTCATGACTGGCGTCGGTGACGAGTTGTCGCTGCGCGTTGAGCGATCGCTCGAGCGCATCGAGCATCGTGTTGAACGAGACAGCCAACCGTCCGAGCTCGTCGTTGCTCTCCGCGGTGATGCGCAACGTCAGATCGCGAGTGGCGGCGATGCTCTCGGCGGCCTCGGTCAACGTCTTGACCGGGCGGGTGACACGACGAACGGCCGCCCAGGAGAGCAGGATCGTGGTGCCGAGACCGGCTACGGCGAGAATCGCGAAGGCCAGCGCGAGCTCGTGCAACTGGTGGTCGACCTCGGTGAGCGGCAACGCGATCTGCACGGCAAAGCCTGCGGCACCGGGCACCGGCGCGGTGACGAGACGTACGTGCTTGCCCTCGTAATGTGCGTCGCGCATGTACTGATTGGTCTGTCCCCTCGCGATCGCCAGGTCTCGGCTCGTGACGGGGAGCTCGTTGCCCTTGATCGGACCGGTCGCGGCCAAGAACTGCGTATAGCCACCGATGTCACCGACGACTCTGTTGATGGTCAGCTGCTCGAGGCCGGTGAGTGGGTTGAAGGACCGTGTCGTATGCACCTCGCCCACTTGACGCCGGAGCTGATGGTCGATCTGACCGCGAAGTTGATGACGGACAGCGATGTAGGCCACGGCAATGACCGCCACGATCGTCAACGTCGCGGCCAGCGCGGCCACAGTGGTCAGCCTGGTGCGCAACGGCAAACTGTGCCAGCGTCGATAGGCGACATCGGCCCGTTCCCGGACGGGAACAGCAAGGCCGGTCATCCCTCGCTCCGCAACACATAGCCGACACCGCGAACCGTGTGGATCAGCCGCGGCTCGCCGTCGGCTTCGGTCTTGCGACGCAAGTAGCCGACGAACACCTCCAGCGAGTTGCTGGTCGGCTCGGACTCCCAGCCCCACACGCGTTCCATGATGACGTCACGCGGCAACGGTCGCCCTGCATTGCGCATGAGGAGCTCGAGCAACGCGTACTCGGTCCGGGTGAGATCGATCGGCCGATCGCCACGGTGCACCGTTCGTGCGGCCGGGTCCAGCACCAGGTCCTCGTAGCGCATCGCCGATGCTGCGTCGTCCTCCGGCGTCGTACGGCGCAGCAACGCGCGCAGCCGCGCGCGCAGCTCTTCGAGGGCAAACGGCTTGGTCAGGTAGTCGTCCGCGCCCGCGTCCAGGCCGGCGACACGGTCACCGACTTCGTCGCGAGCCGTCAGCACCAGGATGGGCAGTCGATCCTTGCGCTCGCGGAGCGTTCGACAGACATCCAGTCCACCGACGTAAGGCATCATCACGTCGAGCACGACAACATCGGGGCGGTTGCCGCTGATCGCCTCCAGCGCCTGTGCGCCGTTGCTGGCGGTCGACACCTGGTAGTCGTCGAGCTCGAGCGCGCGCGTCAGCGCCTCGCGCAGCTGCGGGTCGTCGTCGACGACCAGGACCCGGGCCCCTGAGGACATCTCAGGGGCCGCAGGTCGGTCGGGCGGTCATCCCTGCGCGTTGGCCGCGTCGATCAATGTCATGGTCACAGTCTTGCGGACGCCGTTGCGCTCGATGGTCACTGCCACCCGGTCTCCCGGCTGGTGCGTGCGGATCGCCGCGATCACGGCGTCGGCGCCCGACGTCGTCTGGCCGCCTACGGCGACGATGACGTCGCCGACCTTGATGCCGGCCTTCTCCGCAGGACCGCCGGAGCTGACGGCCTGAACCCGAGCCAGGTCGTTGCCGTTGCTGTCGGTGGCGTCGGCCAGCGAGACACCCATGAGCGGGTGGGCCGCATGCCCGTTCTCGATCAGCTCCTTGGCGATGACCTTGGCCTGGTCAATCGGAATCGCGAACCCCACGCCGATGTTGCCGGCCTGTCCACCCAACGGGCTGCTTGTCGACGCGATGGCGCTGTTGATGCCGACGACCGCGCCGCTGCCGTTGACCAGCGGACCACCGGAGTTGCCCGGGTTGATCGCGGCGTCGGTCTGGATCGCGCTGATGACGGTCGCGGTGGTCGGACCGGAGTTGCCGAACGGGTTGACATTCTGCTGCTGGTCCGTCGTGTCGACCGGACGGTTGAGAGCCGACACGATGCCGGACGTCACCGTGCCGGAGAGTCCCAACGGAGACCCGACGGCAAGGACGGGATCGCCGACGCGAACGGCCGATGACGAACCGAGAGTCGCTGCAGGCAAGCCGGTCTTGTCGACCTTGATGACCGCGAGGTCGTCTTCCTGGTCGGTGCCCACGATGTGCGCGTCGGCCGTGCTGCCGTCATTGAACACGGCCGAGACGCTGCCCCCGTTCGCCGCCGCGGCGACCACGTGGTTGTTGGTGAGAATGTAGCCGTCGGACCTCAGGATGACGCCGGACCCGGTGTCCTGCTGACCGCCGCCACTGACGTTGACCGACACGACCGACGGCAGCACATGCGCGGCGATCGCCGCATAGGACTTCGGGTCCGCCGGCAGCGCCGAGGCGGACGCGTTGGAGACGTTGAAGCCGGCCGAGTTGGTCGTGGTGCTGCTGTCGTCCTGCAAGGCGGCGCCGATGCCGATGCCCGCGCCGCCGAACACCATCGCGGCCGCCCCGGCAGCCATTGCCGGCACGAGCCACGGCGGCCGCTCCCGACGTTGCCGCGGCGGTTCCCAGCCGAGCTGCTCCGTGGGCCGGTCGAGCTGATCGGTCTGCGCATAAGGGGACGCGCCGGCCGCGTCGTCCGAGGACGAGGGCCAGAACAGGTCGTCGCTCATCGAGTTCCTCCGTCTGCTTTGTACGGCGACAGAGTCGTTCCCAGCCCTGAACGGAAACTGAACAGTCCCGCTGAGATTCCTGTTAAACCTGCGGCATCACTGCTGTTGCGACGAGCTCGAGATGATCCAGATCGGACAAGTCAAGCATTTGCAAATAGAGCCGCCTGGCGCCGACCTCACCGAACCTGCCGATCTTGTCGACCAGCTCGTTCGGCGTCCCCGCAAGACCGTGCTCGCGCAGCTCGTCGACCTCGCGGCCGATGGCCTTGGCGCGCTGCCCGATCTCTGCCTCGTCCTTGCCGCAACAAAGGACGAGCGCGGCGGACAGGAGAATGTCGTCGGGATCACGGCCTGCGCTCCCACAGGCGTCACGCACGCGGCCGAACTGGTCCGACGCGGCCGCCGCCGAGTTCGGGAACGCGATGTTGTATTCCGTCGCAAATCGCGCGGCAAGAGCCGGCGTGCGGGTGGGGCCGTGCCCCCCGACGATGATCGGCAGCGACGCCTGAGCCGGTTTGGGCAGGGCCGGCGAATCGCTGATCAACCACTGCGGCCCGGCGTGGTCAAAACGCTCACCGACCGGCGTCTGCCACAGCCCGGTGATGATGCTGAGCTGTTCCTCGAGGCGGTCGAAACGTTCACCGATCGGCGGGAACGGGATGCCGTAGGCCCGATGTTCGGCGTCGTACCAGCCGGTTCCGAGGCCGAGCTCGACCCGGCCGCCGCTCATCGCGTCGACCTGCGCGACCGCGATGGCGAGCGGACCCGGCAACCGGAAAGTGGAGGACGAGACGAGCGTGCCGAGTCGGATCCGTTTCGTCTCCCGGGCGAGGCCGGCGAGGGTGATCCACGCGTCGGTGGGGCCTGGCATGCCATCGCCGTCGCCCATGACCAGGTAATGGTCGGAGCGGAAGAAGGCGTCATAGCCCAGCTCCTCCGTGGCAACGGCAACGCGCAGCAGGTCCTCGTACGACGCCCCCTGCTGCGGCTCGGTGAACACTCGCAGATCCATGGGGGCCAGCATCTCGCGTCCCGGTTTCGGTGCGTACCGTGGGCATCACCATGACGAGCGATCCCCGCGAGCTCGCCGCTGCCGCAGTTGCCATCGTGAAGCCACGGCTGCGGGGCTGGTTGCATGCCGCAACTGCGCCGTTGGCGCTTGCCGCCGGCATCGTTCTCATCGCTCTGGCGCCGACCGGCCAGGCTGCTGCCGCGGCCGCTGCCTTCGGCGCGAGTGCGGTGCTGCTGTTCACGACGAGCGCGATCTACCACCGCGGAAACTGGTCAGCTCGCGCCGAGCGACGACTCAAGCGCCTGGACCACGCCAACATCTTCTTGCTGATCGCCGGCACCTACACGCCGTTCGCAGTGCTCGCGCTGCGCGGAGACACGCGTATCGCCGTACTCGCGGCGGTGTGGGGGGCTGCGGTCGGCGGGGCGCTGTTCCGGGTGCTGTGGGTGGGCGCACCCCGGTGGAGCTATGTGCCCCTCTACATAGGCCTTGGCTGGGCTGCCGGGTTCGTCGCCCCACAGCTGCTGCACGGGATCGGGGAGGCCGCGTTCGTTCTGATCGCAGTCGGCGGCGCCTGCTACACGGTCGGCGGTGTCATCTACGGGCTCAAGCGGCCGAATCCCAGCCCCCGATGGTTCGGCTTCCACGAGATCTTCCACACGCTGACGATCGTTGGCTTCATCTGCCAGTACATCGCCGCGTCGTTCGTGGTCTATCGCGCGGTCTAGCTCATGACCGACGCGACCAAGGCCATCCAGGCCTGGCGACAGCGAGAGCCCGGCCGGCTGATCGGCAAAGGGCACCCGGCGGGCGACTTCCTGGAGGCCTACCTCTGGGACCTGCTCGAGGAACGGCCTGGCTATCTGAAAGTCAGGGCACACCTGCCGCAACATGCGCTGAACCCGCGCGGTCAGCTGTTCGGCGGCTTCACCCCGACCTACGTCGACATGATCGCGCTGATGACGGCCAAGGCCGGCGTGCCACCGGAGGAGCGGTTCACGAGCTGGCTCGCGACGACGAACCTGCGCGTCGACTACTTCGAGCCGATCACGGGCCCGCGGTTCGTGGTGGAGAGCGAGCTGGAGAAGCGCCGCGGCCGGACCTGTTTCGTCGTCACTCGGTTCTGGCAGGGCGACACGCTCGCGGCTTACGCCGTGACGACCATGCGCGAGATGCCGTTCGATCGGCCACTGGGCGACGCCTGATCAGCCGGCACCGAGGGCAATCGTGTCCTCGACCTCGCGCTGCCGAGCATCGAAGCGAGCCGCGTCCAGGTCGTCCGCGGTCCGCTCGTCGTCGGCCATGAGGCCGTCGAGGTTGGCCGCCGCAAAGTCGAGGACCCCCATGTCGGCGTAAGCCGCCTTGACGCGATCGCCCCAGAGTCCGATGTCCTTGATGCACGGCACGATGCGCGTGAACAAGCGATTGCGGAAGAGCTTCACGGCGGCGGCGCGCTCCGTGAGGTCGAGCACTTGCTGGACGTCGTAGCCGAGCTCTTCCCAGACCTCCACGCTGCGGAAGCGGTCACGCATCAAGTAGCAGGCCTCGACGACGAACTCCTCGCGCTCGTCGCGTTCGGCAGTCGTGAGGTCGGCGTAGGCATCCTTCAACGCCATCCGCCCGAAAGCCACGTGCCGAGCCTCGTCCTGCATGACGTAGGCCACGACCTGACGGACGAGCGGATCCGTCGAGTGGTCACGCAAGCCACCGAATGCCGCGAGTGCAAGCCCTTCGATCAACACCTGCATCCCGAGATAGGGCATGTCCCAGCGGCTGTCGGTCAGCGTCTGCTGCAGCAGCTCCGCAAGGGGCCGCGTGATCGGCAGCGGCTCCATGCCCATCTTGTCGCGCAAGAGCTTGTCGAACGTCTCGCAGTGGCGCGCCTCGTCCATCGTCTGTGTGGCCGCGTAGAACTTCGAGTCGATGTCGGGCACCGACTCGACGATGCGCGCGGCGGTGATCATCGCGCCCTGCTCGCCGTGCAGGAACTGGCTGATCTGCATGCACTGCAGTGCGCGGCGTACGCGGGTGAGCTCGCCCGGCTCCGACAGCCGCTTCTCGAACTCAGGAATGCCGACGATGGGGACGATCTCGACCGGCATGCCGAGCGGGTTGTCCTCGTCGAGCGGGAGATCCCAGTCGATGCGGCTTTGCGCATCCCATTGCTTGTCCTTGCCCTTTTGGTAGAGGTTGAGCAGCCGCTGCCGCTCGACGTCGTACTCCCAGGTGAACCGACTCTCGCCAGAGGTCGGGAACGACCAGGGCTCTGCACTCCACGGGCCGGTACGAAGATCCTCGACAGTCACGGCTGCTGCCTCCGCTCGTCACGAGCAAGGTACCGCGTTAAGCGTGGAGCTGCGGGGAGTCGAACCCCGGACCTCCTCGATGCGAACGAGGCGCGCTACCAACTGCGCTACAGCCCCCGAAGGTGCGGGGCCCAGGCTACCGGAGCAGCCGACCCAGGGGTTCAGTCGTTGACGGCCCAGCGCCGGTCGAGGATCTCTTCGAGGTCACTGTCGATGACCTCGGACTCGGCGGCGATGACCTCGGACCCCGGCGCCAGCGGCTCTTCGTAGACGGGCGCCATCGTGTTGTAGGGGTCGGTGTCGCGGAACGGGTCGACGATGTCGCTCGGGATCTCGACGGGCGCCGGCGGCTTCAGCGTGTAGGTCGGCCGAGGCACGGGCACCGGCTGCCACGTGTCGTCGTCGGTGCCGGTTGCCTCGAGCGGTTCGTCGACGGGAAGGCCTTCCGCGGCCGGCCGGGGCCGAGCCGCCGGACGGTTGGCCGGACGACGCGGCGTGGGGGCCGTGGCCGCACGACCTGCTCCCCGGGCGAGCGGGGCACGACCTTGCTTCGAGATGGCCGTGGCTCGCTTGACCTGCGCCCGCAGATGGATGCAGAAGGCGACGAGAATGACGTCGACCACGACTTGCAGCGCCCAGCTGAGCACACCGACGGACGCCAGCAGCATCGTGAAGAGCGTCAGGCCGAGCAGGCCGAGCAGCAACCGACGGCGCCGTGCCACCAGCGATGTGCGGGGGCGCGTCGCCTTGGCCGTCGCGGGCTGCGTACGCCGGGCCGGCTGGGCGCGGCGTGTCGGCTGCGCCTTGGGCTCCGGCGCCGCCGCACCCGACACGTGCACCGAGACCCCGCCGGCGCTCCGACGGGGCATGACGACATAGCGACGACCAGGACCGGACGTCGTACGACGTGACAGCGTGCGCATCGCCGTCGAGAACCGGTCCACCGACCGGGACTCGGTCGCCGCATCGTGGCGACGCAACCACATCGGCACGAGGACGACTGCCCACATCACGACGATCGCGGCGTAGATGACGGCGCTCATTGCCCCGGAACGCTAGCCAGCGCGCTGTCAGTGAGCACGGACATCTGTCGGTGTGTCGGAAAGTCGATATGAAAAGCTCACCCGGTAGTACGCGACCGATGCCATCGCTTCACCAACCCGTCGGCGGCTTCGTCTCGCAGCAAGGCATAGGAGATGTGGTCGCGCCAGTCGCCGGCGATGTGCAGGAACCCACGCCGGACGCCTTCCTCGCGGAAGCCGAGCTTCTCGACAACACGACGGCTCGCCGCGTTCTCCGGTCGGATGTTGACCTCGACCCGGTGCAGCCCGACCGTCCAGAAACAGTGGTCCGTGACCAGCGCGACTGCCGTCGGCATGATGCCGCGACCGGCGACGCGTCGGTCGATCCAGTAGCCGAGGCTGGTCGAGTGGAGTGACCCGCGTATGACGCTCGCCGCGTTGAGCTGTCCGACGAACTCGCCGTCGTAGAGAACCGCGAACGGCAGCCCTCGCCCCCGCCGCGCTTCGCCTCGCAGTCGGCGGGTCATCGTCACGAACGTGGCAGCCGACGTCGGCACCTCCGCCGGCGCGCCTGGTGGGGTGGCCTCCCATTCCCGCAGCCACTCGACGTTGCGCGACCGCACTTCGACCCACGCCGCACCATCCCGCAGCCGCAGCGGGCGCAGCTCGACCGGACCGTCGACGAGAACCGCCGGCCACCCGGGAGCCTTGTCGGACATCGCGGCGCTGGCTAGTGGTCGCCACCACGCAGCTGCGTGATGGCGTGGCCGATGACTGGCTCGAGGACGGCAACGCCGTCACGAACACCGCTCGGCGAGCCGGGCAGGTTCACGACGATCGTCGAGCCCGCGACACCCGCGACGGCACGCGACAAGATCGTCGTCGGCACCTTGTCGCGGTTGAACGACCGCAGCGCCTCGGCCAGACCGGGAGCTTCTCGGTCGATGACCTTGCGGGTGGCCTCCGGAGTCACGTCACGGGGCGCGAACCCCGTGCCGCCCGTCGTCGCGACCAGATCCATGCCTTCGTCGATCGCCGCGCGCATTACTGCTTCGATCTCCGAGATCTCGTCCGGCACGACCACGACGTGCACGGCAGCGAAGCCGAGCTCGCCGAGCAGTGACGACAGCAGCGGACCCGACTCGTCGTGCCGAAGACCGCCGTGCGAGCGGTCCGACACCGTAATCACGCGAGCGCGGGCATCGATGGGCAGGTCGGGGGAGCTCACGGTCGGCTCCAGTCGCCGGTCTTGCCGCCGGTCTTGGTCAGTACGCGGACGTCCGTGACAACGGCTGCGGGGTCCACCGCCTTGACCATGTCGATGAACGCCAGCGCGGCGACGGTGACCGAGGTCAGTGCCTCCATCTCGACGCCCGTCCGGTCGGCGGTGCGCACGGTCGCGCGGATCTCGACCCCTTCGTCGTCGACCTCGAGATCGACGTCCACCCCGTGCAACGCGATCGGATGGCAGAGCGGGACGAGGTCGGGCGTGCGCTTCGCGCCCATGATGCCCGCGATGCGCGCCACGGCGAGCGCGTCACCTTTGGGCAAAGCCTTGTCGCGCAGCAGCTTCACGACGTCCGCATTGACGACGACGCGGCCCGCAGCGGTCGCAGTACGGACGCTGACGTCCTTGCCGGAGACGTCGACCATGCGCGCAGCGCCACGATCGTCCAGGTGCGTGAATGATGGCTCAGGCATGGCGGCGCTCCAACAGCATCACTGTCACTGTGGCGCCCGCCTCGAGCGCTGTCATCTTCTCGGGTACGACGATCAACGCATTGGCCTGAGCAAGCGACGCGATGAGGTGCGACCCGCCGCCACCGACCGGCCGGACCGAGTAGGCGCCATGCTCAACCTTGAGCTGCGCGCGGGCGAAGGTGCGCTTGCCCGGAGGAGAGGTCACAGCGGCCGTCAGCTTTGCCCGCACCGTCGGCCGGTTGATGGGCTCGACACCCAGCATGCGGCGTATCGCGGGGCGCACGAAGACCTCGAACGACACATACGCACTGACGGGATTGCCGGGCAGACCGAAGAACGGCGTCTTGTCCGGGCCGATCTGCCCGAACGACTGGGGCATGCCGGGCTGCATGGCGACGCGTGCGAACGTCACCGGCCCGAGTCGACCGATCGCCTCCTTGACGACGTCGTAAGCACCGACGCTCACCCCGCCGCTGGTGACGACCGCGTCGGCACGGATCAGCTGGTCCTCCAACGTGTCGAGCAGCAGGCGCGGGTCGTCCGGCACGATGCCCACCCGGAAGGCAATGCCGCCCGCTTCCTGCGCAGCCGCAGTCAGAAGGCTGCTGTTTGCGTCGGGAATCTTGCCGGGCGACAACGCGGTGCCAGGGTCGACCAGCTCGCTGCCCGTCGAGAGCACGACGACGCGCGGCCGCGGCCGCGCCTGCACGCGGTCGCGGCCGACCGCGGCCAAGAGACCGACCTGGGTGGCGCCGAGATGGGTGCCCTCGGTCAGCACGGTCGTGCCGGCGGACGCATCCTCACCGGCCCGCCGGATGTGCGCCCCCGGCGTCGCCGGGCGACGGATCGACACCTGCGCGACGCCGCCATCGGTCCACTCGACCGGTACGACGGCGTCCGCACCCGCAGGTATCGGGGCTCCGGTCATGATGCGCACACAGAGACCCGGCTGCACCGTGTAGGGACCGCCGCTGCCCGCTGCGATGTCCCCGACCACCGGCAACGTCACCGGCTGGCTCTCACCGGCCGACGCGATGTCGTCCGCGCGGACGGCGTAGCCGTCCATCGCCGAGTTGTCGAAAGGGGGAAGGGGGAAGGCCGCGCCCACGTCCTCCGCGAGCACGCAACCGTGGGCGTCGGACAGTGTCAGGTCGAGCGGGCTCAGCGGCGAGACCGCCTCAAGGATCTGGGCCAGATGGTCCTCGACCGAAACCAGCCCGTCGGACGCGTGACCGGCTGGGTTCTGTGCCGTCACGGTTGGAGCGGAACGTCGGGGTCGCCGAGGGGCAGCCGACTGGCGGCGAACTCCGTCAACCAAGCGCGGAAGTCCGGCCCGAGGTCAGCGCGGTCGCAGGCAAGCTGCACGATCGACCGGAGGTAGTCCGCCTTGTCGCCGGTGTCGTAGCGACGGCCGCGGAACACGACGCCGTGCACCGGTCCGCCGACCGCTTCCGGATCGATGAGGCGCGCGATGGCGTCGGTCACCTGGATCTCGCCGCCGCGACCCGGTGGCGTCTCGGCGAGGACGTCGAAGATCTCCGGCGACAGCACATAGCGACCGATCAGTGCGAGGTTGCTCGGTGCATCTTTCGCCGCGGGCTTCTCGACCAGCTCGGTGACCGTCACGACATCAGGTGTATCCGTCGCTTCGACGGCAGCGCAGCCATAGAGGGAGATCTGCTCCGGCGGGACCTCGAGCAACGCAAGGACGCACCCGCCTTTTTCGGCTTGTACGTCGATCATGCGCGTCAACAGCTCGTCGCGCTCGTCGATGAGGTCGTCGCCGAGCAGCACGGCGAACGGCTCGCGACCGACGTGCTCCGCGGCGCACGACACGGCGTGGCCCAGCCCGTGCGGATCCTTCTGCCGGACGAAGTGCAAGTGAGCCAGGTCGGTCGACGCGCGCACCCGGTCGAGCAGCTCGCGCTTGCCCTCGTCGCGCTCCAGCGTGTCCTCGAGCTCGACAACGCGGTCGAAATGATCCTCGAGCGAGGGCTTGTTGCGTCCGGTGATGATGAGGACGTCGTCGATGCCGGAGCGCACGACCTCTTCGACGACGTACTGGATCGCCGGCTTGTCGACGACGGGCAGCATCTCCTTGGGTGTCGCCTTGGTGGCCGGCAGGAACCTCGTGCCGAGGCCGGCGGCGGGAATCACCGCCTTGCGGACTCGAGAACTCATGTCGGCAACCCTAGTGACGATTCGCCGGCTTGCTTGTCCGCTGCCATGCGCCATTGATCACGCCCACCGCCCTTCGCGGCGTACAGCGCTTCGTCAGCCGCGCGGACGAGTGTGCCGGCGGCCTGGCCGTGGTGCGGGAACACCGCGACGCCGATCGACACGGTGACGGCGAGCTCGAGTCCTCCGCCGACATCGAACGGCTGGGCGCGTATCGCCGCGCAGATCCGCTCGGCCGTGTGACCGGCGCCGTCGCTGTCGCTTTCAGGGAGGATGACCGCGAACTCTTCGCCGCCGTAGCGCGCGACCACGTCAACCTCGCGCACCTGCGCGCGCAACCGCTCGGCGACCTCGACGAGCACAACGTTGCCGATCTGGTGCCCGTGCACGTCGTTGACCGACTTGAACAGGTCGAGGTCGAGCATGAGCAGACCGAGTGACCGACCGAATCGCGACGCGCGCTCGATCTCTCGGCTGAGGATCTGCTGGAACGAACGGTAGTTGCCGAGTCCGGTCAGCGCGTCGGTGACGGAGAGTCGCTGCGCCTCCTGATGCAGCATCACGTTGTCGATCGCGACAGCGGCCTGCGTCGCGAATGACCGCACTGTCTCGAGGTCGGCCGCATCGAACGGCCGCCCGTCTGTCCGGTCATAGAGGTTGACGACACCGAGCACCCCGCTGCTTGCGCGCAGCGGCACGCTGATGATCTCGGTCCCCGTCGGCTCACCCTCGCCGAGCACGAGTCCGAGCGCGCGATCACCGACGCGGCCCTGTCGCGCCTCGCCGGTCGCCGCCACCGTGCCGGCAACACCCTGACCGATGGTCAGCCGCTGCGCCGCATTGCGGTTGTCCAAGCCGCGGCTCGCGCGCAGCATCAGCGCCTCCCGGCCGGGCTGCGTGATGTAGGCGGCACCGGCGCCGGCCCGCACGCTTTCGGTCGCCGTATCGAGGATGACCGTCAGGATGCGCCCGAGATCGTGCGTTCCCGACAGAGTGTCCCCGAGTCGCGTCAGGTTGTCGCGGAGCTTGTCGCGACTTGCTTCGACCTCGCCGACGTAGCCGCGGAGCTCGCGCGTCATCTCGTTGAACGCAGCCGCGAGCCGTCCCACTTCGTCGTGCGCCGGCATGTCGATCGCAGTGTCGAAGTCACCTGCGGCGACCCGGGCCGCGGCGTCCGAGAGCTGCGCAAGCGGCTGCGTCGTGAGCCGGGCAAGCCAGGCGCCGATCACCGCGGAGAGCAGCAAGGCGACCAACAGGACGATGACGAGGACGGCCAACAGTCCGTGCACGTCCGAGCGATCGACGCTGAGCACGAGCAGCGCGTTGGCGGGCCCGGCGGGAACGGCGACAGCCAGGCGACCATCGACCTTCTTGCCGTCCGACCGGGACAACGACGCGGCGGCATGCGCCAATGCGGACGAGACCGAGGACGACTCCGTCGAGGCGATCACGCGCGTCCCCGCGACAATGGTGACGTCAGCGTCCGCGTCTGCGGCAACCTGTCGAGCGGCGTTCCGGCCCAGAACGACGGCTACCGCCGCGCGGCCAAGCGGGGCGCCGCCGGCTGCCTGGACATCGACGTAGTCGCCGATCACTTCCAGCCCGCTCGCCGGCCCCTGCCGTCGGCTGCAGGACCCGACCTCGGCCGGTCCCGGGGAAGAGCCGTCCGGCACTGATCCCGCCTGCGACGTGACGACGCCCGCCGGGTCCTGGACCACGGCGTAGTCACCGAGCCCGCGGTCGATCACGTCGTGGGCGACCTGACTGCGCGCCCGTTTGGTCGCCTCCGCGGTCTCGCGTGCCAGCAGCTCTGCCGCCAGCCGCACTTGCAGACAGGTCGTCCGCAGGAACGCGTCCGTCGACGCGCGGGACGCGTCGAGGCGGTTTCCCGCCGAGCTGTCGAGCGCGTGCGGCACGCCGCGACCCACCACGATGGCGGCGATCACGAGGGGCACGATGACGATGAAGAGGAAGGCAAGCGACAACCGCATGCGCAGCGTCATGCCGACCTCCTCCCCACCGGAACGTGGTGCGATGCTCGCACGCCATGGACGACAAGCCGTCGTTGCGCAGACGCCTCAAGGCCGCTCGCAGCCTTCGTCGCCGCGACGAGCTCGACCGCCTGGGCGAGCGGATCGCGGCGTTCGGAGCGACCCGCGCACACGGGGCGGCTGTGGTTGCCGCTTACGCAGCGGTCGACACGGAGCCGCCCACCAGAGCCTTGCTGGACCGGCTCACCGAGGCCGGCTGCACCGTTCTGCTGCCGGTCGTCGCCTCGAACGGGCTCGCCTGGTCGCGGTACGACGGATGGGCAGCGCTGGCGGTCCGTGCTGGTCTGCTCGAGCCTGTCACCGAACCCGCGCAGGAAGTCACGGCGGCAGAGATCGTGTTCGCGCCGGCGCTCGCCGTTGATCGCGCCGGCAATCGGCTCGGGCGTGGTGGTGGGCACTACGACCGTGCGCTGGTCGGTGTACCGCGCGAGCGCATCGTCGCCGTCGTCTTCCCGGACGAAGTGCTCGACGCCCTGCCGACGGAGCCGCACGACATCCGAGTAGGAGCCGCGCTGACGCCGGACGGTGTTGTCGAGCTCTAGTGGTGGTGCGGCTTGGTCGTCCGAGTCGCACCCGCGGAGTGATGCGGCGACGGCTTCGGTGACGGGCTCGAGGGTTGAGCAGTCCGACTGGACGTCGACTGGTAGCTCGGGGCGTTGGGCTCGGTGTCGTGGGGCATCGGCGGTCGAGCGTGCAGCGCTGTCGTCGTCGGAGCCGCATCGCCCGCGACCCACTTCTTCCATGACATGTTCCAGTCGGCCATGCCCGGATCGGCCGTGTCCGGCGCGGCGGTCGTGTTGTAGACATCGACGATGTCGCCGCGCAGGGACCAGTTGTAGAACCACTGGGCGTTGGCGGGCGCGACGTTGACGCAACCGTGGGAGACGTTGACGACGCCCTGGTCGGCGACCGACCAGGGAGCCGCGTGCACGAACGCGCCTCCGTACGAGATGCGCACGTCCCAGTAGACCTTCTCGTAGTAACCGTCCGGCGAGTCCCGCGGAATGCCCACCGTGGCCGAGTCCATCGTCACGACCTGGGACTTCTCGAACGTGATGTGCACGCCGCTCTTGGTCGGATATTTGGGACTGCCGGCGCTGATCGGGAAGGTCCTGATCAGGCGGTGGTTGTCGTAGACGTACATCTGGTGACGAGCCGCGTCGACGCGGCTGATGTGCGAGTTGCCGATGTGGAAGAACGTCCGGTGCGCGCCTTCGCCCCACACTCCGTGGCCGAGGTAGAGGCCGCTGAGGTTGGACGAGACCGTCACGGCGGTGTGCGGCCGCCAGTAGGTCGGGGGACGCCAGTGCAGCTCCTGCGACGACATCCAGTGCCAGGCACCGATGCGCGACGGCGTACTGGAGACAGCCAGTCGGTTCTCGATGCTGGCGCGCTGGTTGTCGGCGACCGGCCGGGACAGCCGGACGATCACCGGCGAGCCCACGCCGACCACGTCGCCGTCGCCCGGGCTCAACAGCGCAGTGAGGTGACGGTGGCTGTCGGTGGCGCGGAACTTCAGCGCGCGGTTGAGAGACTGGCCGCCGCCGGCGAGCGTGACCAGGGCCCGGTAACGGGTCATCGGCACGAGCTTGGCCGTCGACGTCCAGGCCGTGGCGTCAGAGGCGAGGGTGCCTGGCACCGGCGTGCCGTCACGGTCGTAGACGCGGATCGAGCTGATCGTCCCGTTGTTCGCGTGCACGCGAAGGTGGCGGTTCCACGGCACGTGACCGTGGTGCAGACCCTTGACCACCAGCGTGGGGGCGTCGCCGGAGTCGCCGGTGGAGGCGGATGCGCTCGTCCCCCCGTTGTCTCCGGACAGCTGGGTCACGGCAGCGACAGTGCCGCCGGCACCTGCGACGACCAATGCCGCAACACCCGCGATCGCTCCCCGGGACAGGGGAAGAGTCAGACGCATGCCGGGTCAGCAACCTCTCGTAGGGATGTGCACCCACCATTGTGCGGCCACAGGAGGGTGACTTCGCTGCTCTATTTCTGACGCTCTTCCCCACGTATTGGTTGCCATCGTTGTCGCATAATGGTGACAGGGGGTGACCACATGGCAGCGATCGTTGTCGCCGACGACGACGAGGCGGTCCGGTTGCTGCTCCGGTTCAACCTGGAGCTCGAGGGCCACGAAGTCGTGGGCGAAGCCGCCGATGGGTCGGCTGCGGTAACGGCCACCTGTGCCTTCCACCCGGACGTTCTCGTCCTCGACATGATGATGCCCGGCGGCGGCGGCGCCGACGTCTTGCGCCGGCTCGGGGAAGACGACTGCCCCGACCGTCCCGTCGTGATCGCCTACTCCGCCTCGGCCACACATCTCGTGCTCGCGGGCGAGCTCGGCGCCGACGCCACAGTCCTCAAGTCGGGCGACATGACGGACCTCATGGCGGCTATCGCCGCCGCCTGAGCGCGGGTAGGATTAGCAGTCGCGCCCCTGGAGTGCCAACCGTCGCGGAGGACCGGATGCCGACGTATCAATACGCCTGCACCAATTGCGGCGAGGAGCTCGAGGCCGCCCAGAAGTTCTCGGACGATCCGTTGACCGAGTGCCCCGCGTGCGGTGGGCGCCTCCGCAAGGTGTTCTCCGCCGTGGGTGTGGTCTTCAAGGGATCGGGCTTCTACAAGACGGACAGCCGTACGACGACCAAGAAGAAGACGAGCACGTCCGACAAGACCGAGTCGTCGGGCATGACCGGCGACAAGCCGGCGGCGGCAGACAAGTCCACGGGCACCGACTCCTCGTCGACGTCCTCGTCGAGCACGTCGAACTCATCCTCTGCCTCGTCGTCCTCGTCGGGGTCGTCGTCCTCGTCCGGCCAGGTCGCCTGAGCCTGTCCACAGGCTGACCGAGCCGATCCGCAGATGGCGGGACCGGCCGCTAGCGTCCGGCCACATGGACGAGGCCTCTCTGCGCGCTGGTGCTCGCCGAGCCGTCGACCTTCTCGGCGGTCGCCGCCGGCTCCTGGCGGCCGGCTTTCTCGCGATCGCGGTGGTTGCCGGGCTGCGGACGCTCAGTCCTGCTCCCCCGGCGACCGTCAAGGTGTGGGCGGCGGCGCACGACCTGGCCGGCGGGCGGCCGCTGGGCGCGGCAGACCTCACCCGGGTTGCCCTTCCGGTGGCCGTGGTCCCCGCCGGCGCGCTGCGCGTCGGGACGCGCGTGCTGGGCCGGCTGCTCGCGGCGCCGGTCCGGCGGGGGGAGCCGCTGACCGACCTGCGACTCCTCGGCCCTTCACTGCTCGCAGCGTTGCCCGAGACCGGACTCGTCGCGATCCCGGTCCGCATCGCGGACGGGTCAGCCGCCGCCGCGGTCGTCAAGCCCGGTGACGTCGTGGACGTCCTGGAGATCGCCGACCCGCAAGCGAGCGGTCTACGTCGATCCACGACCGTCGCGACCCGGCTGCGCGTGCTGACCGTCCCGGGTCCGGGTGCGGGAAGTGACGGGAGCGGCCTCGTCGTACTGGCAGCCACCCCGGCACAAGCGGCTGCACTCGCCCAGGCCAGTGCCGCGGCGAGCCTCACTGTCACCATCGAACGACCATGACCACGACGTCGACCTATCCGATCTGGGGCTGGTCGACCGACCCGGCCGACGAGCCGACGGGGGCGCAGCTACGCGAGCTCGGGCCTCTGGTCAGCGACCACCTCGGCCTCGTCCCACAGGAGCCCGAGCAGCCGCGTGCGCTGCCCGCGTTGCCGCCCGA
>JAICMI010000146.1 GCA_025929315.1 Frankiaceae bacterium
CGAGCGCGAAGTAGGCCGTCTCCAACCCGCCCGGATAGGGCTCCTCCAGTGGCGTGTCCAGCACGTAGTGGCGCGCGGGCACTGTGAACGGCCGCTCGGTCCGACCCGGCAGCGCGTCCTGGGGAGCGACCATCTCGGTCTTCTGACGGGAAAACAGCATGCGTCCAACCTCCTCGGGGGCTTCTCCATAGTCAACCGAGACGAGCGCCGCAGTGTTCCTCGCGAGAGCGGTGTTCCTAGAGGTAGAGCCCGGTCGCCCCGGCATCCTCGAGCCGCTCGGCAGCGACGGCGTGGATGTCGCGCTCGCGCATCAGCACGTATGCCGTGCCGTGCAGCTCGACCTCGGAGCGTTCCTCTGGGTCGAACAGCACCCGGTCGCCGATCTGCACCGCGCGAACGTGGGCCCCGACGGCGACAACTTCGGCCCAGTCGAGCCGCTTCCCCATCTTGGCCGTAGCCGGGATGACGATGCCCGCGGACGATCGCCGCTCCCCCGCCTCGCTGTCGATCGACACCAGCACGCGGTCGTGCAGCATCTGGATCGGCAGCTTGTCGGCGGACACGCTACGACGGTAGCGGGTGCTCCGTCGCGCGGTCGCGGCCGCGAGCCCACCGGGCGAGGCCGACCGCAACGAGCGCGGGCGCCGCCGCACTCAACAGCAACGTCGCGCGTGCGCCGATGTGCTGCACGCAGACACCGCCGGCGACCGCCCCGACCGCGGCACCTGCCAACAGTCCGACTGCGACCCAGCTGAACGCCTCGGTCGACGCTCCCTCGGGCGCGACCGCGCCGATGCGTGAATAGAGCCGCGCCAGGCCAGGCGCGATCGACATCCCACCGGCGAAGAGCAGGACTGCGAGGACGATCGGGCCGGACGCTGCTGCGGCGACCGCGACCCCCGCCGCCACGAACAGCAGGCCTCGCAGCACCGCGCGGTCGTCGACTCTTGACGCACCGGCCCCGAACCACAAGCCACCGACGAACGACCCGAGACTCCACGCCGCGAGCACTCCACCGGAAGCCGCCGATGCCTGCCGGCCGCTGACGAACGCGACCACACCGATCTCAGTCATGTTGAAGGCGAGCACGAGTCCGAACCCGGCGAGCATGTAGGCCGGTAGACCGACACCACGCAAGCGACGGCGGTCACGCGTCGCCGTCACGCGCGGCACGTTGCGCAGCGCGGGCGAGGCGACACACGCGATGGTGCCGGCAAGTCCTAATGCACCCGTCGCGACCACAGCTGCGGGCGCGCCGGCTGCTGCGGCGATCAGCGCAACGAGTGCCGGACCGGCGATGAACACGATCTCCTGTAGTGACGCCTCGAGTCCGTAGACCGCTTGTGCCTGAACCGGATCGAGGATGCGCGGCCACAGACCGCGTACGACGGCAACCACCGGCGGACTCGACAAGCCCGACAGCACGGCGACGACGAGCTCCACTCCGTAGGCCGTCTGTGGCACCAGACCGAGCACGGTCATGCCGGCGGCATAACCCACGGCGGCGGGAGTGAGCACCGCACGAGCGCCATACCTGTCCGCAGCACGCGACAGCGCGATGTTGGACACCCCACCGGCCGCGACGTAGAGACCGGTGACGAGACCGGCCCGCGCATAACCGTGGTGCCGGGTGACGAGCAGCAGGATCCCGAGACTGGACATGCCGAGCGGCAGCCGTGCCACCAGCGACGTGATGAGCACGCGCGCCACACCGGGAGTGCGCAGCGTGCTGCGAAAGCGGGCCAGTCTCACTGGGCAGCGCGTGCCTCATCTGCGCGCCGCTTGTCATCCGCACGCTGCAAGTACGACGAGATCGACCCTGCCGGCCACACCACCACACCGTCGGCATCAACGACGACGACATCGCCGTCGGCCACTGGCACTCCCCCGACCACGACGCCGCCACCGACGTGACCGGCGCCGTCCTTGCGGCTCGCGACCGGAGTCGTGCCACGAGCCCACACCGGCAACCCGAGGGCGGCAACGGCACGAGAGTCGCGAATCAACCCGTCGGTGACGACTGCGACGACGCCGGCCCGCAACAGCTCGGCAGCCACGAGATCACCGAGGACAGCCGTACGCGACTCGCTCGCACCGGCGACGACGAGAACGGTGCCGGGGTCGGTCACACGCGACGGCACCTCGCGCATCGGCGTGTTGTCGTCGACGCCGACCGTGACCGTCAGCGCCGGGCCGATGACCGTCGCCTCCGGCGAGAGCGCACGGATCCAGAACGGCAATGCACCGGTGCCGCCGCTTCCGTCCGAGGCGAGCGTGCTCGACAACCAGTCGGGGAGGTCCACGCGCCTATCCTGCCGGGTGTGGCTGCGCAGTGTTCGGCATGTGGGGCCTGCTGCGATCCCGTCTGGTACGCCTACAGCCCGGCCGACCTCCGTCAGCTGGCCGAGCGCACTGACTCCGCCGACGCCCGTTTTGCCGTCGCGCACTGGCATCCGACCGGCGAGCAGAGCGATGCCGGCCATGCCTACCGCTGCGACTTCTTCGACGCCGTGACCCGGCTCTGCACCGGACACGACGAACGACCACCGATCTGCCGCGGCTATCCCTGGTACGACGACCCACCCGGCACGCGCCTCGTCGTACTTCCGGAACCGTGCTCCTTCCGAGCCGACCTGTGACGGAGGTCGGCGTCGGGCCACATCCGGAACCGTGGCCGGACGACCCGCGGCTCGATCCCTCCCTGCTCGCTGAGGGCGACAGCCGCAACGTCGTCGACCGTTATCGCTATTGGCGCCGCGAGGCCGTCGTGGCGGACCTCGACGACCGACGGCATCCGTTCCACATAGCCATCGAGAACTGGCAACACGACTTCAACATCGGTGCCGTCGTACGCAATGCCAACGCCTTTCTCGCGGCCGAGGTCCACATCGTCGGGAGGCGGCGCTGGAACCGTCGCGGTGCCATGGTCACCGATCGCTATCAGCACATCCGTCACCACGAGGACGTCGCTGACCTGACGGCGTGGGGCAGGGCCGAGCAGCTGCCGATCATCGGCATCGACAACCTGCCCGGTTCTCAGGTCATCTGTGACGCCGAGCTTCCGCGCGCATGCGTGATGCTCTTCGGGCAGGAAGGGCCGGGCTTGTCCGAAGCCGCGCGGGCGGTTTGCGTCGCGGTCCTGCACATCCCGCAGTTCGGCTCGACCAGGTCGATCAACGCGGGCGTCGCGTCCGGCATCGCGATGTATGAGTGGGTACGACGGCACGCAGCCGAGCGTCCTTGAGCAGCAAGGCTTTACGATCACCGCGTGCCGCCACGGAAGAAGTCCGCTGCCCGTCCGCCAGCGCTGACCAACGACGAGGTCGCGGGGCTCCGCGCCCGGCTGTCGACGGGCGAGAAGCCACGCGTCATCGTCCGCGCCGCCTCAGCCGCCGTCCCTGCCGGCACACGTGGCAACGTCATCCGGATGGGCAACCCGTCAGAGGGTGAGTTCATCGTCGTCCGGCTGGGCCGCGACGAGGTGCCGTTCGCACCAGCCGAGCTCGCACTGTCGGCGCGTGGCAAGACCGCGACCGCGACAGCGGCCAAGTCGGCACCAGCCAAGAAGACGGCGCGCACCAGTCCGGCCAAGAAGGCAGCGCCCGAGAAGGCGACAGCCAAGAAGACCACCGCCACGAAAGCGGCGGTCCGATCGTCGGGCCGGACGGCTACGAAGAAGACGACGAGCCGTAAGGGCGCTCAACCGCTGACGATCACGCTCCGGTTCAACGACGGGCGATGGACCGTCGAAGCGCAGCGCGGTTCGCGCCGGCTGGCGCGCGCCAGCACGGTCCGGCCTGGCGCGGTCCAGGCCTTCGCCGAGCTGGTCGACGACGACGCCGTCCGCGAGGCGATGGAGACGATCGTGGCGTCCAACCGCACGGTCGCCGAGGAGAAGGCGGAGAAACTCCGGGCCGAGCTCGCGGCAGCCGAGGCCGCGCTCGAGGAGTACGACGCTCGCGGTCGTTAGCCCCCGTAACGACGAAGCACGAGCACGGCGCGGTCGATCGCGCGCATCGCTGACGTGATGCTGCGGACCTCGCCGCAGATCACCGAGAACGTCACGCGACGTCCAAGCGCGTCGGTGGTGTATCCCGCCAACGCCGACGTGTGCGTCAACGTTCCGGTCTTGGCCCACACGTGTCCCGCACCAATCGTGTGGCAGAAACGCTTCTTCAAAGTGCCCCGTCGGCACCCCAGCGGAAGTGCATTGATGAGGTCGTCGATCGCTGGACTTGCCTGCGCGTAGTTGAGCAGTGTCACCTCTCCGCGCGCTGTCTCGCGATCGTCGTAGGAAAGCCCTGACCCGTCCGTCGCATAGCTCGGGTCGGTGACGCCGGCAGCCGACGAGGTGGCGTTGACGGGCTTGTGACCGCCGCCGAGGGTGAGCAGCGTCTCGGCGTAGAAGTTGTCCGACAGTCGCAGCGTCTCGGTGATGATGTCGGCCAGCGACCTCGACGTGTGCGTGGCGACAACGGTGCCCGCAGGCGCCGTACGACGAACGACGCTGTCGCCGTGCACGTGCACGTCAGCAGAAACCAGTCGCTTGCGGAACAAGGCGAGGTTAGCCGCGGTCGGGTTGGACACGTAGGCGCGGTCCCGACGCCACGCGTCGTGGTTGAGCGGGAACGGCGACAGCGGTCCGACGTCCAGCGGAACGAAGTCGCGCTTCCAGCCCGAACGACGCTTGTTGGTCGGCCACGATCCGATATCGAGGATCAGGTCGCCGGTCACGCGGGTGATGCCCGCTGCGGCGATCTGGTGTGCCAGCCGCCCGAGGTTGCGCTTGGTCAGGGACGGGTCCTCGCTCGAGCGAATGACGAGGTCACCGGAGACAACGCCGGCCACCGGCTCCGCCGTCACCGAGACATCGGTGACGAGCCGGTCATCGGCACGGCTCAGGAGCAGCGGCAGGGTCGTGAAGAGCTTCTGCGTCGAGGCAGGCCGCAGCGCGCGGGCGGGGTGCAGGCTCGCCACCCGACCGACGCCCTCGATGTCGACGACCATGCCGTATCGACCCGAGGTGGCATGTGCGAGCCGGTCGGCCAGCCGCGCCTCGAGCCCGGTGTCGAGCCGGCTGCGCTGTCGGACATGGCTGTGACCGGTGGCCGTGCGGTCAGCGGCAGGCGCCGTTGCCGGCGCCCCCGTCTCCGGCGTACCCGTCGCGGCTCCCCCGGTGGCGACGCTTTCGGCGGCAACGGCCGTGGCGCCGAGATCAGGTGCGGCC
>JAICMI010000083.1 GCA_025929315.1 Frankiaceae bacterium
CGAACGGTTGCCACCGGCCCTTGCCGCGAAGGCATCGGCCGATCCTGTCGATCGAGCGCGCCATTCGCTGGGCCGTTCCTATCGAGACGTCGTCCGCGGCATCCGCGGGCAGCTCGACCACGTGGTCGACGTCGTGGTGCGGCCTTGTTCGGAGAGCGACATCACTGCGGCGCTCGACTGGTGCGCGGAGCACGAGGTCGCGGTGATTCCGTTCGGTGGCGGGACGAGTGTCGTCGGCGGGGTCGAGCCGATCGTCGACAGCAGGTGGCACGGCGTCGTATCGCTCGACCTCGGGGAGATGACCGGGGTCATCGAGATCGACGACGTCTCGCGAGCGGCGCGCGTGCGTGCCGGCACTCCCGGACCGCAGCTCGAGAATGAGCTGCGCGCGCACGGCTTCACCGCTCGCTTCTTCCCGCAGTCGTTCGAACGATCGACGGTCGGCGGCTGGGTCGCGACCCGTGCGGCGGGACACTTCTCGACTCGGCTGACGCACATCGACGACATCGTCGAGTCGGTCCGCGCGGTGACGCCCAACGGCGTGTGGGAGTCGCGCCGACTGCCGGGGTCAGGCGCCGGCCCGAGTCCCGATCGGATGCTCCTCGGCAGCGAAGGCACCCTCGGTGTCGTCACCGAGACCTGGCTGCGGGTGCAGCCGCGGCCGAGTCAGCGGTGGGCGGCAACACTCGCGGCACCCACGTTCGCATCGGGTGCACCGGCCGTCCGCGCGCTGCTGCAGGACGGTCTGCTGCCGGCGACCTGCCGGTTGATCGACGGAGCTGAAGCGGCGACCACCGGCACGCTGGATACGGGCGAGACCGCGCTCGTCCTCGGTGTCGAGTCCGTAGGCGGGTCACCGGTCGAACCGGACGGCATGCGGGCCTTGGAAGTCTGCGCCGACCACGGACTGCGGGCGGTGGAGTCGGGTGTGCGCGGCGGATCCGGCGAGGCGTGGCGGTCATCCTTCATCCGCGCGCCCTACATCCGCGAACAGCTCGTGCTGCTCGGACTCATCGTCGAGACGTTCGAGACCGCCATCACCTGGGACCGATTCGGCTCGCTCGTCGACAAGGTTCGCGACGCCGTCGAGCCGGTGCTTGTCGAGATCTGCGGTGCCGGCCGCATCACCTGCCGGCTGACACACGTCTATGCCGACGGCGCTGCGCCCTACTTCACCGTCATGGCGCCCGCCCGACGCGGCAGCGAGCTCGCTCAATGGGACGACATCAAGGCTGCCGCCAGTGCAGCGATCCTTGCTGCCGGGGGCACGATCACGCACCATCACGCGGTGGGTCGCGACCACCGTCAGTGGTACGACGCACAACGCCCGGAACTCTTCGCGCAGGCGTTGCGTGCAGCCAAGTCGGCGCTCGACCCGCGCAGCGTGCTCAACCCGGGAATGCTGGTCGACGGCTGACAACCGTGATACGCACTCCCAACACACGTCATCTGGAGGGCGGATGAACGGCTTCAAGAAGTTCCTGCTCCGTGGCAATCTCGTCGACCTGGCGGTCGCGGTCATGATCGGTGCGGCGTTCGCGACACTTGTAGCGGCGCTGACGAAGGACTTCATCACTCCGCTGCTGGCGGCTATCGGGGGCAATCCCGACTTCAGCTCGCTCCACTTCACCGTCAACAAGTCGGTCTTCTTCTACGGCGACTTCATCAACGCCGTCATCGCGTTCATCATCCTGGCGGCAGTGCTCTACTTCTTCGTCGTCATGCCGTTCAGCAGGCTGCTCGAGCGGTTCAAGCCGGCACCGGATGACCCCGCGCCGCTCAAGGACTGCGCGGAGTGCCTGTCGTCGATCCCGGCGGCAGCACGCAAGTGCGCGTTCTGCTCGTCGGTGCAGAAAGCCTGACGACGTCAGTCGTCGCGATCCACGTGATGCGGCGGTAGGTCTCTCAGGAAGCGGTCGTCATCGTCGTCGGCTGACTCACCCCAGCCGGCGTCGGTGTCGTCCGACGTCTGATCCGGCAGGACCGGGTCCTCGTTGCTTCTCATGTCGACTCAACAGTGCGGGCCAGCACGCCGCAGAGGTCGCGCTGGCTGACCATGCCGACCAGCTCACCGTCGCTGACGACCGGCAGATGGCGGATCCAGCGAGTAGCCATGTGGCGCGCCGCTTCGGCAATCGGTGTGTCGGGCGAGACGGTGAGCACGGCCCGGGTCATGACGGCGCTCACCGGGGTGGCATCGAGGTCGTCGCTACGCGCGACCGACTTCATGATGTCCCGCTCCGTGATGATGCCCAGGATCTCCGCGCCTTCGATGATGACCAGGGAGCCGGACTGCTGCTTCCACATTCGTCCGGCCGCGTCGCGCAACGTCGCGCTGGGCGACTCGGTGAGGTTGGTCCGGTTCATGACCTCGGCGACGACGTCCATCGTCAAAGATTAGGGCTCGAACTTGTAGCCCAGCCCACGGACGGTCATGAGGTGGCGCGGCTTACCTGGGTCCGGCTCGACCTTTGCCCGGAGCCTTTTCACATGCACGTCGAGCGTCTTGGTGTCCCCGACGTAGTCGCTGCCCCAGATCCGGTCGATGAGCTGACCGCGCGTCAGCACCCGGCCCGAGTTGCGCAGCAGGAGCTCGAGCAGCTCGAACTCCTTGAGGGGCAGGGTGGCCACGTCACCGTTGACCGTCACCACGTGCCGGTCGACGTCCATGCGCACCGGGCCTGACTCGAGCACGCCATTTCCGCCGGTGTCCTCGGTCTCGCCGCGCCGGCGCAAGACTGCACGGATGCGCGCAAGCAGCTCCCGGGCGGAGAACGGCTTGGTCACGTAGTCGTCGGCACCGATCTCGAGGCCGACGACCTTGTCCACTTCGCCGTCCTTGGCGGTCAACATGATCACCGGCACGTCCGACTTCTGCCGGAGCTGACGGCACACCTCGAGACCCGATAGCCCCGGCAGCATGAGGTCGAGCAGCACCAGGTCGGCGCCGTTGCGTTCGAACTCCGCGATGCCGTCGGGACCGTTACTGCACACCGCGACCTCGAAAGCTTCCTTCCTGAGCATGTAGGACAGTGCATCGGAGAAGGACTCTTCGTCCTCGACGACCAAGATGCGCGTCATGCGGCGGTCGCGGCCGGCAGCCGGAGGGTGAAGGTGGAACCGACCCCGAGCGTGCTCCAGACGGTCACTTCACCGCCATGGTTGTTCATGATGTGCTTCACGATCGCCAAACCGAGACCGGTGCCGCCGGTTTCCCGGGAGCGAGCCGGGTCGACACGATAGAAGCGCTCAAACACGCGGCCGAGGTCTCCTTGTTCTATGCCGATGCCCTCATCGGTGACGGATATCTCCACGATGCCTTCGCGAGCCTTGACCGCGATCGTCACGCCAGTACTCGCCGAGCTGTAAGCGATCGCGTTGTCGACGAGGTTGCTGAGCGCCACACCCAGCTGGCCCACATCTCCCAGAACCTTGTGCCCGTGTTCGCCGTCTGCGCTCAAGCGGATCTGCTTCGTACCCGCGATTGGCTGCATCCTGTCGACGACATCGACGATGAAGTCGTCGACGCTCACGACGACCATCTCCGGCAGCGGCTCGCCGCCCTGGAGCCGCGACAGGTCGAGGAGCTCCTGCACCAAGCGGGACAGTCGCTCGGTCTCACTCGCGATGCGATTGACGAACCTAGTGACGGCAGACGGATCGTTGTCCGCCTGTTTGATCGCTTCGACGAGCAGCGCGATGGCGCCGACCGGGGTCTTGACCTCGTGACTGACGTTGGCGACGAAATCCCGGCGGACAGCCTCGACGCGAGCAGATTCGGTTTGGTCCTCAACGATGATGCCGACCTCGTCGCCACCGAGCGACACCAGCTGCGCGCGCACCGGCACGCGACCGGCGCTCAAGTCGACCGTCGGCAGCGAGAGGGTCAGCTCTCGATGCACGCCGTCCCGGCGAACCAGTCGCGCTGCCTGGCGGAGCTCGGCGACGACGAGGAACGTTCCGCGAACGATCCCCAACCGGTGCGCAGCAGAGTTGGCGTAAGCGACGTCGTCACCCCGCAGCGCCACCGTCGCGTCCGGGACCTCGTCGAGCAACGCCAGCGGTAGGCGCGACGACCCAATCGCAGGCGCGACTACCGCCGACGCCGGGGATCTGCGCCGGCCGCGAAACAGCACACGACCATGCTAGGTACCCGCACCGGCTTGCACTGCCCGCGTGGGCGGTTGTGGCAGATTCCTCGCCCGGTGTTCATTTGCCGTTCACCGGCAGGAGGGCCGCCGGTCGATCGGGTCCCCGACTCTCGAGTTGTGCGCGACGCCTACCACGAACATCTGGACGGACTGAACGCCTCGCTGGTCCGGCTCACCGGCCTCGTGGCCGGGGCGCTGGGGCGCGCCACCCAGGCACTCGTCGACGCCGACCTCGATCTCGCCCAACAGGTGATCTCGCAGGACGCCGACATCGACGCGATGTACGCCGACATCGAGCAGCAGGCCTTCGACCTGCTCGCCCGGCAACAACCCGTCGCCGGCGACCTTCGAGCGATCGTCACCAGCCTTCGCATCGTCGCTGACCTCGAGCGTTCCGGCGACTACGCCACCCATGTCGCAGAGGTGGCGCGCCGGCGTCACCCCTCGCCGGCGGTGCCCGCGCAACTTGCACCGACCGTTCTCGAAATGGGTCAGATGGTCCAGCGGATCGTGGCCAAGGCGGGCGCTGTCATCGCGTCGCGCGATCTGCGCCTGGCCGCGGAGATCGAGCGAGACGACGACGTCATCGACGCGCTGCATCAGCGGCTGTTCGGCGTGCTGCTGGACGACGGCTGGGACGGCGGTGTCGAGGCAGCGATCGACGTCATTCTTTGCAGCCGCTACTACGAGCGGGCCGCGGACCATGCGGTCTCCGTCGCGCGACGCGTGTCCTACCTGATCACCGGCGAACGAGTCGTCGAACCCATATGAAGGAGAACTGAGTGCCACCAATTCGACCGAGTCAGCGACGACGGGCCGTCACTGGTGCGGCGTTCCTCGGAGCCGCCGCCATCGTCATGGCTGGTTGTGGCAGTGACAACGGCGCGAGCAACAGAGCCCAGAGTTCGGACGCCAATTGCGGCAGTGGCTCACTGGCGGGCGGAGGGTCGACGTTCCAGCTCAACATCCAGCAGCAGTGGAGCGCCGACTATCGCCAGCAATGTTCCGACGCGCAAATCAACTACAACCCGATTGGCTCAGGCGCCGGAATCCAGCAGTTCGGTGCGGGTGCGCTGCAGTTTGCGGGCAGCGACGTCCCCATGCTGCCCGATGAGCAGCAGTCCGCCGACAAGCGTTGCGGCAGCAAGGCCCTCACCTTCCCGGTCACCGCGGGCGGGATCGCCGTCATCTACAACGTGGCCAATGTGCCGCACTTGAAGCTGAGCGCCACCACTCTTGCGGGAATCTTCCAGGGCAGCATCAAGCGCTGGAACGACGCCGCGATCAAGAGCGACAACCCGGGTGTGATGCTGCCGTCGACCCCGGTGGTCACCTACCACCGCGCCGACGGGTCCGGAACCACGGCAGTGTTCTCCGCCTTCGAGAAGAGTGCCGCCGGCAGGGCCTGGACGCTGGGGAGCGACAAGGAGCTGTCCTGGCCCACCGGCCAGGGAGCGACCGGCTCCGACGGCGTCGTACAGGGCGTCAAGTCCACCAACGGCGGGATCACTTACGCCGAGGTTTCCTACGCCACAGCCAACAACCTGCCCATCGCCACAGTGAGCGCCAAGGGCAATCACTACGTCGGCCTCACCGCGGACACCGTCAGCCAGGCGATCGCCACCAAGGGGCTCAGCGGATATCCGTTGTCCACGGTGTCCTACGTGATCGTCTGCTCTCGATACAGCAGCTCCACGACTGCAGCAGCGGTCAAGGACTACCTGGGTTACGCGCTCGATGCGGGCCAGGATGCCGCCGAGCAGCTGGGCTATGCACCCTTGCCGAACGGCATCGTCATGAAGGCGCGCGCCGCGCTGGACTCGGTCAGCTGACGTGCAGGGCCAACCCCCGCGATGACCACGACACCCGCGTGGTCGAGCGGCCGCCGGCGGAGAGGCGACTCCATCTATCGATGGACCGCCACCGCCGGCGGGCTGCTGGTCCTCGCCCTGCTCGGGGCCATTGCGGCTTTCTTGGTCATTCGAGCCACCCCCGCCCTGACCTCCGACCACGGGTCCTTCTTGACCACGCGGAAGTGGGAGCCGGACGGGTCCCAGGTCTTCGGCATCGCCGCCCTCGCCTTCGGGACGGTTCTCTCGAGTGCGACCGCACTGGTGATCGCTCTGCCCGTGGCGCTGGGGACCGCACTGTTCATCACGCAGTACGCACCCCGAGGCATCGCGACGGTGGTCGCCTATCTGGTGGATCTTCTTGCCGCGGTGCCGTCGGTCGTCTACGGCCTGTGGGGTTATTTCTTCCTGCTGCCCCGGCTGGTGCCGGTGCAGCATGCCCTTTCGCACTGGCTCGGATGGATCCCGTTGTTCAGCGATCCTGACGGTCAGACTGCGACGTTCAGCAAGTCCGTCTTCGGGGCGTCGATCGTGCTCGCCATCATGGTCGTGCCCATCATCTCGGCAATATCGCGCGAGGTGATGGTGCAGGCCGACAGCGCGCATCGCGAGGCCGCGCTGGCCCTCGGAGCCACCAAATGGGAGGCGATCCGGCTCGCGGTGCTGGCACCCAGCCGACCGGGCCTCATCAGCGCGGCGATGCTCGGACTTGGACGGGCGCTCGGCGAGACGATCGCCGTGGCCATCGTCATCGGGTCATCGTTCGGCATCAGCTGGCACATCCTCGTTCCTGGTGGCAACACGATCGCCGCCAACATCGCGAACAAGTTCGGTGAAGCGGGCAGCATCGGCCGATCAGCTCTGATCGCAAGTGGGCTCGTCCTGTTCCTGCTGACCCTGACCGTCAACCTCCTCGCACGTTTCGTGATCTCTCGATCCGTCGCCCGACACCGGCGCGGGGCGGCATGACGGAGATCACGCTCCCCGAGTCCCCGGTCTCCGGCCGGATCCGGCTGCACGAACGCAGAACCGTCAGCACGGCTCGGCGCTGGCGCAACCGGCTCGCGGCCGCCACCGCCGCGGCCATGCTGCTGCTTGCAGTGATCCCGCTGTTCGCGCTTGTCGGCTTCACGGTCATGCATGGCGTCCATCGAATGACCCCCGCATTTCTCACGCACTCGATGGCCGGGATCCCGCCGCTCTCCCCCGGCGGCGGGATCTACCACGCAGTCATCGGCACCCTCGAGCAGGTCACGTTGGCGGCACTGCTCGCAGTACCACTCGGCCTCCTCGTCGCTGTCTTTCTCGTCGAAACGCCCGTACGCGGCCTCACCGGGCCGGTCCGGCTTCTCGTCGACGTGATGACGGGCATCCCGTCGATCGTCACCGGTCTGTTCGTCTTCTCGTTCTGGGTCATCGGGCTGCATCAGGGCTTCTCCGGCGTCGCCGGGTCGATCGCCCTCATGATCCTGATGCTGCCGGTCGTCGTCCGCAGCACAGAAGAAATGCTGCGGCTGGTCCCGGTGCCGTTGCGAGAGGCAGCCCTCGCCCTGGGCCTGCCCCGTTGGCGGACCACGTGGTCGATCGTGCTGCCGGCGGCGCGCAGCGGGATCACCACTGGTGTGCTCCTGGCCGTTGCCCGCGTCACCGGCGAAACCGCGCCATTGCTCCTGACCGTTGGCAACAACGCCTTCATCAACACAAACCCGCTCCACGGCCAGCAAGCGTCATTGCCAGTGTTCGTGTTCAACCAGACCGGCAGCGCGTTCGACGTCGCCGTACAGCGCGCTTGGGGTGGCGCGCTCGCCCTCATCGCTTTCGTCGTCGTCGTCTATCTGACGGCGCGGCTACTGACCCGTTCCAAGTCTCCGAGGTGACCGTGGCGCTCCGAATCGAAACTGTGAACCTGAGCTGTGGCTACGGCGCAGCAACGGCTGTCTCTGACGTGTCGCTCACCATCGAGCCCAAAAGCGTCACCGCCATCATCGGCCCATCCGGTTGCGGCAAGTCCACGTTCCTGCGTTCCCTCAACCGGTTGCACGAAGCCGTGCCAGGCGCGACCGTGCAGGGCGAGGTCCTGCTGGACGACGACGACATCTACGCCCCGTCCGTGGACGCCGTCGAGGTACGACGACTAGTCGGCATGGTCTTCCAGAAGCCGAACCCGTTCCCGACGATGAGCATCTTCGACAACGTGGCTGCGGGGCTGCGGCTGGCCGGCATGCGACGTCGCGAGATCTTGACCGATGCAGTCAACCGCGCGTTGCGCGACGCCGGCCTCTGGGGTGAGGTCGTCAATCGTCTCGACAAGCCGGCCCAGTCCCTTTCCGGGGGGCAGCAGCAAAGGCTCTGCATTGCCCGCGCGATCGCCGTGCAGCCGCAGGTGCTGCTGATGGACGAGCCGTGCAGCGCGCTCGACCCCATCTCGACGCTGGCGATCGAAGACCTCATCACCCGGCTGAAGGACGACTACACCATCGTGATCGTCACCCACAACATGCAACAAGCGGCACGGGTCAGCGATACAACCGCATTCTTCACCGTCGACGGGCCGGGAATGGCAGGCCGACTGGTCGAGACCGGGACTACTGAGCAGATCTTCCGGGCTCCGGCACAGCGCCGGACAGAGGACTACATCACCGGCCGCTTCGGCTAGACCGCGCGGCCGCATACTGAGAACGTGACCCGAGCGGAACAACCTCTGCTGGTCACGAGCGCGCCCCAGAACCCCCAGGACGAGATCCGGGGCCGGCAACGCCGCTACCTCGTGACCATGGGGATCCGGGTCGTGTGCTTCATCCTCGCCATCGTGCTCGCGGCCGCGCACGTCGTCTGGGCCGCAGGCATCGCCGTCGGTGCGTCTCTGATCCTGCCGTGGATCGCTGTCATCGCCGCCAATGCCGGCCCGACGAGGCTCGAGGAGACCACGCTGCTCTACGACTCCGGCCGGCGCGGGGACCCCGACCGACGCGAGCTGCCCCGCTGACGCCTCAGCGGATGAAAAGGTGGATGACCCCGAAAGCGCCAGCCGCGACGAGTCCGGCCATGGGGAGCGTCAAAACCCAAGCCATCAGGATGTTGCCGGCGACACCCCAGCGCACGGCAGACAGCTTGCGCGTCGCGCCCACGCCCATGACCGACGACGTGATCACGTGCGTGGTCGAGATCGGCGCCGCGTAGGCGTAAGCGGTGGTCATCAGCACAGTGGACGCCACGGTCTGGGCGGTGAAGCCGCCCGAGTTGTCCATCTTGAACACGCGTCGACCGAGCGTGCGCATGATGCGCCAGCCGCCCGAGTAGGTGCCGGCGGCAATCGCCAGCGCGCACGCGAGCTTGACCCAAAGCGGCACTACGAACGCATGCAGGTGGTGGGTGACGACCAGCGCCAGCGTGATGACCCCCATCGACTTCTGAGCGTCCTGCAGCCCATGGCCATAGGCCATCGCGGCCGACGACACCCACTGTCCGTACTTGAAGCCCACATTGAGCCGCCGAGGGTTTCCTCGTCGAAAGACCCACAGCAGGATCAGCATCAGCAGGAAGGCGGCGCTGAAGCCGACCAGCGGTGACAGCACCATCGGGATGATGACCTTCTCGATCACGCCGTGCCACTGCACGTCACCGGCTGAGGCAAGTGCCGCCCCGACCAGTCCGCCGATGAGCGCATGCGATGACGAGGACGGCAGGCCGAAGTACCAGGTGATGAGGTTCCAGACGATCGCGCCGATGACGGCGGCGAAGACGACGACGAGCCCCTCATGGTTGTTGGGAACGGAGATGATGCCCTTGCCCACCGTGCTCGCAACCTTCGTCGAGACCAAGGCCCCTAAGAGGTTGAACACGGCGGCCAGAGCCAGTGCCGCGCGCGGGGTCAGCGCGCGCGTCGAGACAGACGTCGCGATCGCGTTGGCAGCGTCGTGAAAGCCGTTGGTGAAGTCGAATCCCAGCGCGACAACGATAAGAAGGAGGAGGCCGACGGTCTCGATCTCAGGACTCCTTGACCGCGATGGTCTCGACCGTGTCGGCGACGTTCTCGAACGCGTCCGCCGCACTCTCGAGTTCTTCGGCGATCTCCTTGAGCTTCATCACCATGAGGGCGTCGTACTCACCACTGAACAGTCGCGCCACGAACCGCCGGAACAGCTTGTCGGCGTCGTTCTCGAGTCGGTTGATCTCGATCCAGTAGTCGCTCAGGTTGTTCAGTGACCGCAGCCGTGGCATCGCCTGGCTGGTGATCTGCGCGGCGTGCTCCAACAGCTCGGCCAGCCGCAGGATCTCGGACGGCATCGACTCGAGCTCGTAGAGGACGACCAGGTCACTGGCCGCCTCGATGAAGTCCATGACGTCGTCGAGGCGGCTGGCCAACCGGTAGATGTCCTCGCGGTCGAACGGCGTGACGAAAGTCGAGTTGACCTCACGCAAGATCTGGTGGGTGACCTCGTCTCCGCGGTGCTCCGCGTCGCGGATCTTGGCACCGATGTCGCTCCGTTTGGCCTGTTCCGCGTGCAGGAGCTCCAGCAAGAGCCGGGAGCCATCGACGAGATTGTCTGCGGCCTGGCTGAACAGGTCGTAGAAGATCGTCTCGTGGGGCGTGAGTCGCAGGCGCACGGATACCTCGAGGGGATCGTGAATCAGGGATGAACGCGCGGGGGTGATGCTAGGAGGAGCCGGTGAACGGAGGGTGAACAACCCCCGACGCGCCGGTGAAGCCCTCCCACAACAGCCCCACCACCTCGTCGACGACGGCGTCTCGCGCCACTTCGGGGTGGTCCAGCCACCAGTCCCCGACCCCCTGGACCATGCCGGCGATCGACTGCGCCCAGACGACCGCCCGCTGCGGATCGACGCCGGCCAGCTCCGGCTCGTTGCCGATGCCGGCAGCGAGCTCGTCACCGAAGCGCCGTACGAAGCCGACCACCTGGCCACGCACGTCGGGCTCCTCGACCGCGGCGCGCTCGAGCAGGAACCGGTAGACCTGCGGCTGCTCCTCGACCGATGCGAGGTAGGCATCAACGGTCGCGTGCGTCCGTGCGCGCAGTCCTCCGCGCGTGAGCAGGGCCGCGCGTAGCCGCGCCAACAGCATGTCGATGTGCCGGTCTGCGAGTGCCCGGTAGAGACCGCCCTTGTCACCGAAATGCCGGTAGAGGATCGGCTTGGTGATGCCCGCCTCGGCCGCGATCACGTTCATGCTCGCTGCGGAGCCGTCCCGCTGCACGACGCGGTCGGCCGCCGCGAGCAGCTGCTCGCGCCGCTCTGCCGTCACCTGAGCCGCCACGCCCGCCATCTTGACAGGATGTTACCGCGGGTAACACCATAGAGCCATGGCCGACCTTGCCTTCTCCCTCGAGCTGTCCGACGACCAGAAGGAGCTGCAGAAGTGGCTCCACGAGTTCGCCGCGGAGGTCATCAGACCCGCGGCGCACGAGTGGGACGAACGGGAGGAGACGCCCTGGCCAGTCCTCCAGGAGGCGGCCAAGGCCGGCATCTACTCCATCGACTTCATGGCCTCGCAGTGGTTCGACGAGTCGGGCCTCGGTATGGTGCTCGCCCAGGAGGAGCTCTTCTGGGGTGACGCCGGCATCGGGCTGGCCATCATGGGCACCGGGCTCGCCGCAGCCGCGGTGAGCGCCAATGGCACCAACGACCAGATCGGCGAGTTCATCCCGGCGATGTACGGGACGCCCGAGGACATCAAGCTCGGCTCCTTCTGCTCCTCCGAGCCGGACGCGGGCAGCGACGTCGGCGCCATGAAGACCCGAGCGGTCTACGACGAGGCCAAGGACGAGTGGGTCCTCAACGGCACCAAGACCTGGGCGACCAACGGCGGCATCGCCGACTGGCACGTCATCGTCGCGTCGGTCGACCCCTCGCTCGGGACCCGCGGCCAGGCGTCGTTCGTCGTACCGCCGGGCACCAAGGGCCTGTCGCAGGGCCAGAAGTTCAAGAAGCACGGCATCCGCGCGTCGCACACCGCCGAGGTCGTGCTCGACGACGTGCGGCTGCCCGGCAAGGACCACTACCTGCTCGGTGGCAAGGAGAAGCTCGACAGCCGGCTCAACCGCGCGCGTGAGGGCATGAAGACCGGTCGCTCGCAGCCGTCGATGGCGACGTTCGAGCGCACCCGTCCGACTGTCGGCGCGCAGGCGGTCGGCATCGCGCGTGCGGCTTACG
>JAICMI010000115.1 GCA_025929315.1 Frankiaceae bacterium
CCCCACCCGCCGCGCCCGCGGCCCCACTTCTTGCCATCCTCGGCAACGCCGTGTTGCTGCGACGCCGACTCTGACTGCTACGACGAGAGCTTGATCCTGAGCACAACCTTGCCCTTGCACAGCGGACGGAAGTTGGTCGTCCCCTCATGCGGACCCCTGAACTCGGACTCCGCCTCGAAGCCTTCTTCGGCGTCGGTGCCCTCGATCTCGTAGCCCTTGCCTTTGAGTGCGTCGTCGTAGCTGTCGCGCAATGACGACAGGTCACCAGGCGTGCCGTCGAGTGCGAGGTTCCACACCTTCGTGGCTCCTTGCGCGAAGTACTCGTACGGATCGCCCGCGCCGTCGGGCAACGGGATGTCACTCGGCAACGGGGTCGACGCCGTCTTGGTGATCGAGGGTCCGCAGGCCGCGTTGGCGGCGCCTGCCTCACCCTCGTCGCGTGGGTTGTCGCCACCACCATTGGAGCTGCCGCCGCAGCCGGCCAGCAGCACGAAGAGCGGCGTGATCAGTGCGGACGCGACGAAGCGCCCGCGCAAACGTGCGGTCATGTCCTTCCTCTCTTAGAAGACAGTTGCTGGGAGAGGCAGGACACGCGGTGGTGCTCGTGGTCGCCCACGCCGGTCGACGAGGCGAGTGAAGCTGTGAGGTGTGTTGGACGAAGGAGTGAGCCACCCGACGCGGTAGGTCGCGGGTGCCACGCATGCGGACAGCGATCGGTCGACGACCAGGGCGACTGCAACCACCGCGAGCAGCAACAACCACTGCACCATCGCGCCTGCCATTGCGCCGGGCTCACCGACGGCGCCGAGGTCGTGGCGTCCCACCAGCTCCGGGATCGCGGACACGAGAAGTGCGGATCCAGCACCGACGAGCGCCGGTTTCGTGCGGACGGCAAGCCATGCGAGCCCGCCCGCGAGCACCAGCCAGAGCAGCGTCTCGGCTGGTCCCATGGCAGTCCGGACCGCGCCCGCCTCGTGGACACCGGGCAGGAGTCCGGCGGCGTCGAGCGCGCGGCTGGTCGCGGCGCCGACGATCCCGGCGGCCACAGCAGCGACCTCGCGCGTGCGCATCGCGGCGAGCGTATCGACGCACCTGCTGGCCCGCACCGTCAGAACAATGCTTGCTGTTCAGGTACGTCGAGCTCGTCGGTCAGCTCGGGACCGTTGTTGCGCACATCCCCGACGGCATCCGACACCGTTCGCGGCGCGACGACACCGGGCGGCGTGGGCGGCAGCACCGGCAAGGCCGAGGTGTCCAACCAGTCGCTCCAGGCCGCCCGGTCCAGTACGACCGGCGACCGGTCGTGAACGAACCGAAGGTCGGCAGGCGCGGGTCCGGTCACGATCGTCGTCGTGACGAGTGGGCGTCGCTCGGCGTCGTACCAGACTTCCCACAGACCGGCGAACGCGATCGGACCGCCATCCGGTGGGGCGAGAAAGTAGGGCTGCCGGGTGCCGTCGGGTCGGACGGCCCACTCGTACCAGCCGTCAGCCGGCAGCAGGCATCGACGGACCGCAAGCGCGTCGCGGAACGCCGGCTTGTCAGCGACTGTCTCCAGTCGTGCGTTGATCAGCCTGCTGCCGATCGACGGGTCAGATGCCCAGGAGGGCACGAGCCCCCACCGTGCCGACGAGAGCACGCGACGACCGTCACGCAGGAGTACGACGGCGACCGGCTTGGTCGGCGCGACGTTCCAGTCCGCCGCCGGTGGTGCCTCGATGTCCTCTTCGCGGATGCCGAACGCGGCGGCGATGTCGTCGACCGACCGCGCTGAGGCATAACGTCCGCACATCTCGCTGCTACCGGGTCTGCGGCACGGCAGGGAGGTTCTGCGAAAGCAGGTCGTCGGTCACCGGGGCGAACGTGAAGCCGTGGAAGCGCGCGAAGTACATGTCGTCCGGGGACACACCTTCGCGCGTCGTGGGCTGGTAACCGCGTTCGTCACCGTTGGCGCCGGTGATGACGACCTTGCCCTCCAACGCCGACAGCAACGGCGCGCCGACCGCACCCGCCTTCTCCAACGCTGCGGCGACGAGGTTGACCGTGTCGTAGGAGAACATCGACCAGTCGGGCGGTTGGACGACCTCTTTGCCGTTCTGCTTCACGTTGATGCGTTGTGCGCCGTACTTGTCCTCATAGGCCTTGCGGTAGGCCGCGAACGGCTTCGGTCCCACCTCGGCAGTGATGCGGAACGAGACGAAGCCGACATTGTCCAGCCAGGATGGATGCGTCGCGAGCCGCTGGCGCACGAGTGGATCCTCACCCGTCGGACCGGCCCAGATCGGCACGTTCCAGCCGGTGGATCGCGTCGCCTGAATGGTCGCAGCGACGATCGGCGCGCTCGCCCAGACGACGACGGTTGTCGCGCCCTTGCGCCGCGCCGCCAACACCTGCGAGCTCACATCGGAGGCAGTAGAGGGCACCGTCGCCTCGGACACCACCGAGATCTTGTCCCGCCCGAAGGCAGGCTTCATGGCGGCGGCGCCATCGGTGCCGAACCCGGTGTCGTCGGTGATGAGACCCATCTTCGGGTTGCCGGCGGCGAGGTAGTCGGCCAGTCGCATCGCCATCGGTTTGTCGGCTGGCGCCAGTCGAAACAAGGTAGGCCGCGCGCTGGGGTCGATGAAGCTAGCGCCGCCGTCGAACACGACGAACACGGGAAGATGCGCCGGATCAGTGACATCGGAGACAGCCTTGGCGCCGACACCGTCAATGATGAGGGCAGCCGCATGTTCCGACACCGCGGTCTGCGCGTCGGCGACGACGCGTTGCGGCGAGCCACCGTTGTCGTGTACGTCGATTCGCACGTGGTGCGAGCTTCCGCCGTAGTTCACCCCGCCGGCTGCGTTGAGCTGAGTGGCAGCGAGCTCGGCGCCGTTGCGTTCGGCGTCGGCGATCCACGGCGACGTCGTCACGGGTGCACTGACGACAATGGTGACACTGTCACTGTTCGAGCGACCGCCGGATGAGCTGTTGCCGCAGCCGGCGAGCAAGGCAGCGGTCGCGACGGGCACCACCGCGAGCACGACGCGACTCCGCCTGATGATGACGGTCACGAGTCGGTCGGCTCCCTCTCCTCGGCGACTTCGCCAAGATATGCCGCTCGCACCGCTGCGTCCTGTTGGATCTCGGCGAAGCTGCCGCTGGCGATGACGCGGCCGGCGTCCAGGACAGTCACGCGGTCGGCGACCGTGCCGACGAGCGCCATGTCGTGCTCGACGAACAGGACGCCGTAGCCGTCACCGGCCAGTCGCCGGAGCACCTCGGCCAGCCGGCGTCGGTCCGTCGCTGCCATGCCGGCGGCGGGCTCGTCCAGCAACAGCGCCGGAGCGCCCGTCGCCAGCGCCCGGGCCATCTGCAGCAACCGCTGGTCGGCACTGTCGAGCCGATCGGCCGGCTGTGCAGCGAGCTGGTGCAGCCCGACGGCAGTCAAGGCGCCGGCGGCAACCCGCTGACGGCTCCGGGTGAGCTCCCGAGCAGTCGGCGACGCGATGAGGTGCCGGAGCCCGGCGAACGCGACCCGCTCTCGTGCGCGAGCACCTACCGCGGTTTGCACACCTGCGGTGAGATCTCCGAGCAACGCAGTGTGCTGAATCGTGCGCACAACGCCGGCTGCGACGCATGGTGCAGCCGCGCCCGCTCGCGGCGCCGGACGACCATTGCTCATCGTCACACGGCCGCGCGAGGGCGCGAGGACCCCCGTCGCGACCCGCAGCACGGTCGACTTGCCGCTGCCGTTGGGTCCGACCAGCGCGTGCACCTCTCCCGCCCGGACCGACACGTCCACGTCCGACAGCGCGATGACGCCTGCATAACGAGCCTCGACACCTTCGAGCTGCAACACCGTCGCACCACGCGGCACGTCAGCCTGGGCCGCCGTCTCAGTGTCGTCGTACGTCACCGCCGGAGGCCGGCGCCATCGTGCGGTCAGACGTCGTAGGACATCAGCGGCTGGACGGCGCAGAACGAGAGCGAGCACAAGCAGCGCCGCAGTCAGCACCGCGCGGACGCGCAACGCGTCGACGCCCATCGCCGACGCCAGGTTGTCCGCCGTGGACGGCAACGCGGCCAGCAACGCGACACCCACCATGGGTCCCCACCAGTTCGCAGTGCCGCCGATCAGAACAGCGACGAACAGCTGCAGGGACAGCAACGGCGAGTAGTCCGCGGGCGCAGCGACACCGATGAGGATCGCAGTGCCCGCGCCACCGATCGCACCAAGTGCGCCGCTCGCTGCGAGCAACGCGCGTCGCCGTCGCTGGACGGGCACCCCGAGCGAGTCGGCCAGTGTCGGGCCGGTGCGCAGTGCGGCCCAGTCGAGTCCCCACGGCCCGGACGCGGAGTGACAGAGCACAGCCGCCATCAGGACGGAGATGCCCCCCGCAACAAGGACATGCACCCAGGGATGCAGCGTGACCGTGAGTCCGAGAGACGCAGAAAGGAGGCGAGCCGGAGATGCGTGTGTCAGGCCTTGGCTGCCGCCCGAGACGCGCGGGAACTGCACCAGCACGACATAGGCAAGCCAAGCGACTGCCCAGGTAGCCAGGGCGAGCGACGCACCCGCGAGTCTCGTGGCGGCGAACCCCATGAGATAGCCGGACACCGCCGCGATCGCCGCAGCCGTCGCGACCGCGATCAGCAGTGGCGTGCCATGCGCGGCCAGCAGCAACGTGCCGAACGCACCAACCGCGACGAACGCACCCTGACCGAGGACCGGCAGGCGGGCATAGGAGACCGGCAGAGCCAGACCGTACGCAGCGACCAGCAGATAGAGGTCGCCGGCAAACGTCCTCACTCGACCACCACTCGCCGACCCGCGCCCAGTCCTTCCGGCCGTACGGCGATGACGGCGACCAGCACGACGAGGGGCAACGTCGTCGCCCACGAGGCGCCCAAGTGCGTTGATGACGCGATGAGCTGCTGCGCGACGCCGAGCGCCAGACCGCCGAGGAGGGCGCCACGAGACGATCCGAGGCCACCCAGAAGTGCCGCAGCCGCGCCGGCGAGACCGAGCAGCGCGCCGCTGTCGACCGCGACGGCGTGACCGGGCGAATCGAGCAGGGCCGCGATCGCTGCGAGCAGGCCGGCCAACATGAAAGCAGCAACGACAACGCGCTCGACGTTGACGCCGCAGAGCGCGGCTGCATCCACGTCATCAGCGACGGCGCGCATGCCGCGTCCGAGCCGGGACCGGCGGATGAACCAGTCGATGACGAGTGCAACGACGACCGCGACGCCGAAGACCGCGAACGAGCGGACGGTGACCGTCGTACCGCCGGGAAGGTGCACCACTCCGGAGGCGGTGACGCTGTCGAGATGCAATGGGTCGGGTACGGCGTAGGCCGCCGCAGGTAGTGCGAGCCCGAGCGCAGTGCGGATGACGAGGCCCGTTGTCACGGTGCCGGCAACCCAGCCGAGGACGTCGGCGGAGCGATGGCGGCGATCGAGGAAGGGCCGGACCGCAGCCGCGTAGGAGGCAACGGCGACGACGATGCCGGCGGCAAGGGTGAGCAGCACGAGGAGCACCGAGTCCGCGACACCGGGTGACGACGCCACCGGCGTGCGACCGACAACGGCAATCACCGCAACCAGAACGGATGCGACTACGACGTCCCCATGGGCCAGCGCAAGTACGCGCGTCAGCGACCAGACAAGGGTGAAACCGAGCCCGACCAGTCCGTAGACCGCGCCGACCGACAGACCGCTGATCACGGCCTGCAGGAGGACGCCGCCGCTCATGAGCCGCAGCGTAACGAGATCAGACCGCTCGTCCGCTCAGCCGAAGGGCAGGGGCGACGGGCTGCCGCTGGGCGAGTGCGGGGTGAGCAGCGGAGAGTTGCCGGTCTGTTGGCTGGTGTCGACAGTCGCAAGCAACCACAGGGTCTGGCAGGGCGCCGTCTCGAGCATCCGGACGAGACCGCGAATGTTGCCGTGGATAAACGGCGCGTCCGCTTCGGCGGCTTCGGCGTCTCCACGGCCGAGCACATAGCCGGCCTTCGGCAGCTTGTCGACGACAAAGATCACGCTCTCGCGCAGCGAGGTCGGTGTGGAGAACTTGAGGATGTGAACGCCGTCACTTGCGGTCGTCTGCTGTTGGATCGTCGCGTTGGCAGGTTTCGGCAGATCCGAAGGAACGCTCGCGGGCCACTTGGTCTGCTTGGGGTGCGCGGGCGTGGCGCAGGGAGCCGGCGCGGTCGGGGTCGCCGGTGCGATCGACGACGTCGAACCGGCCCCCGTCGAGCCACTGGAACCGCTGCATGCGGTGAGGACGGCGGCAGCGGCGGCAAGAGCTAGACATGACGCACCACGGGTGCGGAGCATGCGCGGACATCCTTCGTTCGGGTCGAACCATTCTGCCGCATATCGGCGGGATGGGAGCATGCAGCGTGTGAGCATCGCCGAGTCTCCACCGTGGATCGCGCCCGTTGCGCGCGGCCCGGTGCGAGGACCGGTCGTCGTACCCGGTTCGAAGTCGGTCACCAACCGGGCACTGATTCTGGCGGCGCTCGCCGATGCGCCGAGCGTGCTGGGCTCGCCGTTGCGCAGCCGGGACACCGAGCTGATGGCCGACGCGCTTCGCGGGCTCGGCGTCGAGATCTCCGACAACGGACCGGACTGGACGGTTGCGCCGCGCGAGCTACGCGGTCCGGCCGACATCGACGTCGGACTGGCCGGCACAGTGATGCGCTTCATTCCGGCGGTCGCGACGCTGGCGACCGGAGAGGTCAGACTCGACGGCGACCCGCGAGCGCGCGAACGTCCCCTGGCCCCGTTGATCGGCGCACTGCGTGAGCTCGGCGCCGATATCGGTGACGACGGCCGCGGAGCGTTGCCCATCAGTGTTCGTGGCCGAGGTGCACTCGCCGGCGGTGACGTCTCGATCGACGCATCTGCATCGAGCCAGCTCGTCAGCGCCCTGTTGTTGCCGGCGGCGCGATGGTCCGACGGCGTGCACGTGCGCCACATCGGCGCGCGGTCGGTGCCCAACGCGCCACATGTGCGCATGACGATCGACATGCTGGCCGCACGCGGCGTTGCGACTGAAGGCGGCGCCGCGGACTGGCTGGTGCGCCCCGGCGTGATCAAAGCGGTCGACGAGGAGGTCGAACCCGACCTCTCGGCCGCTGCGCCATTTCTCGCTGCGGCCGCGGTCACGGGTGGCGAAGTGCAGATGCGTTGGCCCGGTGACAGCTGTCAGCCGGGAGCGATGCTGCCGGACGTGTTGATGCAGTTCGGCGCCCGCACCAAAGTCGACGACGGAACGCTCACCGTCAGCGGCGGTTCGCTGAACGGCGTCGACCTTGATCTCCGCGACGCCGGCGAGCTCACACCGGTGATAGCGGCGGTCGCCGCGCTTGCGTCCACCCCGTCGAGGCTCACCGGCATCGGCTATCTGCGCGGCCACGAGACGGATCGCATCACTGCACTTGCGAAGGAGCTGACGCGCCTCGGCGCATCGATCGAGGAGCTCGATGACGGCTTGGAGATCAAGCCCGCGGACTTGTCCGGCGGCACCTTCCACACCTACGCCGACCATCGCCTGGTCATGGCGGCGGCGGTGATCGGCCTCGTCACACCGGGCGTCGAGGTCGAGGATCCTGCTGCCGTGACCAAGACCTTTCCCGAGTTCGTCAAGTGCTGGTCGGCCTTCGTGACCGGAGACGCGTCCTGAGCCCCCGCCCCGTCGACGAGGAGGACCGCTTCGGACGAGCGGGGCGTGGGTCACGCCCGCGTAGCCGCAACCGGCCACTGCACGTGGATGCGTTGCCGGCACGCGTCGTGACGGTTGATCGCGGCCGCTATGCGTGCCTGCTCGAGGACGGGTCGATGGTCACCGCGATGCGTGCACGTGAGCTCGGCCGTCGTGGCGCGGTCGTCGGCGACGAGGTTGCGCTGGTGGGCGACGTGACGGCCGGGCCGGACACGTTGACTCGCATCGTCCGCATCGAGGAACGGCGCTCGGTGCTGCGTCGTACGGCGGATGACGACGACCCGATCGAGCGCATCATCGTCGCCAACGCCGAACAGCTCGTCGTCGTCGCTGCTCTCACGAACCCCGAGCCACAGCCACGGCTGGTGGACCGCTGTCTGGTGGCCGCGTTCGACGCGGACATCGAAGCGGTTCTCGTGGTGACAAAGCTCGATCTGGCGGCGGCGGACGACCTGCTGGCCATCTACCGCGACGTCCCGATGCCGGTGATCACGTCGCGCAAGGACAACCTTGATGCGACCCTCTCGACGCTGCGCGAGCGGCTGCATGACCGCGTCACGGTCTTCGTAGGCTCCTCCGGCGTCGGCAAGTCCACGCTGGTCAACGCGCTGGTGCCGGACTCGCGACAGCGCGTGGGCGCGGTGAGCACGACCACAGGTAAAGGACTGCACACGACGACCGCGGCGATCGCATTGCCGTTGCCCGATCGCGGCTGGGTGGTCGACACACCTGGCGTGCGCTCGTTCGGGCTGGCGCACGTCGATCGCGACCGGCTGGTGAGCTGCTTCCCCGAACTCGCCGCGGGCACCACGAACTGCCCGACCGACTGCGACCACCTCGACCCCGAGGTATGCGAGCTCGACGAGTGGGTCGAAGCCGGCCACGCCGCGGCCGAGCGCCTCGACTCCCTCCGCCGCCTGCTGGTCAACCGCGACGAGTCGTAACCGCTCTAAGCGTTGGCACCCATGGCGATGGCTTCGTCCACTTCGGCAATGCGGGCGTTCATGGCGGCGTCGGCCTTGGCGCGGTCGATCTCCTCGGCCTTGTCCTCGTCCGCCTTCATCAGGTCATCGAGGTTCTGGCCGGCCATGTCCAGCACGCCCATCTCGGCGTAGCACTTCTGCACCTTCTCGCCCCACAGCCCGATGTCCTTCACACAAGGAACGATCCGGCTGAACAGCAAGGTGCGGAACATCTGCTGGAACTCCGAGTGCTCCGAGATGTCCTGGCAC
>JAICMI010000120.1 GCA_025929315.1 Frankiaceae bacterium
ATCTGCATGTGCTTCGGGCCGCTGGCGTCGGCCGTGAGGAAGGGGAGGTTGATCTCCGTCTCGGAGACCGACGACAGCTCGATCTTGGCCTTCTCCGCCGCCTCGCGAAGGCGCTGGATGACCATCTTGTCCTTCGAGACGTCGATGCCCTGATCCTTCTTGAACTCGTCGATCAGCCACTTCATGACCGTGTCGTCGAGATCATCGCCGCCGAGGTGCGTGTCGCCGTTGGTCGAGACGACCTCGACGACCTTCTCGCCGACCTCGAGCACCGAGATGTCGAACGTACCGCCACCGAAGTCGTAGACCGCGATGAGGTGATCCTTGCCCTTGTCGAGACCGTAGGCGAGCGCGGCCGCCGTCGGCTCGTTGATGATGCGCAGGACGTTGAGGCCCGCGATCGTGCCGGCCTCCTTGTCCAGGCCATAGGCGAGGGCTGCCGAGGTCGGCTCGTTGATGATGCGCAGGACGTTGAGTCCGGCCACCTGGCCGGCTTCCTTGGTCGCCTGGCGCTGGTGGTCGCTGAAGTAGGCCGGGACGGTGATGACCGCATCGGTCACCGTCTCGCCGAGGTAGGACTCGGCGTCCCGCTTGAGCTTCTGCAGGATGAACGCCGAGATCTGCTGCGGCGTCAGGTCCTTGTCGTCGATCTTGACGGTCCAGTCCGTGCCCATGTGCCGCTTGACCGACCGGATCGTGCGGTCGGGGTTGGTGACGGCCTGACGCTTGGCCACCTCGCCGACCAGAACCTCGCCGTTCTTGGCGAACGCGACGACGCTCGGCGTCGTCCGTGACCCCTCGGCGTTGGCGATGACGTTGGGCTCGCCGCCCTCGAGCACGGTGACGACGCTGTTCGTCGTCCCGAGGTCGATGCCGACCGCTCGTGTCATGTGTGTTCCTCCGTAGTTGCTAGGCGGCTCAACCTTGAGTCGCTGTCACTCATGCTCAACCCCACGGGCCCGGCTGTCAATTCCCACTGAGTCGAACGAACTCAAGATTTTTTTGTCAGGACGCTCAACCCGCCCAAGGCGTACGCTCCGGCCATGCTCGGACGGCTCCAGGACCGGCGGGGTGAGCCCCGCGCGCGGGTCCGATTCCTGGCCGGCCTCGTGATCGTCGGCATGATCGTGCTGACCGCGCCGCTGGCCGTCGTACCGCTCGTCGGTTGGCTCGCCGACCACCTCTAGCAGGTACGACGCTCGCCGCTCGTTACGCTCCCGAACGGGATTCACCGAACGAAGCCAGGGGAGCCGACTGTGACCGCACGCCTCATCGCCGGACTAATCGTGACCGTGGTCGCGATCGTCATCTCCGGCGCCCGGGTCTTGTGGCTGGGCCGGTTGGTCTGGGCCGGCGCGGACATTCCGCCCGAGCGCCGACCTGATGTCGCGGGTGCGATCAAGGCACAGCTCGTCGACGTCTTCGCTCAGCGCAAGCTCTTCAAGCGACCGCTATCGGGGTGGGCGCACGCCTTCACGTTCTGGGCGTTCGTCATCCTGCTGCTCACGATCATCGAGGCCTACGGCGCGCTGTTCCAGCGCGACTTCGCCATTCCCTTCATCGGCCACAGCCGGGCACTGGGTCTGATCGAGGACATCTTCGGCGTGGCCGTGCTCGTCGCGCTCGGCATCTTCACCGCGATCCGAATCGCTCAGTCGCCCAAGCGGCTCGACCGGCGCTCGCGCTTCTACGGCTCGCACGTCGACCAGGCCTACATCGTGCTCGGCATGATCTTCCTCGTCATCGCGACGCTCTTTCTCTATCGCGGCGCGCAGATCACCAGCGGCTACTTCCCCTACCAGGACGACGGCTGGTGGCCGTTCGCGTCGAAAGCAACGTCATACATCACGCCTGACTCGTTGACGTTCGAGTCCGTGTTCGTGGTTGCGCAGATCGCGGTCGTCATGGGTTTCCTGGTGCTCGTGCTCTACAGCAAGCACATGCACATCTTCACGGCGCCGCTCAACGCGTCGATGAAGCGGCAGCCCAAGGCATTGGGTGCACTCGGTACGACGCCCGACCTCGAGAAGCTGATGGAGGACGAGAACGCCGTCCTCGGTGCCGGGCAGGTCGAGCACTTCCACAAGCAGCAGCTGCTGCAGACGCTGGCGTGCACCGAGTGCGGCCGGTGTCAGGACAAGTGTCCGGCGTGGAACACCGGCAAGCCGCTCAACCCCAAGCTCGTCATCACCGCCATCCGCGACCAGCTGTTCGCCGAGGCGGATCGGCTCATCGGTGCGCAACCGGTCGGCGCCGGCTCCCAGGACCAGGAGCACGAGCCTCAGATGCTCGTGCCCGACATCATCGACCCTGACGTCCTGTGGTCGTGCACGACGTGCGGTGCATGTGTCGAGGAGTGCCCGGTCGACATCGAACATGTCGACGCGATCCTCGACATGCGTCGCTACCAGGTGTTGATGGAGTCGTCGTTCCCGAGCGAGGCCGGCGTGATGCTGCGCAACATCGAGAACACCGGCAACCCGTGGGGCATGTCCGCCAATGCTCGGCTCGACTGGACAGAAGGCGTCGACTTCGACATTCCTGTGGTCACCGACCACATCCCCGACGACATCGAGTGGCTCTACTGGGTCGGTTGCGCGGGTGCGCTCGATGACCGTGCCAAGCGGTCCACGCAAGCGATCGCCAAAGTTTTTCACGCCGCGGGCATCAAGTTCGCGATCCTCGGGCCGCAGGAGTCGTGCAGCGGCGACCCCGCCCGGCGCATCGGCAACGAGTACCTGTGGCAGGAGATCGCCAAAGCCAACATCGAGACTCTGCAAAGCGCCAGCGTCAAGAAGATCGTGGCGTCGTGCCCGCACTGCTTCAACACGATCGGCAACGAATACCCCGCGCTCGGCGGCAACTTCGAGGTCGTGCATCACTCGCAGCTGCTCGGCCGGTTGGTGTCCGAGGGCAAGCTCGCCCCGCAGGATCCTGTCGTCGCCAAGCTGACCTACCACGACCCCTGCTACCTCGGTCGGCACAACGACGTCATGGCCGAGCCACGGACGGTGCTTGACGCCATCCCCGGTGTCCAGCGGGTCGAGATGGAACGGTGCGGCAAGCGCGGTTTCTGCTGCGGTGCCGGCGGCGCGCGTATGTGGATGGAAGAGCGCATCGGCAAGCGCGTCAACGTCGAGCGCACCGACGAGGCGCTCGGCACGGGCGCAGACGTGATCGCCACGTCGTGTCCCTACTGCCTCATCATGCTCGACGACGCCGTCAACCAGCGTCGCAGTGAAGGCAAGGCGGACGGCGTCAAGGTCATCGACATCGCGCAGGTTCTCGCCGACTCCATCGGACTGCGCAAGGTGCCGGCAACCGTCGGCGCACCCACGCCGGCGCAGCCACTCGAGGAGTCGACCGACACGGGACCGACGACGAGCGGTCCCGTCGACGGACCGACCGCAGTCGATCCGTCCAACCGTCACTCCGACGACACGGAGAAGGTCGTCGACACATCCACCGGTGATCTGTCCGACGACACGTCGGTGCAGACGACGCCCGATCCCGGTGCCCCGTCCGAGGCGGCAGAGCCCGAAGAAGGCACCGAACCGCGCGACAGCAACGAGTAATGGCCGCCCGGCCGACATCGGCCGGCGACGCCGATCAGGACGCGCCGGAATGGTGGCGGCGTAGCGCCAACTTCCGACGTGTGCCGATCATCGCGATGATCGTGCTGGTCGTCGTACTGTTTCGCGCGACTCAGTCGCACGGGCCACCATCCATCCGCACGAGCTGCTCGAAACCGTCGTTCGTCCTCTCGACCACGCACACGGTGCAGCGCAAGGTGGTGCAGTGGACCGCGACCGGCCCACCCGGCATGCGTTACCAGCTGACACTCGGCGCAAGCGGCTTCGTACGAGTCGACGGCAATCTGAAAGCCACACCCGACTACGGCGTGACAAAGGATCAGATGCAGGCGGCCAGCCAGGAGATGTCGATGGACGGCGACTGCAAACAGTCGGGTCGGTTCGCACCCTTCCGAGGCAGCGGCACCTTCAATGTGCGGATGTTCCGGTTCGGCGGCACGACATCAATGCCAACCGCGACCAACGTCGACACCGTCGAGCTGAAGGTCGACCCGCGCGACTAGCGGGACTCGTCCAGCGGCGCTTTCGAGAAGTTGAGGTAAGACTTCGAGGGCGTCGGGCCACGTTGTCCCTGGTAACGCGAGCCGTAGATGGCCGACCCGTAGGGATGTTCGGCCGGGGACGACAGCTTGATGACGCAGACCTGTCCGATCTTCATCCCCGGCCACAGCTTGATCGGCAACGTCGCAACGTTGGACAGCTCGAGCGTCACATGGCCGGAGAACCCCGGATCGATGAACCCGGCCGTGGAGTGCGTGAGAAGGCCGAGGCGGCCCAGGCTGGACTTCCCTTCGAGCCGACTGGCGATGTCATCGGCGAGGGTGATCGTCTCGTAGGTCGACCCGAGCACGAACTCGCCGGGATGAAGGATGAACGGCTCGCCGGCCGCTGTCTCGACCATCCGGGTCAGCTCGTCCTGCTGCTCCGCGGGATCGATGTGCGGGTAGCGGTGGTTCTCGAAGACACGGAAGTAGCGGTCGAGTCGGACGTCGATGCTGGACGGCTGCACCATGGCTGGTTCGTAGGGGTCGATGACGAGCCGCCCGTCATCGATCGCAGCCTTGAGATCACGGTCGCTCAGCAGCACGCGTGGAGGCTATCCTCGGCACGCTCGCCTGAAGGCAGTTTGGGCGCGTGCGGGTGTAGTTCAATGGCAGAACATCAGCTTCCCAAGCTGACAGTGCGAGTTCGATTCTCGTCACCCGCTCCAGCCAGTTCCACCGCCGGCGCTCCGAGAGGTCGGAGCAGCCCCTACGTTGTCTCAGTGTGCTGCCCAACTTCCTCGTCATCGGAGCGCACAAGGCGGGCACCACGACGCTTTACGAGCACCTGCGTCGTCACCCGGACGTGTTCCTCGCCGCCCACAAGGAAGTGCACTACTTCTCCGAGCACAACTGGCAGCGCGGCAGGCAGTGGTACGAGTCCCTCTTCGACGATGCAGGTGAGGCTCGGGCAGTAGGCGAAGCTTCCCCCGGCTACACCTGCTGGCCGCTGTTCGAGCACGTCCCTGAACGCGCGGCGGCGCTGGTCCCCTCGACACGGCTCGTCTACATCGTCCGGCACCCGATCGAGCGGCTGATCTCGCACTACCGCCACGACGCGACCTTCTGGGACGAGTCACAACCGATCGACGACGCCGTCCTCGACCACCGTCGCTACGTCTCACGGAGCATGTACTCCCTGCAGATCGAGCAGTGGCGCAACGCGGGCTACGCCGACGACCAGATCCTGGTCATCACCACAGAGGATCTTCGTGACCAGGAGGCCGAGACGCTGGCTCGGATCTTCCGCTTCCTCGGCGTCGACGACAGCTTCCGGCCGCCGACCGTGGGCGAGGTCTTCAACGGCGGGGCCGGGCTGCGCCGCCCTCGGGGTCGGGTGGAGGCGCTGCGGCGATCCGGTCTGCACCGCACAGTGCGAGGCATGGTGCCGGCGGCCGCCCGGCAGTGGCTCTGGCGACGCATGACCGTGGCGGTCGACCCCGCGCTCGTGAACGTTACGATTCGTCCCGAGACCGAGGCAACCCTGCGGGAGCTGCTTCAACCCGACCTGCGCCGGCTGCGGAGCTACCTGAGCGAGGACTTCGACTGCTGGGGGCTGCTGCTCGAAGACGCCGCGACGAGCTCAGGCCAGGGCCTTGCGCAGGAAGTCGAGCTGCAGCAGTAGCAGGTTCTCCGCCACCTCTTCCTGTGGCGTCATGTGCGTGACCCCGGTGAGCGGCAACACCGAGTGCGGCCGACCCGCTTCGGTGAGTCGCTGGGAGAGCAGCAGGGTGTGCGCCGCCACCACGTTGTCGTCGGCCAGGCCGTGGATCAGGAGCAGCGGCCGCTCGAGCGACGCGGCGTCGTCGAGCAACGACGTACGCGCATAGACCTCGGGGTTGTCCTGCGGCGTACCGAGATAGCGCTCGGTGTAGTGAGTGTCGTAGTGCGCCCAGTCGGCTGACGGCGCGCCGGCCACCGCCGCGTGGAAGACGTCGGGCCGACGCAACACCGCCAGCGCGGACAGATAGCCGCCGAACGACCAGCCGCGGATGGCAACCCGCGAGAGGTCGAGGTCGGGCTCGATCTCGGCGGCCGCATGCAGGGCGTCCACCTGGTCCTCGAGCACGGGCCCGGCCACGTCGAGGTGGATGCTGCGCTCCCAGTCCGGGTCGCGACCGGGGGTGCCACGACCGTCGGCCACCAGGACCGCGAAGCCCTGGTCGGCCCACCACTGTGGCTCGAGCCAGATCCGGCGCGCTGCCAGCACCCGAAGCGCGTGCGGGCCGCCGTAGGGGTCGAGCAGGACCGGCAGCTTGGTGCCCGGGACATGCCCGGTCGGCAGAAGCAGGCCGGCGGACAACCGTCGCTCGCCCAGCCGGAGCATCCGCACCGACGGCTGGACCAGTGGCGTCTCGGCACAAGACCCGACGGTGATCTCACCTCCGGGCCAACGCACCTGGTGGCGGAAGCCGTCGTAGTCGAGCCCCGTGGAGGAGACCACGGTCACGTCGCCGCTGCTCGTCGCCAGATGAAAGCCATCGTCATCGGTCATGGCCGACAGTCCGGCGCGTGTCCACTCATAGACGCGCGCCCGAGACGGGTCGTCGGTCGAGGCGGTGAAGACAACCCGCTCGTCACTGCAGCCGGCCACGTCACGGACATACATGTCATCCGGTGTCACCGGTTCGTCGCCGACCATCAGCCGTCGCGCGCCGTCCCGGTCACAGATGCGTACGACGTCCTGACCGCACCACGCCGGCACGCCGTCGAACAGCTCCACCCAGATGTCGTCGCGGTCTTCGACGACGAGAGTCGTCGAGCCATCGACCGGGTCGACAGTGAGCACCTGGGCGCATCGCTGGTCGCGGCTCTGCACCTGCAGCAGGGGCGGATGGCCCTCGCTCCAGCCGACTCTCGCGAGGTAGGGAAAAACCTTGCGATCCCAGCGGATTTCGCGCTGTTCGCCATCCAGACCTATGAGGTGCAGCGAGACATCAGCGTTGTCCGCTCCGGCCTTCGGATAACGAACGGCGGTGGGCTCCCGGTCCGGATGCGCCGGGTCGGCGATCCACCACACGGGCACAGCCGCCTCGTCGACGCGCGCGACGAGCAGTGCGGACCCGTCCGGGCTCCACCAGTAACCGCGATAGCGAGCCATCTCCTCGCCGGCGACGAACTCCGCGCGTCCCCAGCTCAGGGCGTCACCCGTCCCGGCAACGAGCTCGCGGTCATCGGAGCCGTCCACTGCGACGACACGCAACGCTCTGCCGGAGACGTAGGCGACCGTCGTACCGGTGGGGTCGATCCTCGGGTCGTAGACATCGTTCGCGACGTCCACGCGCCGCACTGTGCCGCCGTCGACGTCGGCCACCCACAGACGCCCCCCGAGCGGAAACACCACCATCCGACCGGCCTTGTTAGCGGCGTAGGACACGACACCCGTCGCGGTCTCGCGAACGCGTTCGCGCCGAGCCCGTTCGGCCGGCGGAAGCTCGCCGTCATCGGCCAACCCGGACGGGTCGACGAGCTGTCGCTCGGTGCCCGACCCGAGAGCCAGCACCCACAGGTCGGTTCGCGGATCGGATCCGCTGAGAGAGCGCAGGAACAGCACCCGGTCCGGGAAAAGCGTGAACGCCCGCGGCTGTCCCAGGGTGAGTCGGCGGGTCCGCGCGTACTGCCGCGGGAAGGTGTCGGCCATCGGGGACAGCCTAGGAGCGAGCGTCGCCAGTGAAAGGTCAGAGCCGGGCGAGACCGAGCCCGGCAGCGGCAGCAAGCAGTCCGGCCGCAATGCTCCCCGCGGCGTTGAGCACTGCGCCTCGCCACTCGGTCGCCTCTGCCAACGCGATCGACTCCCAGGCCCAGGTCGACAGGGTGGTGAACCCGCCGGCGAAGCCCGCGCCCACGATGTCGACCGTCGTCTGGCCGAGCCCGTGATGCGCGGACAAGCCGACGACCAGCCCCAGCAGCAGCGACCCGGTGACGTTGACGATGAAGGTCCCCAGCGGCCAGTCAAGCCCGAGCCGACGGGCGACCGCGCGGTCGACGAGATAGCGGAAGACCGCGCCGAGGCCGGCAGCGGCGCTGACCGCGAGAAGCACCATCAGGCGATGGGCTCCTCGCCCGGGTCCTGGCTGGCGTCGCGGCCCCCGACGAAGGCGCGGGCCACGGCGACGCCGCCGAGAGCAAGGGCCAGTCCGCCCAGAAAGCTCGCACCGAGGTAGCCGAGGGCAATGCCAGTGTCGCCGCGCGCCAGCAACCTGTCGACGTCGACCACCACTGCAGAGAAGGTGGTCAGCGCGCCGCAGAACCCGGTGCCCAGCAGTGGCCG
>JAICMI010000039.1 GCA_025929315.1 Frankiaceae bacterium
CGAGTGGAAGCGCAGCCGGTTCACCGGCGTCGAGATCACCGACAAGACCATGGGCGTCGTCGGACTCGGCCGCATCGGCGTCCTGGTCGCGCAGCGGATGAGTGCCTTCGGCGTGCGTCTGCTCGCCTACGACCCCTACGTGCCGGCTGCGCGGGCTGCGCAGATCGGCGTGCGTCTCGTTCCGCTGGACGATCTGCTGCGCGAGAGTGACTTCATCTCGATCCACCTGCCCAAGACGCCGGAGACCGTCGGCCTGATCGGCGAACGTGAGCTCGGCCTTTGTAAGCCGGGCGTCATCATCGTCAACGCCGCCCGCGGCGGCCTGCTCGACGAGCACGCTCTCGCGCAGGCGCTGAAGGAAGGCCGCGTCGGCGGTGCCGGCCTCGACGTCTACGCGAGCGAACCGTGCACGGACTCGCCGCTGTTCGGCTTCGACAACGTCGTGGCCACGCCTCACCTGGGGGCGTCGACAGCCGAGGCGCAGGACAAAGCCGGACTGGCGGTCGCGCGCAGCGTCAAGCTCGCACTGCAAGGCGAGTTCGTCCCCGACGCCGTCAACGTGCAAGCCGGCGGCGTCGTTGCAGAGGAGGTCCGCCCCGGGCTTCCGCTCGCAGAGAAGCTGGGCCGGGTGTTCACCGCTCTTGCCGGCGGAGTGGCCAGCCAGCTCACCGTCGAGGTTCGTGGCGAGATCGCCGCCCACGACGTGTCGGTGCTTCAGCTGTCGGCACTCAAGGGTGTGTTCGCCGACGTTGTCGAGGAACCGGTGACGTTCGTCAACGCGCCGCTGCATGCTGCCGAGCGCGGCGTCGAGCTCGATCTGCTCACATCGCCGGACAGCCCCGACTATCGCAACCTCGTCACCCTTCGTGGCACGCTCGCAAACGGTGGGCAGGTATCCGTGAGCGGCACGTTGTCCGGCCCGCGTCACATCGAGAAGCTGACAGAGATCGACGGCTTCGACGTCGATGCGTTGCCCACTGCGCACATGGCGTTCTTCCGCTACGACGACCGGCCCGGCGTCGTCGGCGTGGTCGGCCAGGTGCTCGGTGACGCCGCTGTCAACATTGCGTCCATGCAGGTGTCACGGCGCGAGGCGGGTGGCGAAGCGCTGATGGTGCTCACGGTCGACTCCGCCGTTCCTGGTGACGCGCTCGACGAGATCGCGAACGGCGTCGGCGCGTCGTCCGTCCGGACTGTCGACCTGACCCAGCTCTAGACACCGCGAGACCGTGAGACGGGTAGAGACACGTGACGGCATCGCGCTTGCCGTCCACGACATCGGCACCGGTCCTTCGCTGCTCTGCGTTCCCGGCGGACCGGGCCGTGCCGCCCGCTATCTCGACGATCTGGGCGGTCTGAGCCAGACCCGAACGTTGCACCTGCTCGACAACCGTGGCACGGGCGCGTCGGACCTTCCCGACGACCGCGCCTCTTTGCAGATGAACAGGCTTCCCGACGATGTCGAGGACGTGCGCCTCGCACTCGAGCTCGATCCCGCCGACGTGCTCGGTCACTCCGCCGGCTGTCCCGTCGCGCTGCTGCACTCTGCCCAGCATCCCGACGCCGTGCGTCGTCTGGTCCTTGTCACTCCGTCGGGCCAGCCGTTCGGATGGGTGCCGGACGACCTGGATGCCATCCGCGCCGCGCGCGCCGGCGAGAGCTGGTACGCCGAGGCCGCTGAGGCGCAGGAAATGCTCGAGAACGCGAGCCCGCGGATCCGCAACGAGCTCGAACGTATGACGCGTCCGTTCTGGTACGGCCGTTGGGACGAGCGCGCGCAGCAGCATGCGGCGGGCGCAGACCGGCAGATGTCGCTACGGGCAACCGCCGGCTACATGCCGGGTCCGGACTTCGATGCCGACCAAGCGCGGGCGTCACTCGAAGACGTGCGCGCCGAGGTGTTGATCGTCGTGGGTGAACGAGACGCGCTCACCGGTGCGACGGTTGCGGACAAGTTTGCAGCGGCAATCCCACGTGCTGAGGTCGCGGTGCTGCCCGGCGCCGGTCACTTTCCCTGGGTCGACGAGCCCGACGCCTTCTCCTCAGCGGTCCGGGACTTCCTCGACCGTTGACCGAACAGCGCTGCCGGGCGCAGCCGGACGCGCCATACCTGCGTGCGACTCACGTAACCGGTGCGTACCAGCTCGTTGCCCGCAGCGGCATAGATCGCGGTGAGGTCAGTGCTCGATAGTGAGCGCCCGGAGTCCGGGCCCACCGGCCGCGCGGTGCCCGCGTGTGCACTTACGCGCCGCGTGATCGCGTCGGCGAGGACGGCCGGATCTGACGCAGGTGCGGCATGCATCCAGTCGCGCAGCTCATGCAGGACCGCAGCCGGATCGGCGTGCAACGACTCGTAGCGCACCTCCCGGAAGCGCGGCACGCGCGGCGCGTCACGGCGTACCGCTCCTACAACGCGTGCCCAGAGGGCCGCGGCGTCGGCAACGTTCGGTACGTCGAAGAACGGCACCTGCGACATGGATCGGGCGACGTCGCGACCGTCGCGGAGCAGGTGCACGACCCACGCATCGGGATAGAGCGTGGCGATCTGCAGCAGTCGCTCGGCGTGCACGGGTGTCTTCTCCACGTAGAAGTGCGCGTGCGGCGCGTGACGTTGCCGAGCCGCGGCGAGCACTCCGTCGCAGTAGGTCCGCAACGCGCGCACGAGCGTTCCTTGGTCGACCCATGCGCCGACACCGTCGGGTTGGGCGTGATTGCGCCAGAGCATTCGGAGGGAGTGGAAAAGCCAGGTTTCGTGACCGGGCACGCCACCGATGTCGTCGTAGGCAATCAGCAGCTCTTCGAGCCATGTCGTGCCGCTTCGCCCGGCGCCGATGATGACGATCAGCCGGTCGCGCATCACGTCATTCGGCGCGACGTTCTCTGGCGGCGTCGCCGCCGTCAGTCCGGCCGGTAGCCGATCGAGCACGTCGTCGGCGGTGGTGGGTTCGGTGACGACGACTGCGTCCGGATAGACCGAGCGAATGGCGGCGACCGAACGCGGGTCGGCATGTTGCGGTGACCAGTCCACGAGCACGGTCCCCGTCTGCAGAGCAGGCGCGAGGAGGTCGTCGGCCAGGCCGCGCAGCAGCGTGAGGAACTCCCGCGCGGTCAACAGGCCGCCCAGGCCGACGTCGCTGTCCAGATGGAAGGCCCCCCAGGGATGAAGCAGGCCGAGCTCGAACAGCCGTGACGGCCCCGGCGTCGTACGGACCTCCTCGCGCGCTCGTAGGCCCTCGAGAAGGTCGCGGGCCGCTGCCTCATCCGTGAGCGCGAGGAAGACCATGCGCGAATACAGGCGGCTGCTGCGCGCCGCATCACCGGGGAGGACGAACGGCGACGGCAGCGGCTCGACCCGGCGCACTTCGCGCGACACCGGTGGATTGAAGCACGCGTGCGATACGCTGACCGGGATGCGTCACTCGCTGCTCCTTAGCTGCCCGTAGCGGGGCCTGACCGACCGGCCCCCCGCTGCGGGGATTGGTGTTGCCGGCTTTTGGTCCACAACTGCTGAGGAACTCGTCATGACAGGCATGGCCAAGGCATCTCGTTACGTCCCGTTCGCACCCATCGACCTGCCGGACCGCACGTGGCCCGACAAGGTCATCACCTCACCGCCGCAGTGGTGCAGCGTCGACCTCCGCGACGGCAACCAGGCCCTCATCGACCCGATGGACGGTGAGCGCAAGCGGCGCATGTTCGACCTGCTCGTCGAGCTCGGCTACAAGGAGATCGAGGTCGGATTCCCGTCGGCGAGCCAGACGGACTTCGACTTCATCCGACGTCTGGTCGAGGAGGACGTCGTTCCGGATGACGTGACGATCCAGGTCCTCACCCAGGCGCGCGAGGAGCTCATCGAGCGGACGTGTGAGTCACTGGAGGGCTTCCGAGGTACGACGCTGCTCCACCTCTACAACTCCACCTCGACGTTGCAACGACGGGTCGTCTTCGGTCTCGACAAGGACGGCATCAAGGACATCGCCGTACGCGGCGCCGAGTGGTGCATGAAGTACGCCGAGCAGCACATCGGTCCGGAGGCGACGATCCGCTGGCAATACAGCCCCGAGTCGTTCACCGGCACCGAGCTCGACTATGCCGTCGAGGTCTGCGACGCGGTCATGGACGTGTGGCAGCCGGATGCGTCCAACAAGGTCGTGCTCAACCTGCCTGCCACGGTCGAGATGGCGACACCCAACGTTTATGCCGACCAGATCGAGTGGTTCCACCGGAACATCTCTCGGCGTGACGCGGTGATTCTCAGCCTGCATCCGCACAACGACCGCGGCACGGCGGTGGCCGCTGCGGAGCTCGGCGTGCAAGCCGGTGCCGACCGCGTCGAAGGATGTCTGTTCGGCAACGGTGAACGCACGGGCAACGTCTGCCTCGTGACACTTGCGCTCAACCTGTTCAGCCAGGGCATCGATCCCGGCGTCGACTTCAGTGACATCGACGAGGTACGACGTACGGTCGAGCACTGCAACCAGCTGCCGGTGCACCCCCGCCACCCCTACGGCGGCGACCTCGTCTACACGGCCTTCTCCGGATCACATCAGGACGCCATCAAGAAGGGTTTCGAGGCGCTCGAACGAGACGCGAAGGAAGCCGGCGTTGACGTCGATGACTACACGTGGGGCGTGCCCTACCTGCCGATCGACCCCAAGGACGTCGGCCGTGGCTACGAAGCCGTCATCCGCGTCAACTCGCAGTCGGGCAAGGGCGGCACCGCTTACGTGCTGAAGCACGACTACCGCCTCGACCTGCCGCGTCGGATGCAGATCGAGTTCGCGCGCGTCGTACAAGAGGTGGCCGACGCCGACGGCGGTGAGATCGCCCCCGAACGCATCTGGCAGCTGTTCCGCGAGACCTATCTCGATGCAACCGATCCGTTGACTCTTGCGCACTACTCCGTCGAGTCCGGGGACAACGACCGCATCACGGCGCAGGTGGAATGGCAGGGCAAGCCGGTGCAGGTGGCGGGCGTGGGCAACGGCCCGATTGCTGCGCTGGTGCACGCGCTTGCCAACCTCGACATCGACGCGCGTGTGCTCGACTACCACGAGCACGCGACCAGCACCGGCGAGGAGGCGCAGGCTGCCGCCTACCTCGAGGTCGCTGTCGGGGGGCACGTCGTCTGGGGGTGCGGCGTGCACCCGAGCATCACGACCGCGTCGCTGCGGGCTCTCGTGTCGGCGGTCAACCGCGCTCACTGACCTTCACCGAGCGCTCGGTGATCGGAAGTCGACCTAGAGTCGAGTGGTTGTGGTCGAGGGATCTCTCATCCGTGCGCGGGAGCTGACGAAGAAGTTCGGCAGCTTCACCGCGGTCGACGCCATCGACTTCGAGGTCGGCGGGGGAGAGGCGTTCGGCTTCCTCGGGCCCAACGGGGCGGGCAAGAGCTCGACGATGCGCATGATCGGCGGTGTCTCGCCGGTGACGAGCGGCGAGCTGCGAGTGCTCGGTCGTGACCCGGCCGTCGACGGGCCGCTCATCCGCGCCCGGCTCGGCGTCGTACCGCAGGAGGACACGCTCGACCTCGAGCTGTCGGTGTTCGACAACCTCGTCATCTATGGTCGCTACTTCGACCTGCCGCGGGCGGAGTGCCGCAAGCGTGCAGCCGAATTGCTCGATTTCGTGCAGCTGAGCGATCGCGCCAAGAGCCGTGTGGACGACCTGTCCGGCGGCATGAAGCGCCGTCTCACCATTGCCCGCGCCTTGATCAACGAGCCCGACATCCTGCTCCTCGACGAGCCGACGACCGGGCTCGACCCGCAGGCCCGCCACGTCGTCTGGGACCGGCTCTACCGCCTCAAGCAGCGCGGTGTGACGCTCGTGCTGACGACGCACTACATGGACGAGGCCGAGCAGCTGTGCGACCGGCTCGTCGTCATGGACCGCGCGCGCATCGTCGCGGAGGGATCACCGCGCGAGCTCATCGACAAATGGTCCTCACCCGAGGTGCTCGAGCTGAGATTCGAGCTCGACGTGGCTGACAACCTCGATGGCCAGCTCGACGAGCTGGCCGACCGGATCGAGGTGCTCCCTGACCGCGTGCTGCTCTACACCCGAGATGGTGAGAGCACCGCCGAAGAGGTGCACCGGCGAGGCCTGCGACCGATCTCGACACTGGTACGACGCAGCTCGCTCGAGGACGTCTTCCTGCGCCTGACCGGCCGCACGCTGGTGGACGGATGAAAGCGGCGTTCGAGTACTGGCTGATGGTCTATCGGCGCACCTGGCGCGGCAGCATGTTCACCAGCTTCCTGTCGCCGCTGATGTTCCTCGCGGCCATGGGTGTCGGGCTCGGGCACCTGATCAACCACGGGACCGGCGAGATCGCCGGTGTTCGCTACGCCGTCTTCCTCGCACCGGGCCTGCTGGCGGCTGCGGTGATGCAGACCTGCATGGGCGAGGCGACCTGGCCCGTGATGGGTGCGATCAAGTGGGACAAGACCTACCTTGGCATGCTCGCCACGCCGTTGTCGGTGCGCGACGTGATGCTGGGACATCAGCTCTACATCACGATGCGCGCGGCCATCGTCGCGATCGCGTTCACGATCGTCACGGCGATGTTCGGACTCGTGCACTCGGCTGGCGGTGCGCTGCTGGCGATCCCCGCGGCAACCTTGACCGGCACCGCGTTCGCGGCGCCGGTCGCCGCGTTTGCAGCCACGCAGGCGCGCGAGACCAACTTCATCCTGCTCTACCGGTTCGGGCTCATCCCGATGTTCCTGTTCTCGGGGACGTTCTTTCCTGTCAGTCAGCTGCCGGCCGTGCTTCGTCCGATCGCATGGATCACACCGCTCTGGCACGGGGTCTCGCTCTGCCGGGACCTCGCGCTCGGTCGCGGCCAGGTGGTTCTCATGCTCGGTCACGCGGCTTATCTAGTGGTGATCACGGCCGTCGGCGTCGTCCTCGGGTTGCGGTCATACCGGCGGCGGTTGCAATGGTGACGACTTCGTTCGTGTTGCCGCGCCCGGCAACGGCGTCTCGTTCCTTCGGACGTGCTGCCCGCCTGTTCGAGCGCAACGTCGTGGTCTATCGCCGGACCTGGCTTGTCTTGGCCTCCGGGTTGTTCGAACCGCTGTTCTACCTCGGCTCGGTCGGTGTGGGCTTCGGCCACCTCGTGGGGACGGTGCCCTTCGGCGGCCACCGGGTCGGCTATGCCGACTTCGTCGCACCTGCCCTGCTCGCCACCTCGGCGATGAACGGCGCGATCATCGACGCCACGTTCGGTGTGTTCCACAAGCTCAAGCACATGAAGCTCTACGACGCGGTGCTCGCGACCCCGGTGGGGGCCACCGACATCGCGATCGGTGAGGTCGCGTGGTCTCTTGCTCGCGGGCTCATCTACGCCGTCGCGTTCCTTCTCGTCGCGGCGGCGTTCGGCGACATCCACTCGTGGTGGGCAGTGCTCGCCTTGCCCGCGGCCACCCTCATCGGTCTCTGTTTTGCGGGTATCGGGACAGCGGCGACGACGTTCATGCGTTCGTGGCAGGACTTCGACCTGGTGCAGCTCGGCATCCTGCCGCTCTTCCTGTTCTCCGCGACCTTCTACCCGCTGTCGACGTACCCGACGGCGGGGCAGTGGGTCGTCCGGTGCACGCCGCTCTACCACGGGGTGGCCCTGCTGCGGCAGCTGACGCTCGGCGAGGTGGGCTGGTCGGCGCTCGGCCACGTGGGCTACCTCGCCCTGCTCGGGACCGCCGGCGTAGTCATCGCCGGCCGGCGGCTCGAGCGTCGCCTGCTGCCCTAACCGGGTGACGACAGTTCGGCCATTCACTTCCGTCCCGGCACTTTGCGTCGTAACGTGACCCGGCCCCATGACCCCGGGAGGGTTTTGTGCTTTGCCGCCATGCCGCCGTCGCGTCGTTCGCCGCCGCGCTGCTGCCGGTCACCGGACTGGCCGTCCCCGCTCTCGCGGCCACGCCCGGTCATCAGGTCCGGCACGTCCAGCATGTGGGCAGCCTCGCGCGGCTGCCGCACCGTGCGGTCGCGTTCCACCACGCCGCGCGCATCGACTCGTCGCTCGCCGGCGCTTCCGGGCGGGTCACGGTCATGCTCAAGCTGGCGGGCCGCCCCGCGGTGACGGCCTACGCACCGACGCGCTCCGAGAGGTCCGGTCGGCCCATGGCGCGCTCAGCGCGGATCAGCGCCTACCGCACCCAGCAGCGGTCGCTGCACTTGAGGCAACGAGCCATCGTCGGTCGTCTCCGCGCGGCCGGGACGCGGGCCACCGTGCTCTACCGCCTGACGGCGGGCTACAACGGCGTGGCGGTGCAGACCGACGCCACCCGGCTCGCTGCCTTGAGCCGCATCCCCGGCGTCCGCGCAGTCGTGCGGATCGCCCCGATGTACCGCCTGACCAATGTCACCGTGCCGCTCATCGGAGCACCGGAGGCCTGGCAGGGCGTCTCCGGTGACACGGGCGCCGGCATCACGATCGGTGTGATCGACACCGGCTTCGACTACACCCATGCCGACTTCGGCGGCCCGGGGACGAAGGCGGCCTATGACGCGGCCAAGGCTGCCGACAAGACCGCTCCGGCCGCCGGCTCGTTCGACAGCGCCAAGTACGCCGGCGGCGTCGACCTCGTCGGCGACGCCTACGACGGTCTGGCGGGTCACCCGGAGGACCAGGCCGGCGACGCGGACCCCGCTGACGCCATCCCGCATCCTGACCCCAACCCGCTCGACTGCGACGGCCACGGGTCGCACGTCTCGGGTATCGCAGCTGGCTATGGGGTTCAGGCCGACGGCACCACCGCGAAGGGCACCGACTACTCCTCCCTCGCCTCTCTCTCGGCGGCCGACTACCAGGCGAAGTTCCGTATCGGCCCCGGTGTCGCGCCAGGAGCGTCCATCTACTCGGTCAAGGTCTTCGGCTGCCCGGAGGGCGGCGACACTGAGGTCGTCCCGCAGGCCATCGATCGGCTCATCAACCAGAATGTCAAGCACACCGGTCCTCACATCGACGTGATCAACATGTCGCTCGGCAGTGACTTCGCGTCAGCTCAGGACCCGGTTGCGGTCGAGACCAACCACGCAGTCAAGGACGCCGGCATCGAGGTTGTGTCGGCGGCAGGCAACGGCGGCGACGTCTACGACATAGGCGGGTCGCCCGGCAACGCCGTACGCGGACTCGGCGTGGCCGCTTCGGATGACAGCCAGGACATCGCCGACGGTCTGCGGATCAACTCGCCGGCGTCCATCAAAGGCGTGGCTCCGGGTACGGAGTCAGTGCTCTTCGACTGGGCCTCGATGACCGCACCCGTCACCGGCGACCTGGCCACGACAGGCGACATCACCAAAGCGCCGACCGACACCAACAACGCAGACGGCTGCGACCCGATCACGCAAGACCTCTCCGGCAAGATCGCCTACCTCTCCTGGACCGACAACGACGCACTGCGGCGCTGCGGCTCGATCGGCCGCACGGACAACGCCCGCGACGCAGGTGCCATCGGTGCGGTGTTCTTTGATGACGAGAACGAGTTCTCCGCCGGCATCAACGGTGACGAGGACATTCCCGCCATGCTCGTCACCAAGAGCGCCGGCGACTCCATCAACCCGGAACTGCTCGCGGGGCATGTCGTCAGCGTCAGCCTCGACAAGACGCTGCAGAACGCGACCGTCAACAACCACGCCGAAACCACCAATGCCATTGCGACTTTCAGCTCTCGGGGCATGGGTGCCAACGGCAACCTCAAGCCCGACGTTGCGGCGCCCGGTCAGACCGTGTTCTCGGTCGACGTGGGGACCGGCGCCGATGGCGTGAGCGAGAGCGGCACCTCGATGGCCAGCCCGCACGCGGCAGGTGTGGCTGCGCTGGTCCGGGCGGTGCACCCGACCTGGAACGCGGAGCAGGTCAAGGCGGCCATCATGAACACAGCCACCCAGGATGTGTTCGCCCGCGGCGCTGACTCCTCGGCCGACCAACAGCGCCCAGAGGCACCCATGCGTGTCGGTGCTGGTCGGGTCCGGGCGGACAAGGCGGTCGCGGCCAGCACCCTCGCCTACGTCGACAACGGGACCGGCGCGGTGAGTGTGTCCTTCGGTCGTGTCGACGCGGTGAAGTCCCTGGTGAAGCGGTCCGCTCGGGTACGCGTCGTCAACACCTTGGCCACGCCCGTCAACTACACCGTCGGCTACGACGCAAGCACCGCGATGCCGGGCGTGAGCTACGCAGTGTCACCGTCGACGCTGCAGCTGCCTGCGCGAGGCAGCGGCACCGTGAACATCACCCTCACCGTGCACCGCAACCGTCTCGTCAGCCGTCCTGACTCGACGATCGACCTCGACCCGGCTGAGCTCGGGCTGGCGCGGTCGTTCATCGCCGATGCCAGTGGCCAGCTGGAGGTCACGCCGACCGGTGGCGAGGCGTTGCACGTGCCGGTCTATGCGGCACCGCGGCCGGTCTCGCACATGCATGCCCCTGCCGCCGTGCAGATCCGCCACCACGTCGCGCACTTCAAGCTCGCCGGTAGGGGCGTCGACAACCGCCGGCTCTCGCAGCGGCCGGGCGACGCCCTGGAGTCGGCCAAGGTGGATGCCTTCGAGCTGCAGGGCAGGAGCCCGCGCCGACCACAGTGCTCCACGAAGGTGAAGACGAGATGCGTGGCCTTCCCGGATCAGCGCGCGGCTGACCTTGCGGCGGTCGGGTTCTCGTCAGACGTGCCCGGACTGCTGGCGCATCACATTGCCAAGTCGGTGGCGGGTGCGGTGGACAACAAGGGTGCCTTCGGTTACGTCGGCATCGCCACGCACGGAGCGTGGCAAGCCGAGGCGGGTGTGCAGGAGTTCGACGTCTACATCGACGTCGACGGCAACAACGGCCCGGACGCCGTGCTCTACAACACGCGCATCACGACGGCGGAGGACACCGACTATCTCGTCTCGGAGCTGGACGACATGGCCGGCAACCCGCTCGACCAGGAGCTGCTCAACAACGCCGACGGATCGCTCAACACCAACTTGTTCGACAGCAACGTCATGACGCTTCCGTTCACCCTGGCGGCGCTGGAAGCGGTTGGTTGGGACGCGCACAAGCACCCGGCCATCCACTACTACGTCGACTCGGTGCTGTACGAGTCGTCGCCGGACTTCATCGACACCTACTCGTTCTTCGACTCGATCGGTGACCCCTTCGCCGGGCAGCGCATGCTCAGCGTCGACCCGACCAAGCCGGCCTACTCGGTGTCGGGCAAGAGCAGGGCGTGCTCGCAGATCGGGGCCTGCAGCGTGCTGCTCAGCGACAAGCCGGGCAAGCGGCTCAAGGTCACCGAGGCTGCCGGCCGGTTGGCGGCGGACCGGCCACAGGGCCTGCTGCTGCTTCACCACGACAACGCGCTGGCCTCGCGGGCGGAGGTCGTGGCCCTGGCCAAGGTCGGCCGCGCGGTCCACGCTCACTAACCTCTACAGAGTGAGCGACACCTTGCAGCTGGCGGTCATCCCGGGCGACGGCATCGGATCCGAGGTCGTCGCCGAGGGGCTGAAGGTGCTCGACGCCGCTCTCGCGGCTGAGGGCGGCAAGGCCGAGGCGACGACCTACGACCTCGGTGCGGCGCGCTGGCACCGCACCGGCGAGACGCTGCCGGACTCGGTGCTCGAGGAGCTGCGGGGACACGACGCGATCCTGCTCGGCGCGGTTGGCGATCCGACCGTCCCGTCGGGCGTGCTCGAGCGGGGTCTGCTGCTGCGTCTGCGGTTCGAGCTCGAGCATGCGGTCAACCTGCGCCCGGTCAAGCTCTATGAGGGCGTGGCAACGCCGCTGGCCGGCGCCGGTCCGACCGACATCGACATGGTCGTCGTACGCGAGGGCACCGAAGGTCCTTATGCAGGTGTCGGCGGAGCTCTGCGCGGCGGCACGGGCCAAGAGGTCGCGACCGAGAACAGCGTCAACACGCGATGGGGCGTCGAGCGCGTCGTGCGGGACGCCTTCCGTCGGGCGTCGACGCGGCCCCGTCAACGGCTGACGCTCGTGCACAAGACCAACGTCCTGACCTACGCGGGGTCGCTGTGGTCGCGCACCGTCGACGCCGTCGGTGCCGAGTTCCCGGACGTCTCGGTCGACTATGCGCATGTCGACGCGGCCTGCCTCTACTTCGTGACCGACCCCGGGCGCTTCGACGTCGTCGTCACCGACAACCTGTTCGGCGACATCATCACCGACCTCGGTGCGGCGATCGCGGGCGGCATCGGGCTGGCCGCGAGCGGCAACCTCAACGTCGACGGCACCGCGCCCAGCATGTTCGAGCCGGTGCACGGCAGCGCCCCCGACATTGCCGGTCAGGGGCTGGCGGACCCGACCGCCACCGTGCTGTCCGTCGCGATGCTGCTCGACCACACCGGTCACGCCGAGGCGGCCCGGCGGGTCGAGGCCGCGGTGGCGGCCGATCTGGCCGGTCGCGGCGCGGCAAGGCGTTCGACGAGCGAGGTCGGTAACGCGCTCGCTGCCGCCCTCGGCTGAGCCGTACTCTCGTCGTATGGGCCTGCACTTCGACGTCGAAGCGACCACGACCCCCACCTCGGCCGAGCGGCTCGCCGAGATCCTGGCCAACCCGGGTTTCGGCCGCGCGTTCACCGACCACATGGCGGTGGCCAAATGGTCGGCGGACGAGGGCTGGTACGAGGCGAGCGTCCAGGCCTACGCGCCACTCCCGATGGACCCGGCGACCCAGGTCTTCCATTACGCGCAGGCGATCTTCGAGGGCTTCAAGGCCTACGCCCAGCCGGACGGGACGATCGCCACGTTCCGGCCGGAGGCCAACGGCGCACGCTTCCGGCGCTCGGCCGCGCGGATGGCCCTACCGGAGCTGCCGGTCGAGGACTTCGTCGCCGCAGCCGACGCGCTGATCCGGACCGACGCCGCGTGGGTCCCCACGGCTGAAGGCACCAGCCTCTATCTGCGCCCGTTCATGATGGCCACGGAAGTGGGCCTCGGGGTGCGACCGGCTCGAGAGGTCACGTTCCTGGTCATCGCCTCGCCCAGCGCGGCCTACTTCGCCGGCGGAGCCAAGCAGGTCACGATCTGGCTCTCCGAGGACTTCACGCGAGCGGCACCGGGCGGTACCGGCGCGGCCAAGTGCGCCGGCAACTACGCAGCCAGCCTGATCGCCCAGCAGGAGGCGATCGCCAACGGCTGCGAGCAGGTGCTCTTCCTCGACGCTGTCGAGCGCCGCTGGGTCGAGGAGTTCGGCGGCATGAACGTGTGGTTCGTCCTCGACGACGGCACGCTCGTGACCCCCGAGCTGACCGGCAGCATCCTCGAAGGCATCACGCGGGAGTCGATCATCGCGCTCGCCAAGGACCTCGGCCGCGACGTCGAGGAGCGACGCGTCGACGTCGACGAGTGGCGCAAGGGCGTCGACACCGGTCGCATCACCGAGGTGTTCGCCTGCGGCACCGCAGCCGTCATCAGCTCGATCGGCGCGCTGCGCTGGCACGGCGGCGAGGTCGCGATGCCGACGGAGACTCCGGTCGCCGACCAGATTCGCGACACCCTCATCGGCATCCAGCACGGCCGGCTCCCCGACCCGCATGGCTGGCTGCACCGAATCGGCTGATTTCCTGGCCAGAGCCGCTATCGGCCCATAGCCTCAGGCCAGGAGGTCGACATGCTGGTTCGCGACGCGATGAGCCCGGACGTCCTGACGATCGGGCCCGATCACACCCTGCGCGACGCAGCGCAGCGCATGTCGGGCCGCAAGGTCGGCGCCGCGGTGGTCCTCGACGGCGACCAGGACCAGCCGGGCATCCTGACCGAGCGCGACATCCTCGACGCAGTCGGGCAGGGGCAGGACGTCGATGCCGAGCGGGTCGCCGACCACCTCACGAGCGACATCGTGGTCGCCCACCCCGACTGGGGGCTCGAGAAGGCGGCGGCTGCCATGGTCGCCGGCGGATTCCGGCACCTGGTGGTCTGCGATGGCCCCGACGTCGTCGGCATGCTCTCCGTCCGTGACATCGTCCGCGTCTCAACAACTGAGACGGTGTCTTGAGACGACGGTTGACCACCGTCACACTCGAATGGCTATGACCGGTTCCACGATCATTTCCGGGCGCGTCGACTAAGCATCATCAGTCGACGCGCAACCCCTGCTGGCCCGACGGCCGCAGGGGTTTTGTGTTGAGAGGGCCTCATGACCACGTCCGTCACCGACGAGTTCCACGTCTACGACACGACGCTGCGCGACGGCAGCCAGCGCGAGGGGCTGTCGCTGTCGGTTGCCGACAAGCTGGCAGTCGCGGCGCACCTCGACGACCTCGGCGTGGGCTTCATCGAGGGCGGTTGGCCCGGCGCCAACCCCAAGGACGCCGAGTTCTTCCGGCGTGCGGCGGCAGGGGGTCTCCCGCTGAAGCACGCGCAGCTCGCCGCCTTCGGTGCAACGCGCAAGGCCGGTGTCGACGTCGCGTCCGATCCTCAGGTCCTCGCGCTGCTGGAGGCGCACACGCCGGTGGTCACTCTCGTCGCCAAGTCGCACGTCGGACACGTCGAGCGTGCATTGCGCACCACGAAAGAGGAGAACCTCGCGATGGTGCGCGACACCGTCGCGTTCCTGTGTGGCGAGGGTCGGCGCGTGTTCCTGGACGCCGAGCACTTCTTCGACGGCTACTTCCTCGACGCCGACTATGCGATGGCAGTCGTCAAGACCGCGTACGAAGCGGGTGCAGATGTCGTGGCGCTCTGCGACACCAACGGCGGCATGCTGCCGCACGTTCTCGCTGATGTGGTCGGTCGACTCGCGAACGACGGAGTCCGGCTGGGCATCCACGCGCACAACGACACGTCGTGCGCCGTCGCCAACTCACTCGCCGCCGTCGCGGCGGGTGCGACACATGTTCAAGGCACCGCCAACGGCTACGGCGAGCGGGCCGGCAACGCCGACCTCTTCTCGGTCGTCGCCGCGCTGCAGGTCAAGCTCGGCCGCTCGGTGCTGCCCGAAGGAACACTCGCGGACCTGGTCCGGGTCAGCCATGCAATCGCAGAGGTGGCAAACATCGCGCCGGACGACCACCAACCGTGGGTCGGTGCGAGCGCGTTCGCTCACAAGGCGGGCCTGCATGCCTCTGCGCTGAAGGTTGACCCGGACCTCTACCAGCACACCGATCCTGCCATCGTCGGCAACGACATGCGTGTGCTGGTCTCCGAGCTCGCCGGTCGTGCGTCCGTCGAGCTGAAGGCACGGGCGCTCGACATCGAAGTGGACCGCGAGACGGTGACCCGCGTCATCGGCCGGGTGAAGGCGATGGAGGCGGCCGGCTACTCCTTCGAAGCCGCCGAGGCGTCGTTCGAGCTGCTTCTGCGCGAGGAGGTCGACGGCGTACGCCCGAAGTTCTTCGAGCTCGAGTCCTACCGTGTGATCACAGAAATCCGCCCGGACTGCGTAAACCTGACCGAGGCGACCGTGACGCTCCACGCCAAGGGCGAGCGCATGGTCGCAACCGGTGAAGGCAACGGTCCCGTCAACGCCCTCGACATGGCGTTGCGCCAGGCTCTCGAGCAGGTCTACCCGCAGCTCGCGGCGTTCGAGCTCGTGGACTACAAGGTGCGGATTCTCGAGGGCGCGCACGGCACCGGTGCGATCACGCGCGTGCTCGTTCGCACGTCCGACGGGGGCGTGGAGTGGGACACCGTGGGCGTCGACGAGAACGTGATCGCCGCGTCATGGCAGGCGCTGGCCGACGCCTACACGTTCGGCATGCTGCGGGGCGCGCGCTAATCCCACCGCCCGGCGGGGCAGGGAATCGCCCCGGTCGAGTCGAACTCCCTCCCTCATGGGACTCCGGGGACGTGCGGTGCTTTGCGCTGCCAGCACACTTGCGGCCGGTCTGGCCGTCACCGCGCACGCAAATGTCGGCGGTGTGCCAACGGCACCGACCCAGGCACAGAACCGGTCGGTTGACCCGGTTGTCCTCACCGGCAACCAGTTCCCGAGCTGGTCTGCCGGTCCGGAGATCGTCGCGCACGAGCCGAGCTCGCCGTTGAACAACTCCACGGTCGACCAGCAGGGCAACGAGCCTGACCAGCTGCACAGCGACTGCTACGACCCGGGCCAGAACCCCTATGACAGTGGCGACAACGGGGACCACAGCTGCGTCCAGGACTCGCGGATCCCGAGCGAGAACAACACGGTCGCGGACGCAGCCAACGGCACGCTCAACACGACGATCGGCGCCGACGTCAACCGCATCGTCGGCTACCGCTGGGACGGCGGCAAGTTCGTCCAGTTCCCGCTGCAGGTCGACGAACGGTTCACCCGGTTTCTGTCGAACAACGCGTCGGGCTTCGCCGTCTACTCCGGCATCGACCAGGAGACCAACTACGCGTTCGACCGCGAAGGCTTCCGCTACTCATCGGACCAGTCGCAGACGACGCCCGGTGGCGACGCGTGCATCCCGGCGCCGCGTAAGGGAAGCCCCCCGCTGAACGCCAAGGGCTACTCCGCGCAGGCTGACCCGATCAAGGGTCTCGACGACAACGACGAGGTCGCCTTCATGTGGCGCGACGCGGGGGCCTCCCAGGCTCCCGCGGGTGCTGCGTTCCCCGACGGCGTCATCTCGTCGTACCAAATCGCTGTCGCGGACCCGTCCAACCCCACGCAGACGCGCTTTGCCTACGTCGCGCTGGCCAAGTCGGACACCAACCCGGGCGCCACGCAGAGGGCCAACCCGCACGGCAAGCCGGTCGGCCCACCCCCGCAGACGATCGAGCAGTGGAACGAACAGCACGCCTACGTGCACTACACGCGGGACGCGACAGCAGACGTGTTCGTCTACTCGCAATCGTCCTACGGCGACTACGGCGCGGCGCCCAAGGGCCCGTACTGCACGGTCAACCCCGACGGGACGCACTCGCCGAGCACAGCGCACAACGGCCCGATCGCCCAGCGACGGCCCGGAGACGAGGCGTGGATCACGACGCCGCGTTACGCGTTCCGCTATGACGGTCGCTGGCTGATGACACAAATGAGAATCTGCCCGGCTGACGCGACCTGCGGCCTGGTCAACGGTCAGCCCAGCGGCTACGGCGACAACATCATCGACCAGTGGAAGGCTCGGGCGTTCCAGCAGCGCCCGAGCGGTACGACGCCTTGCTGCGGTTACGAGGAAGAGGTCAACAACTGGGGCGGCTCCTCGATCCTGTTCGGTGAGCGGTGGGGGCCGGTTCGGGTCATCCGCGCCGCGTGGGGCTCGGACTCCTCGACGAACAACGTCAAGACCGAGGTGTTCTACCCCGAGACCATCAGCTTCCAGGACAACCTGCGTGTGCACGTGATTCCGCCGTTCGACGGCATCTACGTGATGTGGGACTACCGGGCCGGCAAGGTCGCGACCTACTACAACCCGTGGCAGTCAAAGGGTGCGCCGATCGATGGTCAGAACGACGAGGTCTTCGGCAACCAGCACTGGACCGTCACCCAGGGCGGCGCTGAGGTCGAGGACCCGGAGACCGGGCTTCCGGCGGTCAAGGTCGGCAATCCGGATGCGAAGAACTGCTCGTTCGCGGGCCAGGACGCCATCTGCAACGACATCGACATCGTCGACCCGACGTTCGACGGACCCGCCGGCTCCCTCAACTGGGAGGAGATCGCCGGACCCAACGGCGGTGTTGTCACCCGCTGGCAGATCAAGCGCCACACCGGCGGTGACGCCTACACGCTGATCGCGACGCCGTACTACCGGGACGACTCCTGCTTCGACGACGGCACCGGCAACGACCCGGGCCCGCACCTCCACAGCCGGTCCGTCGACGACGGGACGGATGCGCTCTACTTCGACCCGTCCGACCCGACGGGTGGCCCTAACGGCGACGGGATGAAGCCACGTGTCTGTTGGAAGCCGTCCGACGGCGACCCGCAGGACGTCTCAGTGGGTGACGGGCGGCCGCGCAAGTTCTGGAACGCCGACATCGGGACCCACGGCCTGCACATCAACATCATCGCCGACTCGGACAACGCCTACCAGACGGTGCCCATCGACGAGATCGACTCGGAGCAGCGGATGGTCGTGCTGCCGCCGCAGGTGGTCGACCCGTCGCGGACGATGACAGGCACGGTCAACGTCGGCGAGCAGTACGGCCGGTCGGTGGAGTACCCACTGCAGACGGTCGTGACGCCGTTCGTCGGCTGAGCCCTAACCGGAGCAAGCTCAGCAACGCGACGCCGAGGCTGATCGACCCGAGGGTGTCGGTCAGCCAGTGGAAGCCGTCGTACACGAGGCTTGCGGCGACCAGCAGGGTGCCGACTGCGACGGCGGCGAGCAGCGGCGCCCGCGCGGCGCGGCGGCGGGTCGTGGCGAGCAGCGCCAGGGTGCCGAGGCAGACGAGGAACGTCGCTGTGTGGCCCGACGGGAACGCTTGCGCCTGGTGGCCCGGCCGGGTGTAGGGGAGCGAGCGGCCGAGAGCGTATTTGGTGGCGAGGACGACCACCGACATGGTGTAGGCCGACACCGTGGCTGCGATGAACACGCCCGGGCGACGCCGCAGCCAGGCCATTGCGCCGGCACCGATCGCCAGGATGGCGACGTCGGCGGTCGGTGAGAAGACGTCGGTCAAGTCGTCTGCCGCCTGGTAGAGCCAGTGTCGTCGATGCCGGACCGCGAAGTGAAAGACGGAACGGTCGAGCCCGTCGAGTGCGTGCGCGGCGACCAGGACCGTGAGCACGACGTAGACACCGAGGCCGGCCCAGAACAGTGGTGGCAGCCGGCGGAGACGCACCACATCAACGCTCGCATACCCTCGCGGGGTGCGCATCGCCAGGTATGTCCATGACGGTGAGGTCGCGTTCGGCGTGGTCGAGGGGGACGAGGTCGCCGAGCTGGCGAGCCACCCGTTCGGGCCGATCACGTTCACCGGCAACCGGCGGGCACTGGCGGAGGTGAAGCTGCTCGCGCCGGTGCTGCCAAGCAAGGTCGTGGCGATCGGCAAGAACTATGCCGCGCATGCCAGCGAGATGGGTGGCGAGGTGCCGGCGCAGCCGCTGATCTTCCTGAAGCCGTCGACTGCCGTCACGGCGTCCGGCGAGACGATCGCCTACCCACCGTCGTCGGAGCGCGTGGACTACGAGGGCGAGCTCGCGGTCGTCATCGGACGCCTCTGTCGGGATGTCCCTCTGGAGCGCGCCGACGAGGTGGTGTTCGGCTACACGTGCGCCAATGACGTGACCGCCCGCGACCAGCAGAAGTCGGACGGGCAGTGGTCGCGCGCCAAGGGGTACGACTCGTTCTGCCCCTTGGGGCCGTGGGTCGAGACCGACCTCGACGTGACCGACCTTCGCCTGACGACGACGTTGAACGACGAGGTGAAGCAGGACGGCAGGACCTCGCAGATCGTGCACAAGATCCCGGCACTGATCACCCACATCACGTCCTGCATGACGTTGCTGCCGGGCGATGTGATCCTGACGGGCACTCCTGAAGGCGTCGGACCGATGTCGATCGGGGACGAGGTGTCGGTGGAGATCGAGGGGATCGGCCGGCTCGTCAACACGGTGGTCGCGCGATGAGTCCGGTGCGACTTCGGGTAGCGCCGTCGCCGACCGGTGATCCGCACGTCGGCACGGCGTATGTGTCGCTGTTCGACCTCGCCTTTGTACGGCAGCAGGGTGGACAGTTCGTCCTGCGCGTGGAGGACACCGATCGGGCGCGGTTCCGCGAGGACAGTGAGCAGCAGATCTACGACACGTTGCACTGGCTCGGGCTGGACTGGGATGAGGGGCCGGACAAGGGGGGCCCCTTTGCGCCGTACCGGCAGTCGGAGCGGCTCGACACCTACCGTCCGGCGGTCGAGAAGCTGCTCGCGGACGGGCGTGCCTACCACTGCTGGTGTACGACGGACCGTCTCGCGGAGATGCGCACGGCGCAGCAGAAGGCGAAGCAACCCACGGGCTACGACCGCCTCTGTTACGGCAAGACGCGGGAGCAGCGGGCCGAGCTGCCCGGGTTCAGCGAGACGCCCGTCGTACGCATGTTGATTCCGGACGATGCGCCGCTGGTGTTCGACGACCTGATCCGCGGCGAGACACATGCGCCGCGGCCGGACGACCAGGTGATCCTCAAGGCGGATGGGTTCCCCACCTACCACTTGGCCGTCGTGGTCGACGACCACCTGATGGACATCACGCATGTCGTGCGTGGTGAGGAGTGGATCTCGTCCACGCCGAAGCACATCCTCTTGTATGAGTGGCTCGGCTGGGAGCGGCCGGCGTTCGCGCACATGCCGCTGCTGCGCAACGTCGACAAGTCGAAGATCTCGAAACGCAAGAACCCGGCGGCGCGACTGACCTGGTTCATCGAAGAGGGTTATCTGCCCGAGGCACTGCGCAACTTCCTCGCGCTGATGGGCTATTCGATGCCGGACGGAGGTGAGGTGTTCACGTTCGATGAGATGGCGGCGGGGTTCGACTGGTCTCGGGTCAATGCAGTCGGGCCGGTGTTCGACCTCGACAAGCTTGGCTGGTTGAACGGGCACTACATCCGCGAGATGCCGGTGGCGGAGCTCGCCGAACGCGTCGTCGCCTACATGGGAGTCACGGGCGACAAGGCGGAGCTCGTACGACGCGCGACGCCGCTCGTGCAGGAGCGGATGGCAGTGCTGCGCGAAGCGCGCGAGATGCTCGAGTTCCTCGTCACCGACGCGTTCGCCGTCGAGCCGGCGGCGGGGGAGAAGTTTCTCGGGGTGGAGCAGCGGCCGACGCTGCAGGCGGCGCGCGACGCGATCGACGGGGCGGACGAGTGGTCGGCGGCGGCCATCGAAGCCGCGTTGCGTCATGCCCTGGTCGACGAGCTCGGGCTCAAGCCGAAGCACGCGTTCGGCCCGGTGCGGGTCGCCGTGACGGGGAGAACGGTCTCCCCGCCGCTGTTCGAGTCCATCGAGCTGCTGGGCAAAACCACGACGCTGGCTCGTCTCGACCAGGCGCTGTCCGGGTAGACTTTTCGAGGCCGCGAAAGCGGTCGATCCCATGGGGTATGGGGTAATTGGCAGCCCGGCTGATTCTGGTTC
>JAICMI010000032.1 GCA_025929315.1 Frankiaceae bacterium
CTGCAGCTTCTCGTCCGGCGTCCGGAACGGCTTCCTGCCCACGTGACCAACCCCCTGGCGCCGTCCAAGCATCGCACTTGGGCGTGTCCAAGAAATCGTGACCCACGACACACCAACTACTACTACGACCCCGGCAACCGGCTCACCAGCATGATCGAACAGCCGGGCCTCCCGGGTTGCAAAGTCTCACCGAAGACCTTGAGCGCCGGGTGCACAGCCTTCCAGTACGACAACGACAACCGCCGCACGGTCACGCAGTACCCCGGCGGCGCCACCATGACCATTGGCTACGACAAGTCCGGCCACTCGATATCGGCCGTCGGGGCCAGCAACACGGGAACCACGCTGACTAAGTTCACCTACTGCTACGAAGCGCTCTCCGCGGGCACATGCCCTAGCGCTGGAAGCGGCACCGACACCTCGCTTGTCACACAAATGAAAGAAGCCGACCCGCGCGCCACTGCCACGACCGACTACTCCTACGACGCCTTCGACAGGCTGTGCTGGGCGGCCAGCACCGCAGGCACCTCCTGCGCCACGCCACCGACTGGAGCAAACAAATACACATACGATCAGGCTGGCAACAGGACCCAGCAGACCGTCGGCGGAACCACCAGCTACTACCTGTACAACGCGGACAATGAACTTTGCTCCAAGGCCAGCGTCAGCACCGGCACCTGCGCCTCCCCACCAACCGGCGCCACCACTTACACATTCGACAATGACGGGAACCTCGCCGCAACCGCGTCGCCGACCTCAAGCTACACCTACAACACTGCCAGCCAAACCACAGCCATCACCAACAACAGCATCACGCTTTCATCCATCAGTTACGCCGACATCGGGCAGAACGAACGCACCAGCTACACCAACGGCAGCACAACAACAAGCGTCGAGAACGCGCCACTCGGCAGCGACGCACTCAGCACCAGCGCCGGTTCCGCTTACATCACCCGCGACACGACTGGCAAGCTCATCGCGTACAAAGACACCAGCGGCAACCACTGGTACTACCTCTACGACGGCCACGGATCGGTTGTCGCCCTCATCAACGACAGCGGTTCAAGCGTGGGTAACCGGTACGCCTACGACGAGTACGGCCGCTCTACCTACAGCTTCCCGAGTCCGACCGTCACCCAGCCATTCGGTTATGCCTCGGGATACACCGACGCCACGGGATTAATCAAGTTCGGTACACGCTACTACGACGCCACACTCGGTCGATGGACGCAAGACGATCCACTGGGCGGACAGATTTCAGACCCGCGTAGCCTAGATCCATACGTGTACGCCAAGGACAATCCGCTCAACCTGGTGGACCCCTCTGGCGCAGTGAGCTTCGGCGAGGTACTCAGTGCAGTCGAAAGCGCTGAAAGAGGCTGCGGCAAATCCGCGAGCGTGACTGTCTCCATCGCCATAGCCAGCAGCCTGCTGGGAGGCCCGGAGGTGGGCGCCGCAGAGGTCGCCGGAAGTTGCGTCATCGGTGCCACCGGCGGCATTCTGGAGGCGATCACAGGCGACAGCTCCGCTGGCCTGGCCTCCGACGTCGCGAGTGGATTCGTCGACGCTGCCAACTTTGTTGGGAATTTCGTTTAGGAGCGCTGTGAACCTCTCCACGCTTCCTAGGCGACAGAAGGTCTTGTGGTGGCTACTTGCCGTTGCACTCGTCGCTGCTCCAGTTCTCGCCAGTCTGGCTTCAGGCTCCATGCATGCGAGGGTCGCGGGATTAACCGAGTGTGGTGCTGGCGCTTTGGTGGGGATCGGCGCGGTTCTGCGCAATCGCCGACGCAAGCGACCTCCGCCAGGCGACTGAGCGGACCTTGCCAGATGCGTGCCAGCGGCGCGCAGGTGTCCTTGCACTATGGCGGCGGCGGTCGCCACCTGCGCTACGTTGCGGGCTGCATCTTGGCGTGCATCTGTCGTCTTCACCGTTCTGCTTATCTGAAGGCTGCTTACGCTAAGCGAGTGGTCACGGCATCGGAGAGGAGGCGACGCAGCCGAAGAACACCTGCGCAGCGTCGGTGCTTCAATCACCGACGGATTGGCGCGGCGTCGCGGCCACGAACGGGGCTGGTAGCCGAACTGTGCGCGCTGGGTGGACATCTGCGCATTCCCGCGGATTTGCGGTGCATGGGCCGGTCGCGCGCGGACGTCCGCGCACCCTCTGAACGCCCATGGCATGAAAGAAGTGCGCAGGCGTCGATAGATGCAAATGACGATGACGCGGAAAGCCGTCGGCGCGCAAAGCCGGCATCCGTCCCGCGCGCTCGACGCTGGGAACACATGGGGAAACACCGCGTCGCGACGGCGTCGTCACGCCCGGCACGGGCTGGCACCAGTCGGCATCGATCAGCCTAATGGGTGCACAAACGACGCCACGACGCGTCAGTCGCTGTCACCGTCCGGCACGTCATCGAGGCGGCTTTCGATACGCGGGTGCCGCGCGAGGCGTCGCGCCGTCTCGCGATCTCCGTACACGCGTTCCAGCACCAGCTCGAGAGGTGTTGCGTAGTCTCGCCCGTGGCCGTGCAGACCGCGGCGAAGCGAACGGTTGAGCACGTTCGCATCGAGCAACGCGAGGCCACCCGCGTCGAACGTCGCCAACTCGATGTGCATGGCCATGTCGTTCATGACGCCGAGCACGCGCCGGCTCGCCGTCTTGGTGATCACACCCGCCGCCGAGTCGAGGCGGCCCAGGATGTCTGCCGGCAGATGCGCGGCGGCCAGCTCTTCGAGCACGCGAGCCGCGACCCACTGCCCGACCGGTCGCAGCTGGGGTGCAGCGAACGATCACGACCGCGGAGCCTAATTCGTGCGCTCGCTGACCAGGTCGAGGAGGCTCAGGCGATCGGGCTGGACGGCGACGTCGTGAGAACGAAATGAGAACGCGAGTGCACGCGCAGTGCATCACCAAGTGACACGAACCGGCACGAGCTGACAGTCGGCAACGCCCTGACCAGCGAAGACGCACCACGGTGTCACGTCGGATCACACCATGACACGCCGGTCGTGTCGCTCATAATCCCTCGGTCGTCGGTTCGAGTCCGACCCGCCCCACTAGGTCTTGAAGTCGCGAAGTGTGATGCGCAGAAACGGTCATAGCCGTCTGGGCGCATCACACTTGACTCGTGCGTCCGCCGGGCGGCCCTCTCCGGCGCACCACGCTCCGAACGTCCGACTGTGGGGCGCCAGAGCGCTCTATGGGTCGGACGTTCGCCGCGGAGGGGCAGGGTGGGTGTCTAGACGCGGCCGCGGCAGTGGGCGAGGACAGCAAGAGCGAGCTCGGCGCCGCCGTCGCCCAGCGCCTCGGCCCAACGACGGATGATCGCGTTCTCACGCGAGTGCTCGACGCGCGAGCCGCCGTCCTGCACGCGCAGCGCCTGCACTTGCTTCGAGACGGCGCGCCGTTCGCCCAGCAGCTGCATCAGCCGCGAGTCGATGTCGTCGAGCATCGCCCGTCCGTCGACGACGGACGAGACAGTGGGAACGGAAGTGCTGGTGGTCATGGAGAGCTCCGGTCTGTCATGGGTGCCGGAGCACGACTGCGCCCCGGTCACCCGGGGCGGTCGAAGGCGTCAGTGCAGAGCGTGCCAGGACCCGGCCCGGGTCCCGGCAAAATACGTTCCGCTCAACGGCACGCACGAAGTATGGCAGACCAGGTCAGCCGGCGTACTCCCAATGCCAAGGCTCGTGCGGTCCACCGCCGCCGGGCATCGCCCATGCCGGGTGGAACCAGTCGTACGACGCCGCATGGTCGAGCAGCCACGCATGTTCCGGCGATCCGTCGACCTGGATGCCGCCACACAGGTCGACCGCCAGCGCCCACCCATGGTTGCTGGTCCCCGGCACCGCCGCATAGCCGGAAGGCATGGAGGCATAGAGCTCGACCTGGCGCTGATAGGTCCGGTACGACGCCGTCACGCACAGCGGCAGGCCGAACGCCTGCGCATAGGCGTGGCTCAGCTGGTTGAACGCGGCAGCTGCGTCGGAGCGGAGCGCCTCACCGGGCGCTCCCCACAGCGGGCACAGGGCGTGCACCGGAAGCTGTCCGTTGCGAAAGCCGGCGACGCTGCTGCCGTCGCACTTGGCCAAGAGCGCGCTGCTCGCGGCTCGTGCCGCCTGACGGGCCTGGATCGCCAGTGCCCTGGCGCGTGCCGCCGCGATCCTGCGTTGCAGCGACCGAGTCCGCTGGTGCGCTTGCGCTGCGGCATGGCGCGTGCTCGCGAGGAGCACCCGGTCGCGCTGGATCTCACGCTGCTGCTGCGCGACCAGCCGGTCGGCGCTCTGCTTCGCGACCTGCGCGTGGTCGGCCGCGGTCGTGGCCTTGGCCGCCGCAGCGGCAGCAATGTGCTGACTGCGCAGCTCGTCAGCCTCGGCGAGGCGGAACTGGTCGACCACGTCGGACTCGCTCTGGCCGACCTGGCCGAGGAGCTGGAGTCCGTCGACGAACTGCTGCGGGTCGCCGGTTTCGATCAGCGACAGGGTGGTGCCGAGCTGGCCACCGCTCGCGAGCGTCCGGTAGGCACCGGCGGCCATGTCATAGAGCGTCGCGCGGGCCGCCTCGGTCTTGGCCTGCGCGGTGGCGAGCTGCTGCTGCGCCACCTCGTTGGCCGCCTGCGCCTCGTCCGCCGCGTGCTTGGCGGTCTGGTAGCGGTCGAGTGCGGCATTGGCCCGGGCGTCCAGGCGCTCGAGGCGCTGACGGGCCTGGTCGACCCGCCCGGCCTGTTGCTGGGCCTGCCGGTCGAGGCGATGCGCCTGGACCTGCGCCCGGTGCAGCTTCTTGTGGTTGGAGTCCGCGCCGGCCGCCCCAGCCGTCAGGGGAACCGCGACGGCGGCCGCAAGGCATGCAGCGGCCAACCGACGGAAAACGGACATGTGACGCAGAGTACGTCGACGACCACGGTCCGCGTGGGACGTTCCGGAAGTTGGGAGAGTTACGCTCTAACGGTGATCTTGGCCGTCTTCGCCGTTCTCGTCGTGCTCTTCGTCATCCTGCCGATCGTCGGCGTCGCTCTCTGGTGGATCATCTCCACGGCCATCGTGGGCTTGATCGTGGGGGCCTTGGGCCGGCTCATCGTGCCCGGGCGCAACCCGATCGGCTTTCTCGCCACCATCGGGTGCGGGCTCGTCGGGGCCTTGATCGGCGGTGCCATCGGGCACGCGATCGGCGGCCGGTTCGTCACGATCCTGATCGAGGTCGGGGTGGCCGCGGGTGCAGTGGCTGTCTGGTCAGCCAGCCACCGCACGGCGATCGGCGGCCGCCGCTCGGCGATCGGCCGCGGCCGCTTCTGACGACTAGGTCATCGCCTCGAGCGTTCCGGCGATCGCCGGGTCGTCCATCAGTCCCAACGCTTCCAGCACGGTGCGCGCCGAGTCGCGGTCGCCGGCACGACCGCAGACGACCAACGCCGCGCGCCGGCGCCGGTCTGGGCTGATCGCAGGGATGGGCGAGTCGTCCAGTCGAGGCACGGTCATGCGGGGTGCGCTACCCAACTGTCGGGCGCTCATTCCACCCGTTGCGTTTTGTCCCGCTCACCTTTGTGACTGCACGTCGACGCACGGACTCGACGGGTCGCAGCTGACGCTCTTGACCCCGGGCATCCCGTCGAGCCGGCGTACCAACGCGTCGCGCTGGGCGAGCGAGGTCGAGTCCAGAACAAGGCGGTACGACGCCGGCACTGACGAACGCGGGACCTGGTCACTGCACGTGTAGAGCCGGCGGAACTCCTGCCAGGCCTGGTCCTTCGTCTCCGTGTAGACGTGGGCGACATGCGGCAGATCGCGGAGGATCGCGGCGTTCTTCACGAACGCCTGCCGGGAGACGCGGTCGTCGACGAAGACGGACACGTCGACGTGGCCGACCCATGGAGACTTGCGACCCGCCGTGGAGCCGGGTGCCGACGGACATGACGACGGAGTGGCGACCGGGAGCCGAAGGAAGGCAGGCAGATCGGGCGGGGTCTTCGTCGTCACGGAGGGGGCGGACGACCCGCTGCAGCCCGTCAGTGCTGCCGCCACCACGACCAGCAGCGCGCGGCGCATCAGAGCACTAGCGCTTGCGCACCGTGCCGAGCACGGCATTGCCGATGAAGGCCACCCACCACACCAGACCGGTGAGGAAGACGGCCCCGACGATGATCAGCAACACCATGCGCACGAGATGAACCTACCCAACCTTCTCGACGAGCTTGCAGAACGCGCAGATTTCTTGCGAGCTCGGCGCTCCGCACCGGCTGCAGGCGCCGACCATTGACCGCTCTTCGGCGGCCACTTGGTCGAGGTGCGGAAGCATCTCGTTCAGGAACTGCAGATAAAAGGTGGCCTTGGCGCCCGGCGTCCGCTCCTCGATCTGGTTGAGGACCTCCTTGTAGCGAAGATGCCGGTTGCCCGCCGCCATCGGGCACTCCTCGACGATGTAGTCGATGCGTTTCACGACGCAGTAGGCGGCCATCTCACGCTCGCCCATCCGGATGAGCGGCTTGACCCGCCGGGCGAACCCATCGGTCGCCGGCAACATCGGCCGTTGCCGGGCGAGGTAGTCGACGTGCCACTGCAGCACGTTGCCGAACAACACGGCCGCCTCGTCGTCGAGGTTGTGACCCGTTGCCAGGACGTCGTAGCCGCCGTCGATCGCGGCCCGGTTGAGCAGGTGCCGCTTCGACAGGCCGCACGCCGAGCACGGCACTCGCTTGGTCGCCCGCGCCGCGTCGGGGATGCCGAAGCCGTGCTCGGCCGGGATGTCGACGATGTGCAGCTTGGCGCCGCGCGTGTCGGCGTAGCGCTCGGCGAAGCTCTGCGAGCGTTTGCTGTAGTCGTCAATGCCGAGACCCAGATAGACGCCGTCGGCTTCGTAGTCGAGGTCGAGCAGGATGTCCCACAGTGCCAGCGAGTCCTTGCCGCCGGAGATCGCCACGAGCACGCGTTCGTCGGGAGCGATCATGCGGTGCTTGTCGATGGCACGTCGTACTTGTTCACGGCAGTGGTGCAGAAAGCATTCGGAGCAGAAGGACGTGCGATGCCGTCGGATCTCGATGATCGCCGGCTCGGTGCAGCGCTTGCAGCGCACTAGGGTCGTGCTCCGCGCGCAGAGCGGGGTTGTGCTCCGCCGGAGATGACCGGGCGGATCTCGATGTCGTCGTGATCGTCGAGCTTCGCGTCGCCGGTGACCAGTGAGTCGCCACGGATGACGAGCACTGCTTCGCGGCTGAGACCGAGCTGGCTTACGAGGTCGTTGACACGAAGGGGGCCGGACACCTCGACGTCGCGCTTCGGGTTGTGGAGGTGCACCAGCACGCTGCTCAGAGTACGTCGCTCTTGTGGTGCAGAACGCGCTCCTCGAACTTGTGCCAGCGCGGATGCGTCTTGCCGACGACGAGGGGTGAACGGGCGAGCATCCAGGTGCCCCAGATCATCGACACGGCTCCCAGCGCTTCCCAGAACAGGTCGATCGGAGCGCTGTTGAGCTGTTCGTTGAGCGCGAGCATGCCGATGAGCATGCCGATGACCGGCTCACCCACCGTCATGGGTGGCAGTGCCGCCGTGAGGGATCCGGCTTCGTAGGCGGACTGAGCGAGCACGAGGCCATAGACGGCGATGACGAGCAGGACGTAGGGCTGCCACGACAGCGCGAGATGGGTGAAGTCGCGCGAGATCCAGTGCAGGCAGTAGCGCGTGAGCGCGTCCTGCAGACCGAACAGCACACCCGCGCCGCCGCCGATCAGCGCGGCCTTGTACGACGGCCACGGCGCGCGTTGTCCGGCGGCGACAAGAAAGAGGCCCAACCCGCACGTCGCCAGCGTGACGAGCATCCACTCGTACTGCGGCATGTCGGCGCGCCCCACGGTCGGTGAACCGACGCCGAGCAGAAGTCCGAGGCCGGCGCTCACCATCACCGCGCCGATCCACTCCATCGCCCGCAGCCGCTCCCGTCGCCAGGCAGCCGAGATCGGCAGCGCGAACAGCAGGCTCGCGGTGAGCACGGGTTCGACCACTGCGAGGCTTCCGTCGGCCAGCGCCCATGCCTGCAGGCCGTTGCCGATGAACATCGCGAGCAGGCCGAACACCCAGATCCGATGGCGGGCCAGTTCGAGTAGAAGCCGAGGAGAAAGGAACAATCCCTTGGGAGCCTCGTGCGCTTCGTGGTACTGCAACACATAGGCCGCCGCGAAAAAGACCGAGGCGGCCAGTGCCAGGACCAGGACCATGGGTGATCGGCTTCCTTTCCGCCTCGCAGAGTAGGGAGCAATGCACGACACGAGGGAGTCGCCCCGGTGATCATCGCGGTCATCGCTGCACTTGCGGCCGGCTGCACGTTCGCTGTGGGCGCCGTGTTGCAACAAAGTGCTGCTCGGGAAGCATCGCTCGAGAACTCGCTGTCGATCCGGTTGCTGTGGGACCTCGCCCATCGTCCTCGTTGGCTGCTCGGCATCGCCTCAGACGCGGGCTCTTTCGCGCTGCAGGCCCTGGCACTGGCTCATGGGCCGATCGCCCTGGTGCAACCGCTGCTGGTGACCGGTGTGCTCTTCGCGATCCCGCTCGCGGTGCAGCTGCGCGGCCTTCGGCTGGGCGCGCAGGAGTGGATCGGCACTGCGGCCGTAGGGGGCGGACTTGCACTGTTTCTCGTCTCCGCCTCGCCTGCCGCGGGCGAGCCGAAGACCAGCTTTGCCCGCTGGGTGCTCATCCTGATCGCGGTCGGCGGCATGATGATCGCGGCCGTCATCGTCGGCCAGACGCTCCATGGCCCGTATCGGGCGTCGATGTTCGCGCTGTCCGCCGGCACCGCCTTCGGCCTGCTGGCGGCGCTGACCAAGACCTCGACCTGGCTGCTCGGGCAGGGCGCCTCGGCGTTCTTCACGGCCTGGCAGCCCTACGCGATGCTTGGCGTCGCGATCGGCGGCGCGATCGTGCAGCAGAGCGCGTTCCAGGCGGCGCCGCTGCCGACGAGCCTGCCGGTCATGGACTCGGTCGAGCCGACCGTGGCGGTCCTGATCGGCGTCTTCGGCTTCGGGGAGAGCCTCGGCACGTCCATCCTCGCCTTGACGGGCGAAGCCGCGGGCATCCTGGCGTTGGTCGCCGGCATCGTCCTGCTGGACCGCTCGCCCGTCGTTCTCGCGCTGCAGGAAGGCACACCGTCAGCCCGCTCCGAACCGCCGTCCAGTGCCGCCGGGACGCCCGTTTTGGCCGAATAGGTACGACGCCGCCCGGTATGGCGTATCGCGAATTGCTGGTACTCGTGTGACGGATGGGGCACAATGAGTTCGCACGCCGCGTGTCGAGGCCGGTGGGGAAGCCGTTCCTCGAGACGACGGAGGTCGGAGTGGCTGCTCGCGGTGTGCTGTTCGTGCACTCGTGCCCGCCGGCACTGCGGCCCCACGTTGAGTGGGCCGTAGCCGGTGTCTTCGGCGTACCCGTCCAGCTGGACTGGGAGCCGCAGCCGATCGCGCCGGGGTGCCTACGCGCGCAGACGGGGTGGCGCGGTTCGGCCGGCACTGCCGGCCGGCTGGCGGCGGCGCTACGAGGTTGGCCACTCATCCGCGCCGAGGTCACCGAGGAGCCCAGCGAGGGCAGTGACGGTGAGCGCTATGCGATGACGCCCGACCTCGGGGTCTTCCGCACCGCGATGAGCGGCAACGGCGACGTTCTCCTGCACGAAGACCGGCTCCGCGCCGTGGTCGCGACCGCGGAGGACCTGCCGTCGCTGCAGCAGGCGATCGACCGGCTGCTCGGAAGCCCATGGGATGTCGAGCTGGAGCCGTACAGGCAGGCCGGCGACGGCATGCCCGTGCGCTGGTTGTCCGCCTCAGTCGGCTGACGTCGGCGCCGCGGGCGGTTCTGTCGCGGGTGGCTCGGCCGCGGCGGGTGTCTCCGCCGCCGGCGGTTCGGGCGCAGTGGACGCCGGTGCAGTCTCGACGGGAGCTGCCTCGACGGCTGTCTCCGGAGCCTCCGTGAGTGTGGACGGCGGTGCAGCCTCGACCGGCGCGGGCGCAGGCGCCGGGGTGGCAGCCGGCGGGGTTGCAGGCGCCGGGGTTGCAGGCGCTGGTGGCGGAGGTGGCGGCGGCGGCGCTGCTGCTGCTGCGGGCGCCGGCTCCGGTTCTTGCGCCGGCTTGGCCTCGTCACTGGTCATGTCAGCGGTCTCATCGCCGGACACGAGGCTCAGGACCAGCAGCAGCATGCCGACCGCGAGAACGCCGACACCTACCCACAGCAGGATCGTGCCGGTCGTGCCCAGCACGTGGCCGGTGAGCGTGCTGATGACCTCGACGACCAGCAACGCGAACCCGGCGATCGCCAGCACGACGCCGATCGATGCGAGCGGTTGGCCGTTCGAACGCGCGGCAGGCTGGGGCCGGTCCGTGTCGGTCACACGCGTCAACCTACAGGTGACGTCAGTGACCGGGTGCTCTCACAACGGGATGTTGCCGTGTTGTCCGCGCAGCCGGCGGTGCGTCTCCGCGCGACGCAGCGCATCGGCAATCGCCGTGCGTGTGCATTCCGGCGCGATCACCTCGTCGACCACGCCGATGTCGACCGCACGCGTGAGACCACCGCTCAGTCGATCGTGTTCGGCAGCGAGCTCGATCTCGAGTGGTGCCCTTGTCTGTTCCGGTACCTCAGCGAGCCGACGGCGGTGCAGGATGCGTACGGCCGCGACAGAACCCATGACCGCAACCTCAGCATCGGTCCACGCGAGCACGCGCGTCGCGCCGAGCGACTGCGAGTTCATCGCGATGTAGGCGCCGCCGTAGGCCTTGCGCGTGATGACCGTGATGCGCGGGACGACGCATTCGGCGAAGGCGTGCAACAGCTTGGCGCCTCGTCGTACGACGCCGTCCCACTCCTGCCCGACGCCGGGCAGATAGCCCGGCACGTCGACCAGCACCAGCAGCGGAAGGCCGAACGCGTCACACATGCGGACGAACCGCGCCGCTTTGTCGGCGGCGGTCGCGTCGAGGCAGCCGCCGAGACGCAGCGGGTTGTTCGCCACGACGCCGACTGCGCGACCACCGAACCGTCCCAGCGCCGTAACGACATTGGGTGCCCAGCGGGCGTGCAGCTCGAGCATCGGCTCGTCGAGCAGCCGCTCAACGAGCGGCTTGACGTCGTAGGCACGGCGGAAAGACTCCGGCAGCAGGTCGGCGAAAGGTCGATCCTCGATCGCGCCCAGTCGACCAGGTCGGGACAGCAGTGTCACGGCCGCACGCGCTTGCGCGAACGCAGCCTCGTCGGTGTCGGCAACCAGGTGCACGACGCCGCTGCGGCGACCGTGGGGCTCGGGACCACCGAGGCGCAGCATGTCGACGTCCTCGCCAGTGACACTGCGTACGACGTCCGGCCCGGTCACGAAGACGCGACCGTTCGGGCCGAGCACGACGACGTCCGTCAGAGCCGGCCCGTAGGCCGCGCCACCGGCGGCCGGTCCCAGCACGACAGAGACCTGCGGGACGCGGCCCGATGCCGCGGTCATAGCAGCGAAGACCTGACCGACTCCGTCGAGTGATGCGACACCTTCGGCGAGGCGGGCTCCACCGGAGTGCCAGATGCCGACGATCGGCAACCGGTGCCGGACGGCGCGCTCATAGGCGGCGACGATCGACAGGCAGCCCTCGCGCCCGAGCGCACCGCCCTGCATCGCGGGGTCCGTCGCGAATGCGATGACGTCATCGCCGTCGACGCGACCGATGCCGACGACGACACCGGCACCGGGCACCTCGCCGATGACCGTGAAGTCCGCACCCAGCATGTGCGCAAGCCGGGTGCGAGGGGCGCGCGGGTCGGCGACCTCTGGGCCCGCGAGCTGTGGACTGGTGTCGACAAGCGTCACGAGTTGCTCCGGAACGCAAGCGTGACGTTGTGGCCGCCGAAACCGAACGAGTTCGACAACGCGACACCTCGCGGCAGCTGGCGTGGAGTCATGCGGACGACGTCCAACGACACGTCGTCGTCCGGGTCGTCGAGGTTGCGTACGGGTGGCACCGTCTTGTTCTGCAGAGCGAGCACAGTGACAGCCGCTTCAAGTGCACCGGCAGCGCCGAGCAGATGACCGGTGCACGACTTGGTCGCAGTCACGCAGGCGTTGTCCGTCGCGTTGCCAAGGGCGGTGCGGATCGCTTGCGCTTCCGCGATGTCGCCGAGTGGTGTCGACGTCGCGTGCGCGTTGACATGCACAACGTCGCTGGCGGTGATGGCTGCGTCCTTCATGGCCAGTGCCATCGCGCGTGCAGCACCGGCGCCGGTCGGTTCCGGTGCCGCCACATGATGGGAGTCGGCCGTGATGCCCGCGCCGATCAGCTCCGCATAGATGCGCGCGCCGCGTGCTCTCGCGTGCTCTTCGGTTTCGAGCACGAGAGTTGCGGCGCCCTCGCTGAGGACGAAGCCGTCGCGGCCCTTGTCGTACGGCCGCGACGCGGCCTCGGGCTCGTCGCGCGTCGACAGGGCGCGCATGGACGCGAACCCGGCGATCGGCAACGCCGTGATCGCGGCCTCTGCGCCGCCGGCGACGATGACGTCTGCGCGTCCCGCCCGCAGCAGGTCGAGCGCTAGGGCGATCGCTTCCGCGCCGCTGGCGCAGGCCGAAACCGGCGCGTGCACACCGGCGCGCGCGACCAGCTCGAGGCCCACCGTTGCCGCAGGTCCGTTGGGCATGAGCATCGGCACCAGATGCGGCGACACCCGCCGTGCCCCGCGTTCGCGGAGGACGTCGTACTGCGCGAGCAGTGTCAGAATGCCGCCGATGCCGCTGGCGACGGCCACGGCCAACCGCTCGGGATCGACGCTGTCGGCGCCCAAGCCCGCGTCCCGCCACGCCTCGCGGGCGGCGACGAGCGCGAACTGCTGCGACCGGTCGAGCGTGCGTGCCTCGACGCGGTCGAGCTGAGCCTGTGGGTCGACGGCCGCCTGACCGGCGATGCGCACCGGCAGGTCGGCCGCCCACTCCTCGTCGAGCCGTCCGATGCCGGATCGGCCCGCGAGCAACGCGTCCCACGTCGACGGCAGGTCGCCGCCGAGCGGCGTCGTCGCACCGAGCCCGGTGATGACGACAGTGCGCGGGGCGCCAGTCGTGCTCCGCGCGCCAGACGGCAACGTCATACGGCGACGCCGGCCTTCTCGATGTAGGCGACAGCGTCACCGACGGTGCGAAGGTCCTTGAGGTCGTCGTCGGGGATGCGCACGCCGAAGTGGTCTTCAGCGGCGGTGGCGATCTCCACCATGGCAAGCGAGTCGACGTCGAGGTCGTCGATGAAGCTCTTGGTGGGCGTCACGTCACCAACAGGTACGCCGGCAATCTCATTCACGATCGTCGCGAGGCCGTTGAGGATGTCTTGCTCGGTCATGCGTAGTGCTCCTTCTGGTTGGTGGTGTTACGGGATGCGGATGACCTGTCCGGCGTAGGTGAGGCCGGCACCGAACGCGAGCAGCAGCGCCGGGTCGCCGCTCTTGACTTGACCGCTGGCGATCAGCCGTGACAGAGCCAGCGGCACCGAGGCGGCGGAGGTGTTGCCGGTCTCGGCGATGTCGTGCGCGATGACGACGCTTTCCGGCAGTCGCAGCGCACGTGCCATCGCGGCGACGATGCGCGTGTTGGCCTGGTGTGGCACGAACGCCGCGAGCTCGTCAGTGGTGATGCCCGCCAGCTCGCACGCGCGTCGAGCGACCGGTGTCAGCTCGGTGGTGGCCCAGCGGAAGACGGCCTGCCCGTCCATGCGGATCGCCCAGTCGCCCTCGGGTACGCCGACGAGCGCGTGCCCGTCGCCGTCGCTGCCCCATGCGACGGGGCCGATGCCCATGGAGTCGGACGGTTCAACCAGGACGGCCGCGGCGCCGTCACCGAACAGGATGCATGTGCCGCGATCAGTCCAGTCGATCCAGTCGGTGAGCTTTTCGGAGCCGACAACGACCACGCGCTGCGCGGTTCCGCAGCGCACGGCGTCAGCGGCGACGGACAGCGCATAGGAGAAGCCGCCGCACGCCGCGTTGAGGTCGAACGCACCGATGCCTCGTGCACCGACCGCAGACGCGATGCGTGCTGCGCCACCTGGAATTGCATTTCGCATCGAACACGTGGCGAGCACCAGCAGGTCGATCTCGGCAGCGTCGACACCTGCTTCGGCCATCGCCTTGGCTGCGGCATCGGCGCCCATGGTGATGACGGACTCGGTTGCAGCCGCGACGCGCCTGCTGCTGATGCCCGTGCGGGTGCGGATCCACTCGTCGGTGGTGTCGAGACCCTTTGCGGCGAGGTCGTCGTTCGACAAGACCTGCGCGGGACGGTGCTCCCCGACTCCGCTGATGCGCGCGTGGCGCAGAACGCTGGCCGTCATGCGGGCGTCGGCTCCGGGTGAAGCAGCGCGATGGGCTGGCCTGGCGCGACCGGGTCGCCGTCCTCGGCCAGCCATTCGACGAGCACGCCGCCGTGGACGGCCTCGACACTTGACTCACGTGCTTGGGAGACCACCGCTCCGACCGTCGTTCCGGCGGCAACTGTCTGACCGAGGTCGATCGTCGAGGGGCGGAACGTGCCGGCAACCGGTGCGACGGCAAGTCGCCAGGCCGGTGCGACCCCGTTTGCCGGCTCTGCATGCTGCTCGACGAGTGCGCGGGCAGCGGCCAGGTCGGCAGGGCTCTTGATGGCCACCGTCTCCACCGATGGCATGGTGCGCCGGATCAGCCCGGTCAGCGTGCCCGCCGGCGGCAGCTCGATCACCGCGGTGACGCCCAGGTCGTGCATCGTCTGCATGCACAGGTCCCAGCGCACGGGTGACGCGACTTGCGCGACCAGCCGGCGCAACAGCTCGCGTCCGTCGTTGACGACCGCGCCGTCAGCGTTGCTGATCACGAGCCGGGTGGGGTCGGCGTATGGGGCAGCACTTGCCCGGTCGGCGAGTCCGGCGCGCGCTGTTTCCATGAACGGTGTGTGGAATGCGCCCGCGACGGACAACGATCGAACACGTGCGCCTTCCGGCGGCAGCGCAGCCAATCGACCGAGCGCGTCGAGTCGTCCAGCAGCAACTACCTGACCTGCGCCGTTGACGTTGGCCGCAATCAGATCCAGCCGGCCCAGTGTGCGTTGGACGTCATCGGCGTCACCGCCCAGCACCGCTGACATGCCTGTTGGTGCGCGACGTGACGCAGCGGCCATCAGCGCGCCGCGTTCCCGGACGAGGACGAGGGCGACCTCTGCCGTCAAGGCGCCGGAGAGAGCCGCTGCAGCGAACTCGCCGACGCTGTGTCCCGCGACGACCGAGGGACCCGCGTCGCCGGTCGTGATCGCACCTGCGACTGCGAGTGCAAGAGCGACGAGAAGCGGTTGCGCATTGGCGGTGTCGCGGACGGCCTCGTCATCACCGGTCGTGCCGACGCCGACCAGATCGAGGCCGGTGATGGCGGCCGCCCAGCGCAGTTGTTCCGCGACCGGCTCGATCTCGAGCCAGGGGGTCAACATGCCGGGCGATTGCGAGCCCTGACCGGGACAGAGGAGGGCGAGCACGTCCCTACACAACCGAATGACCGCCGTCCTGCGGCATGTTGCCGCGCACAGACCTCGACGGCAACCTTTGGAGGTTTCCTACAAAGAGCTCTCATCTGGCGCGTCGGGAGATATGAGCCGCCCGAGGGTAAGGCCGATGGACAACGCCCACCGGTCCCGAGGGTCGGTGGGAGCGAACCCGGTCAGGTCGGCCACCCGTCGCAAGCGGTAGCGAACGGTGTTCGGGTGGACGAACAGGGCTCGCGCGGTCGTCTCCAGGGCTCCGCCGGCGTCGATGTAGGCCGAGAGCGTGTCGACGAGCGTGCCGTCGGTCCCGGCGAGCAGCCTGTGGATATCTGCCAAAGTGGCTCGAGCCTCCGGGTCGCCTGCGATCGCGCGTTCCGGCAGCAGTGCCGTGGCCGGCACCGGGCGGGGCGCTGCGGGCCAGGCGGCGGCGACGTCCAGGCCGGCGAGTGCCCCTCGTGCTGAGTCGGGGGCACCGGCAAGATCGCTGACAGTGGGGCCGATGACGACGGGTCCGGGTGCGAAGAGGCCGCTCAACAGTCGTGCCGTTGGCATCGGATCGCCGTCGACGCCGACGACGCAGACAAGGCGACGCCCATCGACGCTCGTCAGGATGTCGAAGCCGTCCCGTCTCGCGAGCCGTCGCATCTCGTCGATGGCATGTTCCTGGTCGCTGCTGCCGACGGCGCCGGCGAGGACGACGACCGCGGTGTGTTCGGTCCAGCCGAGGGCGGTCGCTCTCGACAACAGCTCGCTGTCTGCTTCACCGACGACGACGGCGTCCACGACCAATGCTTCGAGCCGTGCATCCCATGCGCCCCGCTCCTCGGCGGCCCGTGCATAGACGAGAGCGGCTTGGAATGCGAGCTCGCGGCTGTATCGCAGCACTGCCTCACGGAGTCGTTCTTCGTCTCCCTTCACAGCAACGTCGGGTGCATGGTCTTCCACGGTTTCGACTGCGACCCGAACGAGCTCGACGGTCTGCTGCAGAGTGACGGCCCGAGCCATCTCACGCGGCGCAGTGGCAAAGACGCCGCCGGTGACGTCGTGCTCCGCGTGCGGATGGTCGAGCCACTCCACGAAGCTTGCGACGCCCGCCTGTGCGACGAGGCCGATCCACGACCGTTGGTTAGGGGACATCGCGGCAAACCAGGGCAATGACATCTCCATGCGCGTCACGGCTTCGGCGGCGATTGGTGCGGCCGCACGCTGCAGGCGTTTGACCGTCGCGGCCTTCACACGTGGCGTCGTGGGCGGGGTCACGGGGTGCAGCCTCTCCCAGACTCGTCGGTAGCGTCGCGTCTTATGGACGACGATGCGCGCCGTGCTGTGGATGCGCTGCACCGCATTGGCTACTTGCTCGAGCGAACGCGCGAGCCGACCTATCGGGTCAAGGCGTTCCGTCGGGCCGCGGACGTCGTAGCCGGTTTGGCGCCGGGAGAGCTCCAGCGCCGGCTGACCGACGGGACCCTGCGTGACCTCAGCGGCATCGGTGAGGTCACCGCAGCCGTCATCGGGCAAGCTGCCGCCGGCGAGGCTCCTGACTATCTGCAGGACCTGGAAAGCAAAGCGGCGCCCCTAGCCGATAGCGGTGGCGAGCTCCGCGCGCAGCTTCGTGGCGACCTGCACACGCATTCCGACTGGTCCGACGGTGGGTCGCCGATCGCGACGATGGCGCTTGCGGCGCGGGATCTGGGTCACGACTACGTCGCGCTGACCGACCATTCGCCGCGGCTCACGGTTGCCAACGGACTGTCGCCGCAACGGCTGCGCCAACAGCTCGAGATCGTCGCCAACTTGAACGACAAGCTGGCACCCTTTCGGATCCTCACCGGCATCGAGGTCGACATCCTCGACGATGGCGCGCTGGACCAGGAACCGGAGCTGTTGGAGCAGCTCGATGTCGTCGTCGCGTCAGTGCATTCAAAGCTGCGCATGGCGGGGGATGACATGACCAGGCGCATGGTCACAGCGATCGCCAACCCGCACATGGACGTGCTCGGTCACTGCACCGGCCGACTCGTAGTCGGCCGCGGTCGGCCGGAGTCGCAGTTCGATGCGGAGATCGTGTTCGAAGCGTGCCGACAGTTCGGCGTCGCCGTCGAGATCAACTCCCGGCCGGAGCGGCTCGACCCACCCAAGCGCCTGCTGTCGCTTGCACTGGAGATGGGCTGCATGTTCTCGATCGACACGGACGCGCATGCGCCGGGGCAGCTCGAATGGCAGGTCTATGGGTGCGCACGCGCCGAGGAGTGCGGCGTACCTGCGGACCGGATCATCAACACCAAGCCAGTAGAGGACCTGGTCAAGATCTTGGATTAGTCCAGTATTAGAGTGCGGGACATGGCAGTCGTGGACGGGCAGATCGACCCTACGGTCCTGCTCCGTCAGAACGGGCTCGCCGTGACCGCGCAGCGTCTGGCTGTGCTCCGTGCCATCGCCGTCCAACCGCACAGCACCGCGGATGACATCGACAAGATCGTCCGCGCCGACCTCGGGGCGATCTCCCGCCAGGCGGTCTACGACGCTCTCGGCGCCCTGACCGAAAAGGGTCTGCTGCGTCGTATTCAGCCGGCCGGGTCGTCCGCTCGCTATGAGGACCGGGTCGACGACAACCACCACCACCTGGTCTGTCGTGACTGCAACCGGATGGTCGATGTCGACTGCGCAGTGGGCTACACCCCGTGTCTGACGGCAGCTGACGACGCGGGCTACGACATCGACGAAGCAGAAGTTGTTTTCTGGGGCCGCTGCTCTGAGTGCGTCGTGCTCCGCCCGCAAGAGAACAGAGAAGGAAGGGACCGAAGTGTCTGAAAGCGAAAACCCGGCAATCAAGCCTCCCGAGCCGAAGGCGCATCGGCCGCACACCAATCGGGACTGGTGGCCCGAACAGCTGAACCTCCAGGTCCTGCACCAGCATTCGCCGCGGTCCAACCCCATGGGGGAGGACTACGACTACAAGAAGGACTTCGAAGGCCTCGACGTCAAGGCGCTCAAGCGCGACCTCGTCAAGGTGATGAAGACGTCGCAGGACTGGTGGCCCGCCGACTACGGCCACTACGGTCCGCTGTTCGTTCGGCTGAGCTGGCACGCGGCCGGCACCTACCGCATCGAGGACGGCCGCGGCGGCGCCGGCGATGGCTCGCAGCGTTTCGCGCCGCTCAACAGCTGGCCGGACAACGCCAACCTCGACAAGGCGCGCCGGCTGCTCTGGCCGGTCAAGCAGAAGTACGGCAACAAGATCTCATGGGCCGACCTGCTGGTGCTTGCGGGCAACGCTGCGCTCGAGGACATGGGCTTCAAGACCTTCGGCTTCGGCTTCGGTCGCTCCGACATCTGGGAGCCGGAGGAGATCTTCTGGGGGCCCGAGGACAGCTGGCTCGGCGATGAGCGCTACAGCGGCGAACGTGAGCTTTCCGGTCCGTTCGGCGCCGTACAGATGGGGCTCATCTATGTGAACCCCGAAGGCCCCAACGGCGACCCGGACCCGCTGGCGTCTGCGCGCGACATTCGCGAGACGTTCCGCCGGATGGCGATGGACGACGAAGAGACGGCTGCCCTCGTCATCGGGGGCCACTCGTTCGGCAAGACGCATGGCGCGGGCAACGCCGACCTCGTCGGTCCCGAGCCGGAGGGTGCGCCGATCGAGCAGCAGGGTCTCGGCTGGAAGAGCGCCTACAAGAGCGGTAAGGCCGGCGACGCGATCACCAGCGGTCTCGAGGTCGTGTGGACGGCGACGCCGACGCAGTGGGACAACGGGTTCCTCGAGCTGCTCTACGGCTACGAGTGGGAGCTCTCCGAAAGCCCGGCCGGCGCGAAGCAGTGGGTCGCCAAGGATGCCAAGGAGATCATCCCGGACCCGTTCGACCCGAAGAAGAAGCGCAAGCCGACGATGCTCACGACCGACATCGCACTGCGCGAGGACCCGATCTACGGACCGATCACGAAGCGCTGGCTCGAGCACCCCGACGAGCTCGCGGACGCATTCGCCAAGGCCTGGTACAAGCTGCTGCACCGCGACATGGGTCCGGTCTCGCGCTTCCTCGGCCCGTGGGTGCCGGAGGCGCAGCTGTGGCAGGACCCGTTGCCGCCGGTCGACCACAAGCTGATCGGCAAGAAGGAAATTGCCGCGCTGAAGACCACGCTGCTCGAGTCCGGGTTGTCGACGGCGCAGCTGGTGTCCACCGCGTGGGCTGCCGCCTCAACGTTCCGCGGCACCGACATGCGCGGCGGGGCCAATGGTGGTCGGTTGCGACTCGACCCCCAGCGCAACTGGGAGGCCAACGAACCGGCCGAGCTCGAAAAGGTGCTCAAGAAGCTCACCGCGATCCAGCAAGACTTCAACAGCGGCAAGACGAAGGTGTCGATCGCGGATCTCATCGTGCTCGGCGGTTGTGCTGCGGTGGAGCAGGCGGCAAAGAAGGCCGGCTACGACGTCACGGTTCCGTTCACGCCAGGCCGCACCGATGCGTCGCAGGAGCAGACCGACGTCGAGTCTTTCGAGGTGCTCGAGCCGCGCGCGGACGGTTTCCGCAACTACATCCGCTCCGGGATCAAGCTCGCCCCGGAGCAGCTGCTGCTCGACAAAGCCAACCTGTTGACGCTGACGGCGCCGGAGATGACGGTGCTCGTCGGTGGCATGCGCGCACTGGGTGCCAACTCGCGGAAGTCCAAGCACGGCGTCTTCACCAAGAAGCCCGGGGTGTTGACCAACGACTTCTTCGTCAACCTGCTCGACATGGGCACCGAGTGGAAGGGCGGCGCGGAGGAGTACGCCTACGACGGCTATGACCGCAAGAGCGGCAAGCTCAAGTGGACGGCGACTGCCGTCGACCTCGTCTTCGGCTCCCACTCCCAGCTGCGTGCGATCAGCGAGGTCTATGCGCAGAACGACAACAAGGAGAAGTTCGTCAAGGACTTCATCGCCGCGTGGGCCAAGGTCATGGAACTAGACCGCTTCGACCTTAAGTAACCACCTGGTTGAGTGCGACGTTTTCTACCTCCCGGACCCCCCGCCGAGGTACAAAACGTCGCACTCAACTGCCGTTCTTGGCTTAGTCGCCGGTGCGCTGGCGGGGGATGAGCGCCTGCACGGGCAGGATCAGCACGTCCACGAGGTTGTCGTCGATCGCGTCCGCGACCAGCAGCGCACACGCCGCGTCCAGGCACAAGGCGAGCACTCGGACGGTGTCGTGGTCGTCCGACCGAGTCCGGCACTGCGAGCAGTAGCGGCCGATGCCTTCGGCGCCGCTGCGTCGTACCAGGCTCCACACCCGGCGACGGTTGGTGAGGACCGCGGCGTGCCAGGCCTCGCCGCGGGCGACGGAGCGCACGTCCTCGTCGAGGGTCCAGCTCATCGCGAGGATGGAGTCGTACAGCGAGGCGGCGCCGGCGTCGTGGCAGCGGGTCGCGAGCAGTGGCATGGCCTGCAGCAACGCCTTGACCTCGGCGGAGCGACCACCCAGGTCAGGCTCGTCGACCAGGTCGGTGGGGTAGACCGCGCGCCAGGCCGTCATCAGCGCGATGTGCTCGTTGCGCGAGAGCACCGGCCGCGCATAAGCGGCCGCGATCGCGTCGCGGATGGCCTTGAGCGCCACAGTCGCGATCTCGGCATCGACGTTGGCGAAGTCGTCGTTGCCCTCGATGTCGTCGGCGAACAACGACTGCACGGCTTCGAACGCGGCGAGGACTTCGAGGACCAGTGGGCAGTCGGGGTCGAGCGCGCGTGCCCGGGCCTCGGCGAGGCCGACCGTGTTGTGCCATGCGTCAGCGAGCCGCTCGAGGTCGGTGTCGGTGACGTGGGGAAGCTGGGCGAGCACGCCGAGAATCTCGGGCAGGTTGGGGTGCTCATCGAGCGTCTCGATGACGGCAGTGCGTCGGCGGCCCATCGTTGCTCCCCTCGGATGCGTGCATCCTCGGCTCAACTTGCCGCAGACATGAGCGCAACGCACCGATTCCGGGCAGAAACGGGAGGAACGGGCCACCAACTCCGCCCGAAAGTACTAGGGCAACAGCGATGGCGACGCCGGTTAGAACCGGTCGGACTCCACGTGCCCTCCGACCGCCGTCCAGACCTCGTTGACGTTGTGGAACTCCCGCCCCGACGGAAGCTCGCGCAGCAGGTCGACGATCCGGACCGGCGCCTGCCGGTCGATCGCGAGGTTGATGATCTGCTCGCGCACCATCGGGTAGCTGTCCTTGCCGAGATAGGTCGCGACCTCCGCGCGCCCATCGACGTCGTCGTCGGTCATCCCCGGCGGCGTGCCGCCGTGCAGCGTTCTGTCCGGGGCCTTGTCGGCGTCCGGCTGGTCCTCGCCGGACGGCTCGGGATCCTTCCACTCCTCGGCGTGCGTGCCGTGACCGGAGCGCACCAGGCCCTCCGTTTCGTGCTTGAGCTGGTCATCCCGCATCGGACTGTGTTTGTCGCTGCCCCGTTCCATGGACACGGGCTACCCCGGCCGATCGCCCCACAAAAGGCATAGATGCCGACCATTACGGGCATCCCGATCGAGACTTTGGGACCGGGTGGAGGACCAGTGGAGCGCAAGACCTGGATGGGCGCGTCCATTGCCGCCACCCTGCCCGCCGCGCTGGCGGCCGCCGTGCTCGTCAGTGCCCCGTTCGCGGGTACGAAGACGACGCCGCTGAGCGACCACCACAAGTCGCATCATCATCACCACCACCACAAGGCAGCAGCTGCGCGTGGTGATCGCTAGCGCGCACACCACGGCCGCAACTCGTTAGAGGCCGTACTTCTCGATCGCTTCCTTGGGTGCCTCGCGCTTGACCTCGCCGCGCCGGGCGAGCTCGAGGAGGGTCGCGAGCGTGATCGACTCGGCGTCGACGTTGAAGTAGCGGCGCAGCGCCGGGCGGGTGTCCGATCGCCCGAACCCGTTGGTGCCCAGGGAGGCCCACTCGTTGGGCACCCAGGGCGCGATCTGGTCGGGCACCGATCGCATCCAGTCACTGACTGCGATGACCGGGCCGGGGGAGCCGTCGAGCTGCCGCGTGATGAACGGCACGCGACGGTCCTCGTCATCGCCGCTCAGCCCGGCGGTGCGGTTGTGCTGGTCGCAGTCGAGCGCCTCGCGGCGCAGCTCGTTCCACGACGTGGCACTCCAGACGTCGACCGCGACGCCCCAGTCGTCCGCGAGCAGCTTCTGCGCGCCGAGTGCCCAGTGGATGGCGGTGCCGCTCGAGATCAGCTGGGCGCGTGGTGCGTCTCCGTTACCGGCTACCTCGGGTGCCGGTGCGTAGCGGTAGAGGCCCTTGATGATCTGCTCCTCGATGCCCCCGTCACTGGTAACAGGGATCTCGGGCATCGGCGGCTGGGGAGCGGGCTCGTTGTAGACGGTCAGGTAGTAGAAGACGTTGTCCGGGTCCTCGCCGTACATGCGCTCGAGCGCGTTGCGGGTGATGACCGCGACTTCATAAGCGAACGCCGGGTCGTAGGCGACGCACGCCGGGTTGGTCGACGCCAGCAGCTGTGAGTGCCCGTCCTCGTGCTGCAGGCCTTCGCCGTTGAGCGTCGTACGGCCGGCGGTGGCGCCGAGCAGGAAGCCGCGGGTCATCTGGTCACCCGCAGCCCACATCAGGTCGCCGGTGCGCTGGAAGCCGAACATCGAGTAGAAGACGTAGACGGGGATCATCGGCTCGCCGTGCGTCGCGTAGGACGTGCCGGCAGCGATCACCGACGCCATCGAGCCCGCTTCGGTGATGCCCTCGTGCAGGATCTGACCGCGGGTGTCTTCCTTGTAGGACAACAACAACTCGGCATCGACCGCGTCGTAGCGCTGACCGTGTGGCGAGTAGATCTTTGCTGTCGGGAACATCGCGTCCATGCCGAACGTGCGCGCTTCGTCGGGAACGATCGGTACGAAGCGAGGACCGATGTTCTTGTCCTTCATCAGATCCTTGAGCAGTCGCACGAACGCCATCGTCGTCGCGACCTGCTGCTTGCCGGAACCCTTCTTGAACTGCTCGTAGGGCTTGTCGCCCGGGAGTTGCAGCGGCTTGGAGCGGTTGACGCGGCACGGCAGGAAACCGCCGAGAGCGCGCCGCCGCTCGAGCATGTACTGGATCTCGTCGCTGTCCTTGCCCGGGTGGTAGTAGGGGGGGAGGTCGCCTTCGAGCTCCTTGTCCGGGATCTCGAGATAGAGCCGGTCGCGGAACGCCTTGAGCTCGGCCTTGGTCAGCTTCTTCATCTGGTGCGTCGCGTTGCGGGCCTCGAAGTCCTTGCCGAGGGTCCAACCCTTGATGGTCTGGGCGAGGATCACGGTCGGCTGGCCGACGTGCTCACGAGCGGCCTTGAACGCGGCGTAGACCTTGCGATAGTCGTGACCACCGCGGGAGAGCTTGGTGAGCTGCTCGTCGCTGTGGCTCTCGACCATCTTGCGCAGCCGCGGGTCACGACCGAAGAAGTCGTCGCGGATGAACGCACCGTCGCTCACGGAGTACTTCTGGAACTGCCCGTCCGGCGTCGTGTTCATGACGTTGACGAGAACGCCGTCGGTGTCGCGCGCGAGCAGCTCGTCCCACTCGCGACCCCAGACCACC
>JAICMI010000093.1 GCA_025929315.1 Frankiaceae bacterium
CGTATGAGCCGCAAGCGCACGCTGCACGACCTGCGCATGATCGCTCGCCAGAAGATGGCCGAGTGGTGGGCCCGCTGGAGCGATGAGGCACACTTCATCTATGCCTCCGGTGAACAGGAACCAGCCCAAGCGGGCGAAGTCGTCTGAGTCGCGCTACTCCCTGATGGAGTTCATGGCCGACTACCCCGACGACGCGACCTGCCTTGAGTGGCTGTGGCGTACCCGCTTCGCCGAGGACGGGGAGCACGCGTACTGCGAGCGGTGTGCACAGACCCGCAAGTTCTCCCGCTACGTGACGAAGCAGCAGCGCCAGTCGTGGACGTGCAACGCGTGCGGGCTGCATGTCCACCCGACAGCGGGAACGATCTTCCACAAGTCGTCCACGTCGCTGCACCTGTGGTTCTACGCGATGTACCTGATGACCAGCACTCGTTGCGGGATCTCCGCGAAGCAGTTGGAGCGGGAGTTGGGCGTCACCTACAAGACGGCGTGGCGCATGTTCCACCTCATCCGCAACGAACTGATGGTGCAGGACGACGAGCCGCTGTCCGGTGAGGTCGAGATGGACGAGACCTACGTCGGCGGCAAGCGTCGTGGCTCTCGTCGGCAGCCGGTCCTCACGCCCTCCGAGGCGCGGGCACGACGCGAGCAGGGTCTCGGCCCTCGCCGCTCTGCGGTCGGTGGCCGTCCCGGTCGCCCGCCCGTGGGGCACAAGACGAAGCGCCCGGTGTTCGGCATGGTCGAGCGTCAGGGCCGTGTACGTGCGGTCCACGTTGACCAGACGAACGCCGCGACGTTGCTGCCGCATGTCGTCAAGTACGTGGTTCCCGAGTCGGTCGTATACACCGACGAGTGGGGCGCGTACCGGACGCTCTCGCGCAACGGTTTCGACCACAAGACGATCCGGCACAACGACGGGATCTATGTGAGCGGAGACATTCACACCAACACCATTGAGGGCTTCTGGTCGTTGGTGAAGCGCGGCTTGGCGGGGACTCATCACATGGTCTCCGCGAAGCACTTGCAGGGGTACCTGAACGAGTACGTGTGGCGGTACAACCACCGCGACCAGGACGGCGAAGGCCCTGCGCTATTCGCTTTGTTGTTGCTCCGCGCCGCTTTCACTCGCGTCTGACTCATCATCACGGGGGCGAGCCTTGGCAATCTTGGCGAGATCACCGAGCACGTCCTTGCGCTTCGGTACGGGGATCGTGGCCCCGCCCGGCGTCTGCTGTGTCGGTTCCTTCTTCGTCGCCATCGCCTCCCGAGGTTACGCCGTGCCTGACTTCAACTTCGCCCCCATTGGGGAACGGCTCACACGGACCAGGAAACACATTGATGACCTGCTCCGGTCCTACAACCATTTCGCGCCCAATCTCGATAGAAACCGAGTCGTCGTCGAGCAAGAGAACGAACGGCATCAGGCCGCGAAGGTCTACTTCGATTGGGAGATCCCGCCGTGGTGGGGGGTCGCCATCGGCGAGGCCGTCCACCATTTGCGGTCCGCCCTCGACAACATGGTCTGGCAGCTCGTCATCGCCAACGGGGCCGTCCCCGGTGACAAACATGAGTTCCCCATCGCGAAGGACTGGGGCTGGTTCCAGAAGGTCGCTCTCACGAAACTCGCCGGTGTCGGCAAGGACGCCTTTACAGCGATCGAGCGAGCGCAGCCATACAACCGAAGTGACGGAAAGCCGATCACGAACCACTTCCTGTGGTCCGTCAACGAGTTGGACATCGTTGACAAGCACCACGTCATTCATGTCGCTGCGGTGATCCCCGAAGGCAATGAGTGGCGTTGGGATCAAGCCCACCTGGACGCGGGTGGCAAGGTGACGATGATTCTTAGCCCGTTGAGTCAGGGCACACCAGTCATGGACTTCGTGTTCAAAGAGCCGTGTCTGCACAAGGTGTACGTGAAAAGCCCTATGACCTTGCAGGTAAAGATTGCGGAGACCGAACGGACGCCGTACTTCGACTTCCCGACATGGCTGCCCGCCGTTCATGACGCCGTAGTCCGAGTGATCGGCAACGTGACCGGCGTTCCAACCGAACCGCTCTCCCGCGGGTCGTCCTGAGGCTCAATTACGCGGCGTGACGAATTCCTATACAGAGAAGGGATACTTACGGCAACCGCTAGGGTGACCTGCGTGGCGGCGGCGTCAGCGTGGAGCGAGGACCTGGCGCTTGCCCGCGAGCTGGCCGACAGCGCCGACAACATCACGACGGACAGGTTCGGCGCGCGAGATCTCGTTGTCGAGACCAAGCCTGACCTCACTCCCGTCACTGACGCGGACCGCGCAGTGGAGACAGCACTGCGACGGCGGCTCAGCGCCGATCGCCCGGACGACGCGGTGATCGGTGAGGAGTACGGCGCCTCCGGCGCGTCGGGACGTGAATGGATCGTCGACCCGATCGACGGCACCAAGAACTTCGTGCGCGGCGCACCCGTCTGGGCGACCTTGCTGGCATTGCGCGTCGACGGCGATGTCGTGGTGGGCGTCGTCTCCGCCCCGGCCCTCGGACGGCGCTGGTGGGCAGCTCGAGGTGGCGGCGCGTGGACGTCGTACGACGGGCGTGAACGCCACGTCACCGCCTCGCGGGTGAGCACGCTCGACGACGCGTTCCTCAGCTACTCCAGCCTGTCCGGATGGGGCGAGCGCCAGGACGCTCTGCTCGCCCTGTCCAGTCGGGTCTGGCGCACGCGGGCGTTCGGCGACTTCTGGTCGCACATGCTCGTCGCCGAAGGCGCCGTCGACATCTCGTGCGAGCCCGAGGTGTCGCTGTGGGACCTCGCCGCGCTGCAGCCGATCGTCGAGGAGGCAGGTGGCCGGTTCAGCGACCTGTCAGGCGTCGGCCGTCCCGACGGCGGGAGCGTGGTGTGCACGAACGGGCTGCTGCACGACGAGGTCCTCGCCGCCCTTCGCGACCCGGCGGGGCCGCCGCGCAAGTAGCGCGACGATTCGCGGCGCAAACAGCAAGCCGGCGGCGTCGAAGAACCCGTAACCCCCGGCCGCACCCGACGGCGGGTTGCCCATCGCTACGACCCCGAGGATCGGGTCACGCACCTGCCACGTCCAGGTGCCGAGGCCGGTGCCGAGCAGCTCGAGATAGGTGACGACCACGAAGGCGCCGACGAAGACCAGCGGTTGCCGCCCCTTGAGCAGGAAGAACGCGAGACAAAGGAACCAGAAGGCGCCGAGCACGTCGCGCCGGCCGGACAGCAACAGACCCCACAGCGCATAGGACCCCGCGATCGCCAAGGTCGCCGGGACGAGCCAGCGTCGCCGTTCGATGACGTACGACGACCTGCCGATTGCCAGCGCACCGAGATAGACGAGGCCGTGTCCGGGCGGGACGAACCACGGGACCCCGTTGAAGCCATGAAGGTGAAGGCGATAGACGTAGACGCCGAGCCAGCCGGCGAAGCAGTACTCGACGGCCGTCGCGAACACGACGACCACGCCGACCTGGGCGCGGGTCCTGTTGTTCTCCCGCCACAGCAGCGCGATCAGCAGCAGCCAGGTGCCGACGCCGAGCAGGCGTTGCTCGGTCATGCTCGCGCCGCGGTCGAGCAGCAGCACGACCGGGATCCAGGTGAGAACGACCGCCGGAACCATCCCGGCCAGCGTGTCACAGGACGGTGAGCTCGTCCCCCGTTGCAACGCGACCGGGCGTGACAACGCGCGCGATGACGCCGAGACAGCTGTCGTGCAGCCGAGCGAGTGCTGCGAGGTTGCCCGGCTGAGCCGCAAGGTCGGCACTTGCCATGTTGATCATCACGCAGCGGGGCGAGGGCAGGATCACCTCGAGCTCGACGGTGCCAGCTCGCACCCGCCGTCCCATCCAGTCGTCCTCACCGAAGGCGATGTCGGTGTCGATGACGAGGTTGGCGCGGAACCTGCGCGGGTCGACCTCTTCACCACGAGCGTCCGCAAGCGCGTGTACGGAGGCGCGTCCAAGGATGCTGACCGGCCCATCGTCGAAGTGGGTGACATCGGTCTCTGCGGCAAACGTCAACGGCCGGCCGAGCAACGCGCTCAGGCGCGCAGCTGCGGCCGGGTCGTCGACGGCGTGAACAGAGCCGTCGGGGAAGCTGACAACGACAGCGCCTCGGTCGTCGATTGCGGCCCGGAGGTCGAGCAGGCCGACGACAGCGTCGAACCGGTTGGACGACTTGCCGCTCCCCATCTTGTTCTCGGGCGTGCGGACCGACCAGCCGCGGTCGCCGGTCACCCCGCGCTCGTCCACATCGAGCTGTGACAGGGTCTCGCCGAGCATGGACTTGACCGGATAGCGGTGCAACGACGCGATGCGTGCAACGGCCGTCATCGGTCAGTCATGCCATGCCCGGGCGATGCCGTCCGGGTAGACCAGCTCGCGCACCACCCTCGCCGGGTTGCCGGCCACCAACGTGTCGTCCGGCACGTCGCGACTGACCACCGCACCAGCGGCGACGAGACAACGCGTACCGATCGTCACGCCCGGAAGGATGATGGCCCGAGCGCCGATCCACGAGCCGTCGCCGATGCGCACCGGCGCGTTCTTGACCGGTCGCCCTTCGACACCGTGGCTGTCGCTGTCCATGATGTAGACCTCGTTGGCGAGGGCGACATCGTTGCCGATGGTGACCTCGAGCACGCTCATCACCACGGTGCCGCTGTTGATGAACACGCGGTCACCGATGCGGATCCGTCCCCACCCGGTGATGAGCGTCAGCCGATGCGCACACCAGATCTTGAAGTGGTCGCCGATCTCGAGGTCGGCGGCGTCGACCTTGGCCGGGCCGAGCGCGGTCGGCTGCGCACCCACCGCGTTTGCGTGCCGCAGGATCCACTCAGCGTTGGCACGTTGCCGCCCATAGGCCCACCACCACTGCGCCTCCAGGACGGGATGGCGAACTCGCTGACGCAGCACGATCGGTCAGGCGCCGTACTTCGACGCATGCTCGATCACGAGCTTCGCGACGGTGTCGGCGTTCTGCTCGGGCAGCCAATGAGTCGCGCCCTCGATCACCTCATAGGTGTACGGCGCGTCGACATAGTTGCCCGTCAGGTCCGCGGCCTTGCGCCCCAGGAACATGTCCTTCGTCGCATACACGTAAAGCGCGGGCACGGTCGTCTTGCCGGGTATAGGGCGCGACAACGCCAGGCCGCGGTACCAGTTGATGGCCGCGCGAGCCGCGCCCGGCTCCTTCAACGGCGTGACGTAGCGGTCGGCGGCCTCGTCATCGAGACCACTGCGCGCGAGCGCTTGACGGGTCTGCTTCTCCAACCGCGAGTAGCCCATCTCGGGCAACCCGGGCAATTGGAAGAACAGCATGTACCAGGAGTGCAGCAGTTGGTTGCTTCGAACCATCGACGCGACGAACGCCCGCGGGTGCGGCGTGGTCAGCGACGTCACGGTGTGCAGCCGCTCGGGGTGCAGCATGGAGAACGCCCACGCCACCGCACCTCCCCAGTCGTGTCCGACCAGGTGCACCTTGTCGGCGCCGCTTGCGTCGACGAGAGCAAGGATGTCGTCGACCAGCTCGCGCACCCGGTAGTCGCGGCGGCGCAGCGGACGGGCACGCGGCGAGTAGCCGCGCTGATCCGGCGCCAGCACGCGGTAGCCGGCCGCGGTCAGCAGCGGGGTGACAGCCCGCCACGATGACCGGTTTTCCGGGTAGCCATGCAGCAGGACGATGACCTGCCCATCGGCGGGCCCGCTGTCGTCGACATCGAAGGTGAACCCACCCCGGCTGAACTCGTTCACGCCGTGGACATTACCTGCACGACACCCTTCCCGTAGGGTCGCGGTGATGCTTGCCTACGAGCGAATCCGCGCCGAGTTCGCGGGGCTCCCCCCGGACGCGCCGGTGCGCCTGCGCAAGCAGACATCCAACCTTTTTCGCCCGCGGGCGAAGGCGGGGCCCGGACTGGATCCATCAGGGTTCGACACGGTCACCCACATCGATGTCGAGGCACGCACGGCCGACGTCGGCGGAATGACGACCTACGAGGCCCTCGCCGACGCGACACTCGCCCACGGGCTCATGCCCCTCGTCGTACCGCAGCTCAAGACGATCACCCTCGGCGGCGCCGTCACCGGACTCGGCATCGAGTCGTCCTCGTTCCGCAATGGCTGTCCGCACGAGTCGGTCGTCGAGATGGACGTGCTCACCGGCACCGGTGACATCGTCACCGCCACGCCGGACAACGAGCACAGCGCCCTCTACTACGGCTTCCCCAACAGCTACGGGTCGTTGGGCTACGCACTGCGCCTGCGCATCGAGCTCGAGCCGGTGCAGCCGTTCGTCCACCTCCGCCACATCCGGTACGACGACATCGCATCCTGTGCAGACGCCATCGCCAGGTTGTGCGCCGAGCCCGAGCAGGTCTTCCTCGACGGCGTCTGGTTCGGTCCGCACGAGATCTACCTGACGCTGGGGACATGGACGGACGACGCGCCCTACACGTCGGACTACACCAAGGACGCGGTCTATTACCGCTCTCTTCAGTCGCGAACCGAGGACTGGCTGACCGTGCGCGACTACTTGTGGCGGTGGGACACCGACTGGTTCTGGTGCTCCCGTGCGTTCGGTGCACAGCAGCCCACCATCCGGCGGCTGTGGCCCAAGCGATGGCTGCGGTCCGACGTGTTCTGGCGGCTGGTGGCGCTCGAGCGCAAGTACGGAGTGAAGCAGCGCATCGACTCGGTACGCGGCAAGCCGGCGATCGAATACGTCATCCAGGACATCGAGGTCCCGGTGGACCGTCTGGGCGAGTTCATCGACTTTCTCGATCGACAGACCGGAATGTCTCCGGTGTGGTTGTGCCCGCTCAAGCAGCGCGACCCCGATGCCACCTGGGACCTCTATCCGCTCGACCCGTCGACGACATATGTCAACGTCGGCTTCTGGGGCGGTGTCGACCTGCCCCGTGGCGAGAGCGAACCGTTCCACAACCGCGCGATCGAGCGTGCCGTTGCAGACCTCGGCGGCCGAAAGTCGTTGTATTCCACCGCCTTCTATCCGGAAGATGAGTTCTGGGCCGCGTATGGCGGACCCGCCTACGAGCTGCTCAAGAAAACCTACGACCCGCACAACCGTTTTCCCGGCCTGTACGACAAGACCGTCGGAAGGAAGTGAGTGCCATGGCCCGCACCCCGCTCGCTGAACTGCTGAGCTCGGTGCTCGCGGACGCGCCCGTCGCGATCGACGCCTACGACGGCAGCAGCGCGGGACCGTCCGATGCTCCCGCCCGGTTGGTCCTTCGCTCGCCGCGCGGGTTGTCCTACCTCATCACCGCGCCCAGCTCGCTCGGGCTGGCGAGGGCGTTCGTCAGCGGCGAGCTCGAGATCCACGGTGACCTCTACGACGCGCTGAGCGCGGTGTGGAGCGACCACATCGGCAACCTCACGTGGCCCGAACGTCTGCAGGTGCTCCGCAATCTCGATCCCAAGGCGTTGCGCTGGGTGGACGCCCCTCCGGAGGAGTACGGCGCTCGCAGGCTCCGCTCCGGCTTGCGGCACTCGAAACGACGTGATGCCGACGCGATCAGCCACCACTACGACGTCTCGAACGCGTTCTACGAGTGGGTGCTGGGTCCGTCGATGACCTACACCTGCGCGTGTTATCCGACAGCCGATGCGTCGCTCGAGGAAGCACAGGCGCACAAGTACGACCTCGTCTGCCGCAAGCTCGGACTGCAGTCCGGCATGCGACTGCTCGACGTCGGGTGCGGCTGGGGCGGGATGGTTCGTTTTGCAGCTGAGCACTACGGCGTGCAGACGCTCGGCGTGACGCTGTCGCGCCGGCAAGCAGAGTGGGCCAAGGAGCGCATTGCCTCGGATGGCCTGGGCCACCTCGCCGAGGTCCGCTACAGCGACTATCGCGACGTCACCGAGACCGACTTCGACGCCGTCTCTTCCATCGGGCTCACCGAACACATCGGCAAGGACAACCTGCCGTCGTACTTCTCCTTCCTCGCGGGCAAGCTGCGACCGCAGGGACGGATGCTCAACCACTGCATCACCCGGCCGACGACGACGGAGTCCAACCGTTTCGGCGGCTTCATCGACCGCTACGTCTTTCCGGACGGCGAGCTCGAGGGCGTCGGTGTCATCGTCAGCGCGATGCAGGACCACGGGCTCGAGGTGCGGCACGAGGAGAATCTGCGCGAGCACTACGCCAGGACTCTCGCGGGCTGGTGCGACAACCTCGCGGCGCATTGGGACGAGGCCGTCGGCGAGGTCGGCGCCGGCCGAGCTCGCGTCTGGGCGCTCTACATGGCTGGTTCACGGCTCGGATTCGAGCGACACACTCTCGAGCTGCACCAGGTGCTCGGGGTCAAGGTCGATGCAGACGGCTCCAACGGCATGCCGCTTCGTCCTGACTGGGGTGTCTGAGCTAGGGCTGCACGCCTATCGCGTCAATCACGACGAGTCCGTTGCCTGACGCCCGCAGCTGCACCCGGCCGTGCTTGCCGTAGGCGCGAGAGATCCAGGTGAACACCCCACGGTCGGCGCGACTGCTGTTCAGGTTCAACCGGCGTACGACGCTCCCGCCGAGCATCACGTCGACGACCCCGCACCCGGGACACCGGTAGGCAACGACGGCGAGGCGTCGCCCGGTGCCGGCGGCCGTCAACGACGCGCCTTGCTGCCGGGTGGCGATGTAAGTCCCGTCGTAGAAGTTCGAGACACCGGTGAACCGCCGCCAAGAGCCCTTGGCCGCCAGTGCCGCGTCGTCCTCGAGACGAGTCACACACCGCGGCACGCTCCAGGCGGTCGTCTTGTCGGACGGTCGATGCGTCCGCGCGCTGAAGCAGTAGGTGACACCCGCCTGCAGGTTGGACAGCGTCAAAGAGCGAACAGCGGTCCGCTGCCAAGCGGGTGGCAGATGCCAGGCCCCGGCGTGGTCAGTCGGTGTCCGGCCGAGCCAGCGGACGTCGTAGGTGGTGCCGGTCGGCGGCAGCTGATGCAGCGGCCCGAATGCGAGCTGTTGACCAGATGCCGTCGTGAAAGGCGCGATGCGCGCGAAACGCGGAGCCGGCAACGGGGGCGGCGGAGCCGGCGTGCATTTGTCACCGACCTGAGTGGTTATCGCGCTCGAACGGAGCTGGAACGTCCACGCCGCGGCGCCGGCCGCGAGCGGGTCGACATAGACCAAGCGGCCGTGGCGGCCGAACACCCGGAGATAGAGACGACCGGCTACGTGCTGATAACGGGAGGAGAGCACAGTTGCGGGGAGCAGACCCGGCAGGTCCGGGTTGGCGACGTAGACCGTCTGGTAGGGATCCTCCCCGGCAACGCCGAAGTCTGCCGGTTCGACAAGTGCACTGCCACGGCCCTGGTAGCTCGCAGCCACGGGGAACGACGCCACGGCGGCAGTGCGGTAACCATTTGCCACAGACATGCACTGGGTGCCCAGCACGACGGGCCGGCCGACGTGCACACGCAGCGGCGGCGACACGACTGCCGTCGAGGGGACGGCCGAAGGAGTCCCGGGCCGCAACCGCTGATCCGCATAGACGGACGGGCTCACCGCAACCGTCGCCGCGAAAACGGCGACAGCGGCGACCACGGCCAAGGCTCGCCATCGCCGCGTCCACTCCGGTCGTGCCCACTCTGGTCGCACCCACTTCGGTCGCGCCCACTTCGGTCGCGACAGTGCAAGGCCGGCTGAGAGCGAACGCGCTGCCAGGACACCTGCCGGGACGAGCAACGTCTGGGCCGGAAGCAGGTAGCGCCAGTCGAAGCCGGCGGTCGCGCTCGGCACGATCAGCAGCAACAGCCCGGTGCCGGCGAGCAGCACCACGCCCTCACGCGTCGCGCGTTCTGTACGGCGCCGACACGCGGCGACTAGAGCCAGCAGGAGTGCGACGAGGACCAACGGTCCGGGCGTGTAGAGAACGTTCTGCAGGGCGCGTAGGAACCGAGCCGGGCCTAGTCGGATCTCGCCGTGTTCGTTGGCGTCGTGGAAGCCGGTGCGGGCGGGTGCGATGTTCCACGCAGGTGCTCGGTCGGGCAACGGGAACTGCCACGAACCGGCGAACCAGTCACGCACGCCCGTGTCGCGGCCGGGCTCGAAGTAGTGCGCCACGTTGCGCGCGATGGTCGCCACCGTCGCGCCCGGTTGGTCAAGCATCGCCCGGCGGGCAAACTTGCCGGCGACGGTGCTGCGTTGGATGTCCGTGCCGGGCAGCCGGGCGTAGTCGCGTGACTGCCAGACGAACTGGTTGAGCCCTGGCCGGGCGTAGGTCGGCGCTGTCGGGCACAGGATCCGGCCGGCGCCGTGGAGCTCGTCGTTGCTGCACGACGCATACGGCGCGACCATGCCGTAGAGGTATCGACCGCTGTAACCCTGCAGCCCGAAGGCGCCGTACGTCGAGTTGAAGGCGAGGGCGTAGCCGAGCACCGGCACGAGGAACGTCGCAGCAGCAGCCATCAGCCGCCGGGCACCCACCCGTTGGACCAACAGCACGAGAGCGATCGCAACGGCGACGAACAAGCCGACCGTCCGGGTCAGGGTGAGCGCCGCCAGCAGGGCGCCCAGCGCCATCGGGATGCCCAGCCCGTCGTGATTCTTGACGCGCAGTGCCACCGAGATCGCCGACACCAGAAGGAGTGTGAACAACGTCTCACTGAGCACGAAGTGCTCGACGTCGACCTGATAGCAGTCGAGCAGCAGTGGCAGTGCGGCAATGGTGCCGCCCACAGCGCCGACCCCGAACCGACGACAGAGCCGATAGACCAAGACTGCAGCCGCCAGACCGAGCAGATGCTGCAGTGCGGTCAACACGGCAAGGCTTCCGGTGACGGACACGACTCGGAGCAGCAGCGGATAGCCAGGCGGGTGCCAGATGTCCACGTGACCGAGATGGTCGGCCGCCTGCAAATAGCTCGGTGAGTCGCCGAAGAACTCCAACGCCGGCGGATAAGCGACCATGACGAGCACTCGCATGGACAGCCCGATCACGAGCATCGCTGTGAACAGCCGGTTGCTCGTCAGCCAAATGAGCAGGCGCCGCCCGAGGCCGTCGCCGGCCGCGGCGTACGGGTCCGGATCGGCCTGGACCGGCGACGGTGCGAGCGTTGTCATCGTCGGAACACGAACAGGTTGTTGAGACCCAGCTGGAAGCGGCTTCGGTACAGCAGGGTCAGCTGACCGGCGAAGATCCCGGGCACGTCATCGGGGCTGAACCCGTGGTGATGGTGCGCGTCCATGCCGGCCAGTAGGTGCAGCCGCATCCCCACGTGCAGGAGATGGTCAACCGTGGGTGAGGGCACCGTGATGACGAGTCGGCCGTCGGGCCGCAGAAGCCGCCAACAAGCGGTGGCCCAGATCGCGAGCTCGTCGGC
>JAICMI010000097.1 GCA_025929315.1 Frankiaceae bacterium
GCGCTGGTGGTCTCTTACACCACCGTTTCACCCTTGCCTCCTCGCTAGCGGGGAGGCGGTCTGTTCTCTGTGGCACTTTCCCGCGGGTCACCCCGGGTCGGTGTTACCGACCACCCTGCCCTGTGGAGCCCGGACTTTCCTCGGCAGAGCCCGCCCTCGAAAGGACAGATCTCTGACGCGGCCGTCCGGCCGGCTCGTCCGCCGTGGATCAAGGGTACGGCGAGAATGCCTCGGTGCGCCTCTTGCGACTGACCGACGTCGACCGGCGCATCGTCGGCCTTGCCGTCCCCGCACTTGCGACTCTCGTCGTACTCCCGCTCTACAACATCACCGACACCGCGATCGTCGGTCACCTCGGTCGTGCACCTCTCGGCGGCCTCGCGCTCGCCGCCACGGTGCTCAACCTGATCGGATGGACCGCAGCGTTCCTCCAGATGGCGACGACGTCCGAGGTCGCGTTCCGCCGTGGACGCGGCGACGACGCAGCGGTGGCGACAGCCGCGGTCACTGCCTACACCGTAGCTCTCGCTCTCGGCCTACTCGTCGCGCTGCTCGTGGCGTTCGCGGGACCGCCTATTGCACACGGGCTCGGCGGCCACGGCGCGATCCAGCACAACGCCACGACCTACCTGCGCATCACCGCCGTGGGAATGCCGTTCCTGCTGCTCAGCCTCGCGGGGACCGGCCACCTGCAGGGACACGAGGACACCAGAACTCCGCTGCGCATCGTTCTCATCGCCAACATCGTCAACCTCGTCCTCGAGATCGGGCTCGTGTACGGCGCCGGAACCGGCGTCGCCGGATCCGCGTGGGGCACCGTGACCGCGCAAATCGTCGCGGCGGCACTGTTCGTTAACGCCAGCAGCCAGAGACTCAACGCATTCCGCCGCCCCAACCTGCAGGAGCTTACGCGCCTGTTGCGAGACGGATGGGCCCTCGTCGTCCGCACCATCGCTCTCGGCGCCGCGCTTGTCGCCGCTACCGCGGTCGCTGCTCGGGTCGGCTCGGCCACGCTGGCCGCGCACCAGATCACGTTGCAGGTCTGGCTGCTGCTCGCCCTCACCCTCGACGCCCTCGCCGTGCCCGCACAGGTCTACGTCGGCGCCGCCCTCGGGCGGCACGACACGGACGACGCCGTCGTCATCGGTGCACGCTGTCTCCGCCTTGGCCTCATCGCCAGCGTCGTCGTCGCCGCCGCGACGATCGCGCTGTCACCCCTGCTCCCCTACGTCTTCACCAGTGACGCGCACGTGCGACACGTCGCCACGATCGGCCTTGTCATCTGCGGGGCGCTGCAACCGCTGGCTGCGCTGGCCTTCGTCTACGACGGGCTGCTGCTCGGCGCGAGCGACTTCGCCACCCTGCGCGGCGCGATGGTGCTCGCGTTGCTGGCGTTCATGCCGCTCGCCATCGCGACGCTTGTCCACCACAGCCTCGGCATCACCGGCATCTGGCTGGCACTTGTCTGCTGGCTCGCCGCTCGCTCCGCACTGCTCGCGCGACGCTGGTCATCGCACAAGTGGGCGCAGCTCGATCAGGGCCTGACGGCTCCGATCAGCCCGGGCACGAACACGTCGTCATAGCGCACTGCCGCTCCGGTGTGTGGCGCGTCGATCATCTTTCCGTTGCCGACATAGATCCCGACGTGGTGGATCGACATCGGGTTGGCGGTGTTGCGCGCGAAGAAGACCAGGTCGCCGGGTCGCAGCTCTTCCAGCGCGATGTGGTGACCTTCCACCCACTGGTAGCCGGTGTAGTGGTCGAGGCGGAAGCCGACATGCGCCCACGCGAACAGCGTCAGGCCCGAACAGTCGAAGCCGACCGTGCGCAGCCCGGCGTCGTTGCCCTCGGTGTTCACCGCGCCCAGTGTCGGACCGTGGATGTCGCCGCCGGCCCATGAATACGGAACGCCGAGCTGGCGCTTCGCCCACTTCACGACTCGGCGGCCCTGCGCCTTCGTCGCCATCGGCATCTGTTCGCCCGCGGCCTGCAGGTCCGCCCATGACGCGGCAAGTGCCGCACGTTGTGCAGCAAGCCTGGCCCGCACCCGCGCGGCTGCCTGCTCTCGCGCGAGGTCCGCTACCTGCGACTCGTGTGCCGCAAGTGTCTTCGCCAGGTTGTCCTGCTGGTCGGTGAGATTGGTGACGAGCACGTGCTGGTTGGTCATGGCGATGAGCGCCGTACGACGCGATGCGTCAATGCGCGCCACTCCATGCGCCACCTTGGCTGTCGCGGCCGCCGCGACGTCAGCCGCCGCGCTCTCGCGCTCTCTCGCCCGGGTCAGCGTCGCGAGCAGGTCCGTCTGGGACTGCGACACAGCGCCGAGCAGGGATGCTCGGTCGAGGATGCCGACCGGACCTTGCCCGCTGAGCACGACCGCGACCGACGTGAGAGGGCCGCCGGACATGTACGTCGCACGCACGAACTCGTTGACCTGCTGCTGCTGCGCATCAGCGTCGGCCGCCGCGGCGGCCAGCGCGACACGGGCGGCATTTTCGGCATCCTGCGCTGTGTGCAGGTGTCCGAGCGCTGTCTTGTAACGGTCGACGGCCTGCTGGGCGGTCGCGGCGAGATCGGTCAGCCGACCTTGCGCGGCGGACACGCGGTCCTGCGCCTTGGCGAGTCGCGCCTTGTCCGTAGCGGCTGTCGCCTGCGCCTTGTGCAGCCGCTGCGACGGGTCGGGTCGGCTCGCTCCCGCCGGCAACCCCGGCAGCGCGACCAGCGCGGCCGCGACGGCCGCGACCACCGCGAGCCGACGGGGAAGAGCCGACATGAGTACCACGATGCCGACATCAGCGTCGTCACCGCTACAGATCGACGCAGGAACCCACTGAACGGACGAGGCCGGACGACCCGTTCGGCCCCCTCAACCCAGCACGAACTCGACATGCCGGGCAGCGACGTCCGCAGCACTGAGCACGACGTCGACCTCCTTGCCCAGCGGAAGCTTGTCGCCGTTGAGCCAAGCCCGCACCGCCGGATCGCGCAGCTGCACTTCCCCGTGGTTGTTCTTGCCGACGCGGTCCTCGACAACGACTCCGTCGAAGTGCTCCCCCACCCGTCCCTCCAGCAGCAGCGCCTCGGCGAGGTCCACGACGGCACGGTCAATCGCGTGCGCGCGCCGGTCCGCGTCCGCCATCACGCCCGGCAGCTCCGGCAGTGCTGTCCGCACCCACTCCGGCGGCTGACCGCCGGCACATGCGGCGAGACAGCACTCGGACACGTAGCGGTCGGCGAGGCGGCGCAGCGGGGCGGTCGCATGCGCGTAGGGCGCCGCCACCGCCGACTGCAGGGGCTGCTCCGGCGGGGTGCCGTCGAAGGCGACGTAGGAAGCGCCGCGGAACAGCACCGACGCCAGCCGCAACACGGCCGCATGCGCCGGCTTCGACGCATCCAGGCCGCGGACGACCTCTGCATAAGCCGCTGACTCGGGCCAGTCGACGCCGAGCGCGAGCGCGCTGCGGCGCAGGCTTCGCACCGTGTGCGGGTCGGGCGGAGGCATCGTGCGCAACAAGCCGACCTTCGCGTCGAGCATCAGCCGAGCAGCGGCCATCCCGGTGAGCAGCGACAGCTGCGCATTCCAACCTTCGACCGGCAGCGGCGCGCGATAGCGCAGGTCCCACTTGTCACCGACGCGTTCCAGCTCCTGCTCGGGCACCGGCAGGGAAACCCCGCCGCGATCGCGTTCGCGTGCCTGTCTCAGCTCACCAACGCGTTGCAACAGCGGCACCAGTCCCCCGCCGGTCGATTCAAAGGTCGGATAGTCGAGCTGCGCCCGGCTTCGTACGACGGAGCGTCGTACCTCGACTGACTGCAGCTCGCCCTCGGCATCGAGCTGCAACCGCCAGAGCACGGCCGGCCGATCCTGACCGGGCAGCAAGCTCGCGGCGCCTTCGGACATCACGGTCGGATGCAGAGGCACCCGCCCGTCGGGCAAGTACAACGTCTCGCCGCGCGCATGCGCTTCGGCATCGACCGCGCCGCCCGGCGTCACGAAGGCTCCCACGTCGGCGATCGCATAGCTGACGTCGTAGCCGCCGCCGTCACGTGCGCTGACGCCGAACGCCTGGTCGAGATCGCGCGACCCCGGCGGGTCAAGCGTCACCAGGTCGAGATCGCGCGCATCGGCATAGCCGTCGAGCGACAAGGACCTGGCCGCGTTCTCCGCCTCAGCGACAGCGGCCGTCGGGTAGTCACCCGGCACATGCATCTCGGCGCGCAACGCGGCGAGCGGCGCGGTGAGGTCTCCACCTCGGATGACGGTGTGACGCAGCGGCACCGTTCAGAGCCTATGCGGACGGCTAGGGAACCCGCAGGTGCGCAACCGCTCGTATCGTGGTGGCCGTCCCCGCGACGACGATCCGATAACGACCACTCCGGACGCTGTCGAACATCATCACGTCGGCGGCAACGCTACGACGTACGGTGTGCCAGCCCGTCGCCGTGTGCCGACGCAACCGCACGCCCTGGCTTTCAGCCGGGTCGACCGTCGCGACGATCGCTCGTCCGTTCAAGGAAGCAGTCACGTTCGGCTGCAGCTTGACCGGGGCAACGGGCACACCCGTGACATCAGCCCACGAGTAGGAGAAGGCAGGATCATCGCCGGAACCGGAGACCAGGATCTGCGCAATCGACATCCAGTGCGTCTGCAGCTGAGTGCCGACGCCGGTGATCAGGTGGCTGCCGGGTCGAAGAATGGCGTGTCGGTGGCCCCAGCATCCGGACGCGCCAGCGGACTGGCAGTCGAGGTTGTAGCTCCCGTCCGGGCCCCAGCCGTCGTTGTACATCCAGTCGTAGTCGGAGGCGAGGGCGTTGAGGTCGCCCGCCCAGATGCTGCTCCAGCCGCTGACCTGGAACAGGCCCACGGACCAGTCGGCCAATCTCGGGTCCGCGTCCGCAACCGCCGCGTCGCTCGCGAGAGCGTTGAGAGAGTCGACCATGCCTGCGACCGGCGGCAGTCCGCGGTCAACACGCTCCAGGTTGGTCACCACAAAGGTCTGCTGCTCCGTCGTCAGTGACCCGAAATCAGCGGGCAACGTCATCGGCCCGACGCCCTCGAGGGCACGCGCGCTGTCGATGGCCTGGACGATCTGGTCAGTGCATGCCTGGGAGTTGCGGCCCTGGTCCAGACACAGCGACCAGTAAGACGGCGACGGTACGACGTTCTGCGCGGGGTCGCTGAACGTGGCCGCGACCGCCGCATGAACGGGCGACGTCACGACGATGGCAGCGGCGGCCATGGCGAGGCCGACCCAGCGACGGACCATGCATATGAGATCGGCGCCAAATGGCGCAGCCTCATTCGCCCATTAGATGGAACGCCGTGTCAGCAGGTCCGGACGCAGGTGACCGGTGTCGTTGAGCAGGCGGACGACTCCGACCGGGCCGTCGTACCAGTCGATCTGGGCGATCGAGGCCGGGTCGAGATGTGTGCGGAACAGCACATGCGTCGGAGCGTCCAGCGCATCCCGCACCATCGCCTTGATCGGTGTGACGTGTGAGACCACGGCGATGGTCTTGCCGGCATAGGCGTCGACCAGTCGCTCGCGTGCGGCGGTGACCCGCTTGAACGTCGCCGCGAACGACTCGCCGCCGGGCGGTGCCACGTCCGGGTCGGCCATCCACCTGGCAAGCTCCTGCGGCCACCGCTGACTGATCTCGGCGAAAGTATGTCCTTCCCACTCGCCGAAGTCGGTTTCGGCGACCCCGTCCTCGATGACGACGTCGAGCCCGGTCAACTGTGCGAGCGCGGCTGCCGTGTCCCGCGTCCGCACTCGCGGCGAGGCAATCACGGCTGCGACGTCCCAGTCGGTGAGGCGCTTGGCCGCGGCTACTGCCTGCGCCTGACCTCGCTCGGTCAGTACCGGGTCCTGGGACCCACTGAACCGACGGTCGACGGACATCGCGGTTTCGCCGTGGCGCAGCAGCAGCATCGTCGTCGCGGGACCGCGCGGCGCACCCCAGCCGGGCTTCGGAGACGTTACGGGCTCCGGCTCTGGTTCGGGGACCTCGGTCCGCGCCTCCCACGAACAGCCACGGGCGGCGTCGTCCATTGCCTCGTTGGCGAGCCGGTCGGCGTGGGCGTTCTGCGCTCGCGGCACGTGCTGGAAGCGCACCACAGGCAGGCGTCGTACCAAGGCGGCAGCTTCGGAGGCCAGCGGCTTCATGGCCTCGTGCTTGACCTTCCACTCGCCCTTCATCTGGTTGACGACGAGCAGCGAGTCCATGCGCACGTCGACCTCGTCCGCGCCGAGGTCGAGCGCTGCAGTGAGCGCGGCGATCAGCCCGCGGTATTCGGCGACGTTGTTGCTCGCGACACCAATGCCGGCCGCGACCTCGCGCAACACCTGACCGGTGTCGGCGTCGCGCACGACGGCGCCGTAACCGGCCGGCCCCGGATTGCCCCGCGAGCCGCCATCGGCTTCGACGATGACGCGCAAGACTCAGAGCCCGGAGTAGGCGGTGCGCACCAAGATGCGTCGGCACTCCTCGCACCGCAGCACTTCGTCAGGTTCGGCCTCGCGGATGCGGTTGAGATCGGTGGTGTTGAGCTGCAGGTGGCAGCCCTCACACTGGGCCCGACGCAACGCGGCGGCGCCGACGCCGGCCGACGAGCCGCGCACCTTCTCATAGAGCTCAACCAGGTCAGACGGAAGCGATGCCGCGAGCTCATCGCGCTGCGTCGTCGTCTTGTCGACCTCGGCGTCGATCTCGGCCCAGGTCGAGTCGCGGCGATGCTCCGTCTCGGCGAGCGTGAGCGTCGCCTGCTCGCGTTCACGACGCAGCTCGTCCAGCCGGTTCTGCACGACCTCGCGCTTCTCCATCACCTCGAGCTCGACGTCCTCGAGCTCGCTTTGGCGACGGTGCAGTGACTCGATCTCCGACTGCAGGTTCTCGAGCTCCTTGGGCGAGCTGACCTGCCCGCTGTCGAGCCGCTGCTGGTCGCGCTGCGTCCGCGCCCGCACCTGCTCGACGTCGGCGTCGACCTTGGACTGCTCCCGGCCCAGGTCACTGTCCTCGGTTTCGAGGAGTACGACGTCGTCCGCGAGCCGACCGATTCGTGCCTGCAGCTCGTCGATTGCTGCCAGCTCCGGCAGCGCGCGGCGCCGGTGGACGAGGCGGTCGAGGGCGGAGTCGAGCGCCTGCAGATCGAGCAGTCGCAGCTGGTCGTCGGGCGCAGCCTTCACGGATCCTCGGTGGTCTAGGCGGAGCCGCCCGCGTGGACGGTCCAGGGGTCGGTGACGATCGTGGAGACCGTCGTCTCCACCGTAGCCGCACTCGCGAGCAGCTCGGCCGCCTGCGCCAGCCACGGCCACTCGGTCGCCCAGTGCGCCGCGTCGACCAGCGCGACCACCTCGTCCTCGATCACCTCGGACGTCGCGTGGTGCTTGAGGTCCGCCGTGAGCAGCACGTCGGCGCCGGCGCGCGCCGCTGCCTCCGCGAGCCCGCCGCCGGAACCGCCGCAAACGGCGACGGCGCGCACCGGCCGCTCTGGGTCGCCGGCAGCGCGGACGCCCCACGCGGTCGCGGGCAGCGACCTCGCGACCAGCCCGGTGATGGCGCTCTGGGTCATCGGCTCGGCGCGCTCGCCGACCCGTCCGAGGCCGCGACCGCTCGGTGCGGCCACGAGCGGGATGAGGTCGAACGCCGGTTCTTCGTAAGGGTGCGCGGCGAGCAGCGCGCGCAGCACGCCGGTGCGACGTCCGGCCGGCACGACCATCTCGAGCCGCATCTCCTCGACGCGTTCGACGTTGCCGCGGCTGCCGATCGTCGGGTTGGCGGCTGCTCCCGGCCGGAACGTGCCGGTGCCCGGCGACAGGAACGCACAACGGTCGTAGTCGCCGATGACACCAGCCCCGGCGGCGGCGAGCGCATCGACGAGTGCGTCGACCTCTGCCGCCGGAACGAAGGTGACGAGCTTCTCGTGGTTCGGGTCGGCATGCGGTTGCAACGGCCGCACCTCGCGCAGGCCCACGGCCGCCGCGAGCGCGTCACTCACGCCAGGGTCGGCAACGTCGGCGTTGGTGTGCGCGACATAGAGCGCACACCCGGCGCCGATCAGCCGATGTACGACGCTGCCCTTCGCCGTCGTCGCCGCAACGGTCGTCGTACCGCCGAGATAGAGCGGGTGGTGCGTGACCAGCAAGTCGGCGCCGGACGCAAGCGCCTCGTCGACGACGGCGCCAACAGGGTCAACCGCGAAGTGCACGCGCTGCACGGCAGCGACCGGATCGCCGCAGACAAGGCCGACCGCATCCCATGACTCGGCCCACGCCGGTTGGTACGCGCGTTCCAGGACAGCGATGACGTCGTTAAGAGTCGACACTGCTGCCCTCGAGGTGCCGCCGGATCGACAGTGCGACGGCTGCGCCCTCGCCCGCCGCGGACGCCGCCTGCTTGGTCGAACCCGCACGCACGTCGCCCGCGGCAAAGACGCCCGGCATCGACGTCTCGAGCCCGATGTCGGTCTGGATGAAGCCGAGCTTGTCGACAGCGACCTTGTCCTTGACGAGCTGGCTGTTGGGCGTGAGTCCGATGAAGACGAAGACGCCGTCGGGATCGACCTCTCGCGTATCGCCGCTCTTTGTGTCTTCAAGGACGACCGACTTCAACCGGCTGTCGCCGCGGAACTCCTTGGGCGTCGAGTTGGTGACGACGTCGATCTGGTCGTTCTCGGCAACCTTCTCCTGCACGACTTTGCTCGCGGTCAGGACATCGTCGCGCGTGACGATCGTGACGTGGTCGGCGAAGCGGGTGAGGAACACGCTCTCCTCGCCGGCACTGTTGCCGCCGCCCACGACGAGCACCTTCTTGCCGCGGTAGAAGGCACCGTCACAGGTCGCGCAGAAGTGCACGCCCGCGCCGATGAAGTCGTCCTCGCCGGGAACACCGAGCCGTCGGTAGGTCGAACCCAGGGCAAGAAGTACGGCGCCGGCTTGGTACTGCTCGCCATCGCCGGTCGCCACGCACTTGTAGCGACCCTCGACGGTGACGTCGGTGACTTCTTGCGCCTGCAGGATCTCGACGCCGAAGCGCTCGGCTTGCGCCCGCAGCCGATCGGCGAACTCAGCACCGGTGACGCCCTCGGGGAACCCGGGGAAGTTGTCGAGCCGTTCGGTGACGCCGGCCTGCCCACCGACTCCCCCGCGCTCCACGACCAAAGTCTCGAGACCTTCGCGTGCGGCGTAGAGGGCGGCGGTCAGTCCCGCGGGTCCGGAGCCGACGACGATGAGGTCGTAGTAGTGCCGCTTGGCGACGGTCTGCAGTCCGAGCTTTTCGGCGAGCTCTGCGTTGCTCGGCTCGACCAGTGTCGACCCATCCTCGAAGAGGATGACGGGGATGACCTGCTTGCCGTTGTTGACTTCTTCGACGTAGGACATGCCTTCGGCATCGCTGTCGACGTCGACGAAGTCGTAGTGGACGCGTTGCTCGCCGAAGAACTGCTTCGCGCGCTTGCAGTCACCGCACCAGTTGGTGCCGTAGAGCTTGATGTTGGTGTGGCTCATGACGACGCCACCAGACGATCGAGGGCACGCCGGGTTGAGCCAGGGACGTCGTACCAGGGGAAGTGTCCCGCGCCATCGATGATGTCGACCCAGGCGCCGGGGATGCGTGCAGCCGAGTCGGTCGATGCGGAGACCGGCATAGGGCTGGACGCGCCCGCGACGAAGCCGACCGGCACGCGAATGTTCGGCAACGATCGCTCCAGCGCCGGTAGCGGCGCGTGAAGCGACTCCCACGTGCTGGCGTAGGCCTCGACCGACCCGGCGATCTCGGGCATCGGGGGTGCAGCGTCCCACGTCGGAAAGTAGGCCGGCCACAGCAGGCGCAGACTCTCGAGCAGCTGGTCCTCCGTGCCCTCTCCCCGCATGGCGCGCTGATCGAGCTCTTCGGCGCGCATACGCACGTCGTCCGGAGTACGCGCAAGCACCTCGGCTTGAAACTCTTTGTCGCCGCCGTCACCGACGCCCCCCAGTGGGTCGACGATCAGGACACGGTCGAGGCGGTCAGCGAGGCCGACGGCGACATGCATGGCGAGGTGACCGCCCCAGGAATGACCGACGACACTGGCGCGGTCCCAGCCGAGCGTGTCGAGCACTTTTGCCACGTCGCCGACCTGAGTAGGCACGTCGTACGGCGCACGTGCGGTCAACGGTGGGAGTCCGCGCTGTTGGTATGCCGCGATCTCGTAACCGTCACCGAGCTCATCCGCAAGCGGTTCGAGATAGCCGAACGACAGACCCGGACCACCGTGCAGCAGGAGCACACGGGGCCCGGACCCGCGAACCCAACCGACGAGTTCGCCGCCTTCCACCGTGGCGCGCAGTTCTCTGGGGGCCATGTCGGGCATCGTAGGGGCCGTGAGCCGACCCGAAGTCTGGTTGATGCGACACGGAGAGACCGAGTGGAGTGCCGCCGGTCGGCATACCGGCAGCACCGACCTGCCGCTGACCCAAGCGGGCCGTGCCGCGGCGCGTCGTATCGGCGCCTTTGTGGCGTCGCAGTCGTTCGCGGCGGTGTATGTCTCGCCGATGAGGCGGGCGCGCGAGACGTGCGAACTCTCCGGGTTCGCTGAAGATGCAGTTGTCGACGACGACCTGCGGGAGTGGGACTACGGCAAGTACGAAGGGCTGACGACCGCGACCATCCGTGAGACGCGGCCTGACTGGACGGTGTGGCGCGACGGCTGTCCTAGCGGCGAGGTCGCCGCTGATGTCGGCGCGCGCGTCGACCGCGTCATCGCGCGGTTGCTTGAGTACGACGACACGGTCGCGGTTTTCGGGCATGGACATTGCCTCCGCGTGCTGGCCGCACGATGGGTCGGCTTGGCCGCGGAGGATGGAGCACGAATAGCGCTCGAGACCGCAACGGTGTCGCGGTTGGGATGGGAACGCGAACAACCCGTGGTCAGCATGTGGAACGTGACGCCTGTCTAAGGTCCGAGCCTGTAGTCGTAGGGTTCGATCGTGTATTTGCGGCCGGTGGGGCTGGTCCATTCCCAGCGCCGGTTGATCTGCCGCACGGTCCATTTTCCGAAGGTTTTGATGCGGTGCCAGCGGCGGACGAGGGGCCCGAGGTTGACGCGGATGGTTGTGCC
>JAICMI010000179.1 GCA_025929315.1 Frankiaceae bacterium
CCAGCTCAGCGTCACCCTGCCGACGGATGTGCCGGAACCGGTCCGTCAGGAGCGGAGTGGTGTCAGTTGAAGTCGAGAGCCAGTTCGTCGAGGACAGGAGCGTCGAGAACGTCCGGCGCGGTAGCCGGTGCCTCGGTCTCGCTGTGCGCACCGCAGCCATGGTCCAGGGAGACGACCTTACCGTCCGAGGGCGACCACTCACCGGCGCAGACGCCGAAGACCTGACGCAGTACGCCCGGCATCGGCACGAAGAAACCACACGTCGAGCAGTGCGCCTTGGCCTGCTGGGCGACCGGGGTGCTGGGGCCGGCGTCGCCGTCGTACCAACGCTGTGCGGCGGCCTCGCGGCCCTCCGCGGACAACACTCGCGGGCGACCGAGGCCGAGCTCGAAGAAGGCGACCTGGTCGACGTCCTCCTCGCCGGTAGCTTCGAAGCCGGCCTCGAGATAGTCGTCGTCCTCGACATACGGGCGCTCGTCGCCGGCGCCGATGTCCCCTGGGGCGATGCGTTCGACATACGGGACCCATTCGGGAGCCAGCACGGCTGCGTCGGTCGGCAACAGGTTGGTCTCGCACACGGTGGCGAACTTCTGCCGGGGCGCCCGTGCGACCGACACCGCCCACTGCCAGCCGACGTAACCCGGTGAGAGACAGGCGAAGTACTGCATCGCGAGGCGGTCACCGATCATGACCGAACCCACGTGCTCGCCCACGGCGCCGGGCTCGGCGATCGCGACGACCGCCTCACGAGCCGGCTCGATCGCGCCGAGCACGACCTTGTCGGCCTTGGGCTTGGTGTCCTTGTTCGGTGCCATGACTCAGCCTTCGAGATCGTCGGCGACAGCACGCAGCACGGAAGCAACCTTGTCCGCGTGGCGCTTGTCGGGGTAGCGGCCACGGCGCAGGCCGTTGCCCAGGTCGTCCAGCAACTTGATCACGTCTTCGACGATGACAGCCATGTCGTCGGCCGGCTTGCGGTGCCGGGCAGCCAGCGAGGGCGCGGCGTCACGCAGCGTGACGCTGAGCGCCTGCGCGCCGCGGCGACCCTCGGCGACCGAGTAGTCGATGCGGGTGCCGCTCTTGACCGTCGTCACGCCCGCGGGCAACGCGCTGGAGGGCAGGAAGACGTCCTGCCCGTCGTCGCCGGAGACGAACCCGAAACCCTTGTCCGAGTCGAAGAATTTGACCTTGCCGGAAGGCACCGTGACACCTACTTGACTGTTGCGTGATTGTTCGTGGAGGAAGCAGCGCGCGCGAACGCGTCGCGGTGATGCTTGCGGCGCAAGATTAACGCGTGAGCGGCGATTCGATCGAATCGTTTGCCGGGTGGACCGTGCCGACGCCATCGCGGACGCGGTGCGGGTCAGCTGGCCGTGAGCTCGTCCAGGCGCGCCACCAGGTCGCCCAGATCGTCGACCACCAGATCCGCCCCGGCTTCGAGCAGGCCTTCCGCATCGGTGGGGCCCGTCGCGACGCCGATCGCACGAACCTCGGCGGTCTTGGCCGCGTGCATGTCGCCGCTGTGATCACCGATGTATGCCGTGGCGCGGTGCTCGCGCAACGGGGTCGCCTTGTCGTGGCCGAAGAGGTCGCCGACCACGATGTCCGGGTGGATGCCGACGTGCTCCAGCACCGCCTTGACGGCGGTGGGGTTCTTCGCGCTGACCACGAGGACGGTGCC
>JAICMI010000121.1 GCA_025929315.1 Frankiaceae bacterium
AGGCGAGGAGGAGAAGCTCACTCTCGCCTCGCAGCGGCTGCAGGCCAAGGTCGATGCGTTCCGCACCCGCAAGGAGACGATCAAGGCCACTTACACGGCGGCCGAGGCACAGACCAAGATCGGCGAGGCGATGTCCGGCATCTCCGAGGAGATGGGTGACGTCGGCATGGCCATGCAACGCGCCGAAGACAAGACCCAGCAGATGCAGGCGCGCGCCGGCGCGGTGGACGAGCTCATCGCGAGCGGTGCTCTGGACGACGCCAGCACCCCGCTCGGCAAGCAGGACGACATCCAGCGCGAGCTGGACAGCATGTCCGCCGGGAGCAATGTCGAGCTCGAGCTCGCCAAGCTCAAGGGCGAGCTGCCCGCCGGTTCGGGTTCCGCACCACAGGCCCTGCCGGAGGCAGCCGCCAACGAGGAGAAACAGTGATTGTCCGCATCCTGGGGGAGGGCCAGGTCGACGTACCTGACTCGGAGCTGGACTCCCTCAACGCTCTTGACGACGCCGTACAGCAGGCCGTCGACGGTGGTGACGGCGAAGCGTTCACGCAGTCGCTTGCCGCGCTGCTCAACCGGGTTCGTCAACTTGGCCGGCCTCTGCCGGACGAGGAGATCGTCCCGTCCGACCTGGTCCTGCCTTCAGCTGATGCTTCGCTCGCCGAGGTGCGTGAGCTCCTCGGTGACGAAGGCTTGATCCCAGGCTGACGACGATGTCCACGCGCTCTCGTTCCCGTTTCCGTCCCGACCGTGGCCTCGTGGCGCGCATGACCTTCACGATGTTCCTGCTCGGTCTGCTCTATGTCGTCGTCGTCGCTGCGCTGATCGCCTACCACGTGTCGATCGGGTTCATCCTGGTCGTCGCCGGCGGTCTGCTCTTCGTGCAGTACTACTTCTCCGACAAGATGGCGCTCTACGGCATGGGTGGGCGCATCGTCACGCCCGAGGAAGCGCCGGAGCTCCACGGCATCGTTGACCGGCTGTGCGCGCTCGCCGACATGCCCAAGCCCAGGGTTGCCATCGCCGACACCGACATTCCCAACGCGTTCGCGACCGGGCGCAACCCCAAGAACGCGGTGGTGTGCGCGACGACCGGCATCATGCGCCGGCTCGACACCGAAGAGCTGGAGGGGGTCCTCTCCCACGAGCTGTCGCACGTCGCACACCGCGACGTCGCAGTCATGACGTTTGCGTCGTTCCTCGGCATGGTGGCGGGTCTCATCACGCGCTTCGCGTTCTACAGCGGGCTGTTCGGTGGCATGGACCGGCGCGACCGCGACAACAACGGTGCTCCCGCGATGGCCGTCATCATGCTGGTGTCGGTCCTCGTCTACTGCATCTCGTTCCTGCTGACCCGAGCTCTGTCGCGCTATCGCGAGCTGTCCGCCGACCGGTCGGGTGCGTTGCTGACCGGACGCCCGTCAGCTCTCGCATCGGCCCTGCAGAAGGTCACGGGCGACATGGCGCGCATCCCGACGCGGGACCTGCGCGCCGCCGAGCCGTTCAACGCGTTCTTCTTCACGCCCGCTCTGGCCAACGGGTTCAGCATCTCCTCACTGTTCTCGACCCACCCGTCCCTGGAGAAGCGGCTCGACAACCTGGCCAAGATCTCGGCCCAGCTCGGCCAGCCGGTCATCTGAACCCATGGGCCTGCTGGACACGATCCTCGGCCGGTCGAAGCCGGCCAAACCGGACCTCGACGAGCTGTTCGCGTTGCCGTCGGCGGCCGTGACACTCGAGGCGGGAATGGGTCTCAAGGCGACCGGCGTCGGTTCCGTGTGCGTCAAGCCGGCTGAGGGCGTCGGTTTCGCGGGTCTGCGCGAGCAGATCGACGAGCTGCTCAAGGCGGACAACGACAAGTACACCGAGAACAAGGACTCGTTCGGGTTCTCGTGGATCACCCGGCATGGTGACGGGGGCGACCTGTCCGACCTCGTCGCCGACCTCCACGCGGTCAACGCCTCGTTGTCAGACGCCGGCTTCGGCCCGGCACTTTTGTGCACTCTCGTGGTCTTCTCCGGTGACGGCGGTTCACCGGTCGGGTTGGTCTATCTCTACAAGCGCGGCACCTGGTACCCGTTCGTCCCCACCGGCAAGGACCAACGTGACAACCCGCGCGAGCTACAGGTGCGTGCGGTGCTGGGGTCCGACCTGAAGATCGAGTCGGACCTGTCGCGCTGGTTCCCGGTGTGGGGCGCGCCGGGCCTGTGAGCCCACCTGCCTGGCTCGTCGCGGCGGCGAGCAAGCAGGACCTGCCCGGGGTCTTCGGCCACTTCCAGGGGACGCTGCACCACTGGGGCTATCTCGCCGTCGGCCTGTTCCTCTTCCTCGAAGACTTCGGGGTGCCGCTGCCGGGCGAGACGATGCTCATCGCCGCAGCGCTGTACGCAGGGGCAGGACATCTCAACGTCTGGCTGGTTGGCGCCGTCGGCTTTGCCGCCGCCGTGGTCGGTGACAACGTCGGCTATGTCATCGGGCGCAAAGGTGGCCGCCGGCTGATCGAGAGGTTCGGCAAATATCTGTTCGTCACGCCCGCACGCCTCGACCGGGCGGAGGCGTTCTTCGAGGATCACGGCGGCAAGGTCGTGACGATCGCGCGGTTCATCGAAGGGCTACGTCAGCTCAACGGCATCATCGCGGGCACAGTCGAGATGCCATGGCGACGGTTCCTGCTCTTCAACGTCATCGGAGCCGCCTCGTGGGTCGCATTGTGGACGTCGCTCGGATATCTCGCGGGTAACCACGTCGAGACGATCTCGCGCGACTTCACCTACTTCGCGATCGGTGCCGCCGTACTTTTCGTCGCCGTTGTGCTCTGGCACCTGTACCAGCGCAGGAAGCACAAGCGCGCGTCGGCCTGACAAGACAGGAATGGCCGCGGCGGCGGCGAACTCGTTCTCCGTGCGTCGCCTCGCTGCCCTTACGGCATCTCTGCTCGCCATGGCCGCCGCCGGGCCAGTCCTCGCCGACTCGCCGGGCCAGGGCCCACGGCCGCCGACCGGGTTCTGGGTCGCCGGCGATCTCCACGTTCACACGATCTACGGCCACGACACCTGCGTCGACCCGACGACGGCGTGGGACCCGTCGACCACCGACCGCGCTGCGCGGCGTCCCTGCGATGCGCCGTACACCGTCGGTTTCACTCCCACCCAGCGGTTGCAGGAGGCGCAGCAGCGCGGTCTGAACTTCGTCGCTCTCACCGACCACAACAACGTCGTCAACCAGACCGACCCGGACGCGCTCGCCTTCCAAGCGGCCAATCCGAACCTCGTGTGGCTCCCCGCATACGAGAACTCCCAGCCCGGTCATGTCCAGATGCTCGGCGCACGCTCTTGCTACGGCAACAACGGCGCGATCGCCGGTGCACTCATCGAGTGCGATCAGCAGGTCACGGACAGGTCGGCAGCCGGCGAGACCGAGCTGGCTGACGGCCTGCGTGCCGTCGGAGGCGTGTTCCAGATCAACCATCCCAGCGACATGAACTGGCTGAGCAACTTCGGCTACTCGGTCGTTCCCGACAACGTCGAGGTCTGGAACGAGCCGTGGTTCTACCAATCACCGGCGCCCGCGAGCAATGACGACGACTTCGCCATGCAGTGGTACGACGGCTTCCTCCAACGCGGTTATCACGTCGGCATCACCGGTGGCAGTGACTCGCACTGGGTGACAACCGACTCGGTGCAAGGCATCGGTGACCCGACCACGTGGGTGTTCGTCCGCTCGCTCACCGTGCAAGGCATCCTCGCCGGCCTGCGTGCCCACCGCACGTTCGTGTCCGCGCTGCCCCCGCTGGAGAACGGCCCGCAGCTGTTTCTCGAGGCCGACCACAACCGTGACGGCGTCTACGAGGCGATGGCCGGATCCGACACCAGCTCGCACTCGTCGTTCCGGGTGCGCACCGCCAACGCGGTACCCGGCAGCACGCTGCGCATCGTCACCGACCAGGGCAGCGTCGACGTCCCGCTCGGCGCCGCGTCGACCTATGAATTCCGGCTCGGCAGTGGAGGTGTCCCCGCCGGGTCGAAGTTCGTCCGCGCGCAACTGCTGGGACCGGACCAGCAACCGGCCCGCCAGCAGGGCTGCGACCCCCTCGTCGGTACGCAGACGAGCTACTGCCGTGACGTCCTCGCGATGGAGGCGGTCACCTCACCGCTCTACCTGGACGACTGACAGCTCGAACGGAGCTCGTCGTCAGACGCCGGGCAGCGCGAGCATTTGGTCCAGCGCGACCTTGGCATAGCGGGCGGTCTCGCTGTCGACCTCGATGCGGTTGATGACGTTGCCTTCGACCAGTGACTCGAGCGTCCACACCAAGTGCGGCAGGTCGATGCGGTTCATCGTCGAACAGAAGCACACGGTCTTGTCGAGGAAGACGATCGTCTTGTCCGGATGCTGCTTGGCCAGTCGGGAGACGAGGTTGAGCTCGGTGCCGATCGCCCAGGCCGATCCGGCGGGAGCGGCGTCGATGGTCTTGATGATGAACTCCGTCGACCCGACCAGATCGGCTGCGGTGACGACCTCGTGCTTGCACTCCGGGTGCACGAGCACAGTGACGCCGGGCACGCGTTCGCGCACCTCGTCGACGCACGCGCGGCTGAACCGGCCGTGCACCGAGCAGTGACCCTTCCAGAGGATCATCGTCGCGGCCTGCAGCTGCGCGTCGGTGAGGCCGCCATTCGCCTTACGAGGGTCGAAGACGACGCAGTCGTCGAGTGACAGCCCGAGCTTCTGCACCGCGGTGTTGCGCCCCAGATGCTGGTCCGGCAGGAACAGGACCTTTGAGCCCTTCTCCAGGGCCCATCGCACCGCGACCTCGGCGTTCGACGACGTGCAGATGGTGCCGCCGTGGCGACCGGTGAACGCTTTGATGGCCGCCGACGAGTTCATGTAGGACACCGGCACGGTGACATCGGCAACGCCGGCGTCCGTCAGCACGTCCCACGCTTCGGCTACTTGCTCAGCGGTCGCCATGTCGGCCATGGAGCAGCCGGCCGCGAGGTCGGGCAGCACGACCTGCTGGTGCTCGCCGGTGAGGATGTCGGCGGACTCCGCCATGAAATGAACGCCGCAGAAGACGACGTACGACGCCTCCGGGCGCGCCGCCGCCTCGCGGGCGAGCTTGAAGGAGTCACCGGTGACGTCGGTGAACTGGATGACCTCGTCACGCTGGTAGTGGTGGCCGAGGACGAAAACAGAGTCGCCCAGTGCAGCCTTGGCGGCGCGAGCGCGGTCGACCAGCTTCGGGTCGGAGGCGGGTGGCAGCTCACCCGGACAGGACGTGCCGCGCTCGGAGTCGGGATCGGTCCGCTGCCCCAGAAGCAGCAGGGCGAGCGGCGTCGGCTCGACGCCGAGACCCAGATCAGGAGTGGCTGTCATCGCGACTAGTGCAACACATCGCCGCAGGGGGCTCTTCCCGGATCGGCATGAACTTGCTCACAAGTAGGCACCGTCCGGCAGGTAGGACGCCGGCGGCGTGCGGCCGCGCCAGAACACGGGCCCGGCCGGCTGGATCGGCAACCGGGCCGCGAGAGCGACCCGGACCGCCCACTGCTGGGCTCCGTTGACGTGGTCGATCGTGCGCTCGCCGTCCTGTTCCGCCGCGAGGCACTCCCACAACAGTGCCGTCGCCGTTTCGTCGTCCGTCGCGGCCACTGTCGAGATCCGGCCGTCGAAGCGTAAGTAGGCGTAGCCGCTGCCCAGGCTGTCGTCGACGACGAACATCTGCGCCATCCCGCACATGACCGTGTGGTCGGGACCACGAGCGGCTCCGCGCACCCTTCGATCGATGCCGTCCGCCCACTCCGCTCGGGACACATCACCGGGCCGTGCGCGTCCGTTGCTGCGTGGCAGGACCGAACGGTCGACCGGTCCCGTCGCACGCACTTGCGGATGGAGGTCGAATCCGGCTGCTGCGTAGCTCCGGATGGCTCGCGGGTCCGACGACGAAAGGATGACCGCTGTGTCGATCCCGTGGGCGTAGCGCAGCGTCGCAGCGAGCAGTCGTCGGCCGATGCCGTTGCTCTGCACGTCCGGATCGACCGCCAGTAGCGACAGTCCCCAGAGGGAGTCCCGTCGCAACGCCAGAGCAGTGCCGACGACAGCGTCGTGAAGTGTGGCGACCCAGGACCCGTCTGGGTCGTGAGTCATGAAGTGCCGGAACCGACCAAGCTGGCGTTGGAGGGTCGCGTCCGTAACCTCCGGCGCCGGACGACCTGCCGCGCGGTCGTGCGCCTCGAATGACCGCATCTGGACCGCGCGGGCACCGTCGACGTCGTCCGCCGTCAACAGCCGGATCGTCACGTCCACGTCCACCACCCCACCCACCGCCCATAAAGCGACGCCGGCTCTGCCGGCGGTCTCTTCCTATCGGCGGGGGAGGATTGAGTCATGCGAGTTCTCGTCGCGCCCGACTCGTTCGGCGGGACATTGACGGCGGTCGAGGCTGCCGACGCGATTGCCTCTGCTTTCCGCGCTGTCCATCCGGGTGTCGACGTACACACCGCGCCGTTGTCCGACGGCGGACCCGGTTTCATCGACGTGCTCGGGACAGTGATCGCAGGCGAGCACAGGACGCAGACCGTGCGTGGACCGCTGGACGAGCCGGTGACCGCGCGGGTACTCGTGGCCGATGGCACGGCCTACGTCGAGGCCGCGCAGGCTGCCGGCCTGCACCTCGTCGGCGCCGACCGGCGCGACCCGCGGCGAACAACCTCCTACGGCGTCGGGGAGCTGGTCGCTCTCGCCGCGGCGGGGGTCCAGCGCGTTGTCATCGGACTCGGCGGTACGGCGACCAACGATGGAGGCGCTGGACTCTGGGCGGCTCTGGGGGCGCAACCCGACTCCTTGCTCGCGGCAGGTGGCGCCGCACTCGCAAACCTCGATGAGGTCCTGCCCCCGCACCCGATCGCTGCCTCGTTGGTGGCGGCGACCGACGTCGACAATCCGTTGCTCGGCCCTAATGGCGCGAGTGCCGTGTTCGGTCCGCAGAAGGGTGCGGACCGCGAGGCCGTGCTCGACCTTGACGACGCGCTGCGTCGGTGGGCCGACGTCGTGGAGGCTTGCGTCGCTCGGCCCGGCCTGCGCGACCGACCTGGTGCCGGCGCCGCGGGAGGTCTCGGCTTCGGTCTCATGGCGCTCGGCGCGACGGTCACCTCCGGGTTCGATCTCGTCGCTGATGCGCTGGATCTTCGTCACCGTGTCGAATCTGCCGATCTTGTAGTCACGGGCGAGGGTCGACTCGACGCCCAGTCGCTGCGCGGCAAGGTCGTCATCGGCATCGCCCGCCTCGCGCAGGAGGCCGGCGTTCCCTGCGTCGCGGTCACCGGGCAGGCCGAGGTCGGTCGTCGCGACGCCGCGGCCGCCGGGCTCGACGACATCGAGGCGGTCGCCGATCTGCTTGGCTCAGCCGATGCGGCTCTCGAGGCCGGCGCAGTCGGCGTAGAACGGGCCGCCACGGTCATGGCTCGTCGGTGGGTTCGGGAATAGATGGGGTCGCTTCGACGTACCCTGTAGATATGAGCGTCCAGGACACCAGCCAGACCGAGACGAGCACCGAGACCGCGACGGGCATCCTGCTCACCGATGCGGCGTCGGCCAAGGTCAAGCACCTGCTCGACCAGGAGGGCCGCGACGATCTTGCGCTGCGCGTCGCCGTCCAGCCGGGCGGCTGCTCCGGCCTGCGCTACCAGCTGTTCTTCGACGAGCGCACGCTCGACGGCGACAACTTCACCGACTTCGGTGGCGTCAAGGTCGTGGTCGACCGGATGAGCACGCCCTACCTCGGCGGCGCCGTCATCGACTTCGTCGACACGATCGAGAAGCAGGGCTTCACGATCGACAACCCCAACGCCAGCGGCTCCTGCGCCTGCGGTGACAGCTTCCACTGATTCTTCGTACGACGAAAAAGGCCCGCTGCTCGACGCAGCGGGCCTTTTGAGTTCGGGAGGTCAGGTGCCGTAGGGGTCCAGCCCACCAATGAGCCGGGCCACCGGCTCGGGGATGCGCACCTCGCTCCTGGTGAGGTCGATGACGCGCGGCGACATGGTCCGCGGGCGCGGCATCATCGCCAGCTGAAGCTGCTTGGCGTCCTCGATGAGGTCGGCAAGGTCGGGGTCGGACAGGGAGATCTGGGAAGGCATGGCGCCGACGTTAAGGCGCTACTCGCGGGTAGCCAACTCTTACCGACGAGTAA
>JAICMI010000163.1 GCA_025929315.1 Frankiaceae bacterium
GTTCGCCACCGACAATCCCGACCCGGCCGTCGTGTTCAGCCGGGTCGACGGTTTCTTCCAGACCGTGGAGCTGGACCAGCTGGTCACCGCGGTCTACATGCTCGTCGACTCGACCGGAAGCACCGTCCAGATCGCCAGCGCCGGGCATCTGCCGCCGTTGCTCGTCACCTCGAGCGGGTGCGAGGTCGTCGAGGTCGCCAACGGGTTGCCGTTCGGCGTGATGCCCGATGAGCGGCGGTTCTCCACCGTCAGTCTGGCGCCGGGCGCCTCGGTCGTGGCGATCACTGACGGACTCGTCGAACGCCGCGGTGAGGACATCGACGAGGGACTGGCCCGCCTGATCGCGGCTTGCCACGGCGCCGGCGGCCTGCCGGCAGACCCCCTGCTGTCACTCGTCGTCAACGCGGTGGCGAATGATCTAGCTCACGACGACGATGTGACCGTTCTTGTTCTACGCCGGGAGTGATCGACACTGTGCAACCTTTGAAAGACGAGCTCGCGCCCGCTGACCCCTTCGCCGACCTGCTGGTCGCCAACCAGGCACACGTCGAGACGTTCAGTCCGGTCGCCGCTGCCGGTGTCGCCCGCCGTGAGCTCGCACTCTTGACGTGCATGGACTCACGGATCGATCCGCTGGCGATGCTCGGACTCGCGGCCGGTGACGCCAAGATCCTGCGTAACGCCGGCGCGCGAGTCACTGACGACGTGCTGCGGACGCTGGTGCTGGCCGCCTACCTGCTCGACGTACGACGGGTCATGGTGGTTGCGCACACCGGTTGCCGGATGTCGGGCTGCACCGAGGCAGATGTGCACGAGGCCGTCGCTGCTGCCGGCGGGCCGGACACGACCAGCCTGTCGTTCCTGACGACCACCGATCAGGAAGAGGCGCTGCGCACCGATGTCGGTCGCATCAAGGCGTGGCCGTATCTCACCGACCTCAGCGTGGGCGGCTTCATCTACGACCTCCACACCGGAGCACTCCGCCGCATCGTCTGACCCCTGGTCGTTCGGCAACGGGGGGCTGCAGTGTCAGCGCAGGCGCCATTCTTTGCGTTTGCCGCCGGTGAACTGGCCTTGGCCTTCGCGCAGCATCTCGAGGTCGGTGCCCAGATAGGCGAACGCATAGCCCTGGTCGAGCGCGACGCGGCGGCCGTGCTCGTAGGCCGTCCAGATCGCCTTGAGGGTGGCTTGCACTGCGATGGTCGGTGATGACGCGATCGAGGCGGCGAGCTGCTCGGCCGCAGCATGGAGGTCGCCGCGCGGCACGACCTCGGACACCATTCCCATCTCGTAGGCGCGCTTCGCCGACAAACGCTCGTTGGCACCGGTCAGCTGCATGCGCAGCACCTCACCGATCGGCATGCGTCCGACCAGCAGGATGGACTCGTACGACGCCGGCATCCCGTAGGTGACGTGCGGATCGAAGAACGTCGCCTCCTCGGCGGCGATGAGGATGTCGCACTCGCCCAGCAGGTAGAACGCACCCCCGCAGGCCATGCCGTTGACGGCAGCGATGACGGGCTTCCAGAGGTCGTTGGTCTTGGGGCCCAGGCGCGCACCGGGATCGTCCTGGTGGAACGGCGAGCTCGTGAACCCGATGCCCCCCTCGGCGGTGCCGTCCCCGACGATGCTGGTGCGATCGAGGCCGGTGCAGAACGCGCGGTCACCAGCGCCTGTCAGCACGATGACGCGAACGTCGTCGTCCGTGCGCAAGCTCCGCCACAGCGCAGAGAGCTCGTCGAGCATCTGGCCGTTGAACGCGTTCATCACATCGGGTCGATTGAGCGTGACCCAGCCGATCCCGTCGGCGGCGGTGTAGGTGACCGTCTCCACCGGCTGACCGTATCTGACGCCGCGTCAGATATCTTTCCGCTCCGTGACCGACTTCTTGAAAGGCAAGGTCGTCGCGGTGACCGGCGCCGGCCGTGGCATCGGCCGTGCTATCGCTCTCGCTTGCGCCGCCGAAGGTGCGTCCGTGGTCGTCAACGACTACGGCGTCAGCATGGACGGCAGCGAGCCGACGAGTGAGATCGCCGACGACGTCGTACGCGAGATCGAAGCTGCTGGTGGCAGCGCCGTCGCCGTCGCGGACGACATCTCCACCATGGGTGCCGGTGAGCGCATCGTGCAGACGGCGCTCGACTCCTACGGCCGCATCGACGGCGCTGTGTGCGTCGCGGGCATCCTGCGTGAGCGGATGTTGTTCAACATGAGCGAGGACGAGTGGGACGCGGTCATCGCGACCCATCTCAAGGGCACGTTCACCGTGTTCCGCGCGGCATCGGCCGTGATGCGCAAGCAAGAAGGTGGCGGGTCGCTCGTCGCGTTCACGTCCGGCGTCGGGATGTGGGGCAGCGTGAGCCAGGCCAACTACGCCGCGGCCAAGGGTGGCGTCGTCGCGTTGATGCGCAGCGCCGCGGTAGGGCTGCAGAAGTACGGCGTCACCGCCAACTGCATCGCGCCCGTCGCCAACACGCGCATGGCCGCAAACGTGCCTGGCGGCACCGCCGAGACCGGTGAGCCCGAGGACGTCGCGCCGATGGTCGTCTACCTGCTGTCCGACGCGGCCCGCGACATCACCGGTCAGACCTACACCGTCGTCGGCGGCAAGGTTGCGCTGTGGAGCCAGCCACGCGAGATCCGCGAGGTCAGCAAGGACGGCCGCTGGACTCCCGAGGAGCTGGCCAAGGTGCTGCCGGACGAGGTCGGCATCGACCGCATGCCGATGTTCGAGTACATCGAGATGATGCAGGCGCGTGGTCGCGAAAGCGGAGCAGAGACAGACGCAGCCAAAGGATGACCCTCCCGCCATATCCGTCCGGGCACCAGCTGCTCGAAGGCAAGCGGGTCCTCGTGACGGCCGCGGCCGGCACCGGCATCGGCTTCGCGACGGCCAAACGATGCGCCGAGGAGGGCGCGGTCGTCGCCATCAGCGACAAGCACGAGCGTCGGTTGGCGGAGTCGGCCGCGCGGCTGGCCGAGGTCATGGGACGCGACCCCGTCGCCGTCGCGTGTGACGTGACCCGTGAAGACGACGTCCAGCGAATGTTCGACGAGGTCGGGGCGTTCGACATCCTCGTCAACAATGCCGGCCTCGGTGGCACGGCAGAGCTCGCGGACATGACGGACGAGCAGTGGTCGATCGTGCTCGACGTCACCCTGACCGGGACCATGCGGTGCACCAGGGAAGCACTGCGGCGGCTGCGGCTGCAGGGCACTGGTGGTGCCATTGTCAACAACGCGTCGGTCATCGGCTGGCGTGCGCAAGCCGGCCAGGCGCACTACGCAGCGGCGAAGGCGGGAGTGATGGCACTGACGCGCACCGCCGCAGTCGAAGCCGCAGCCATCGGTGTGCGGGTCAACGCGGTCGCGCCGTCGCTCGCGATGCACGAGAACCTGGCCAAGGTCACGACCGACGAGCTGTTGGCCGAGCTCACGGCCCGAGAGGCGTTCGGCCGCGCGGCTGAGCCGTGGGAGATCGCCAACGTGATCGTGTTCCTGGCGAGCGAGTACGCGTCGTACCTGACTGGGGAAGTGTTGTCGGTCAGCAGTCAGCACCCGTAACGCTGCGTTGAAACCCGCGCACCGTGGGTATATGCCAACACATGTTCCTCTTCCGGATTGGCACGCTCATCCTGGTCATCTGGTTCGCCATCGGCGCGCTCGCTGCTTGGCAGCGCGA
>JAICMI010000149.1 GCA_025929315.1 Frankiaceae bacterium
AGGTCGTCGTTTGCGGTGTGCCCGAGCGCGAGGTTCTCGTGCCTCTCGGCCAGCACCCGGTGCGCGAGATCGGCGACCGCGATGCGCAGATGCCGCTGGCCGAAGTCGATGCCGGCGACGAGGCCGGCGCGCCGGTTGAACGAGACCTCGACCGTACGACGCCCGGCGCGGTCGACGTCGTTGACCGCGACCAGCCCGCTGTTCGTGAGCTCGCGGACGATGTTGAGCACCGTGGCGCGTGAGAGGCCGGTCGCACGGGCGAGCTCCGACTGGTTGGTCGGTCCCGCTCGGCGCAGGTGCTCGAGCACGCGCGCCCGGTTGGCTCCTCGTAACGCGGCAGGAGACCCCACCGCGACCCGCGAAACCATGAGTCGTATGTCAGTCCGGTTGCCACCACCTGTCAAGAGGTGACACACCTATGAGCTATTTTCCCTCGGTGCATGTCACCTCTTGGCAGGGACGTAACGGTGAAAGCAGGAGGAGTCGCATGATGCGTCACACCAGGGTGCGACTGTTGATCGCGATCGCTGTTGTGGCGACGGCACTCGGCGCCGGTCTGGCCGGTCACGGTGCCCAGCGCGCCGCTGCCGCCGGCTGTCCCTGGATGGACAAGCACAAGTCCGCCAACGTGCGTGCGCACGAGCTGGTCAAGGCGATGACTCTCGACCAGAAGATCGCCGAGCTCTACGGCCGGGGCGACTTCACTCACTACGGCGCGGCCAATGACATCCCCGCCGTCCCCGAGCTCTGCATCCCCGAGCTCGTCTTCAACGACGCGGGTGCCGGCGTCGCCGACGGGCAGCAGTTCACCACCGCATTCCCCGACGGCATTGCTCAGGCGGCGAGCTGGGACCGCGTGATGCAGCACCGCGTCGGTGCGGCGATCGGCTGGGAGGCGTGGCACAAGGGCATCGACGTACAGCTTGCGCCGGGCGTCGACATCGCACGCAACCCGCTCAACGGGCGCAACTTCGAGTACGCCGGCGAAGACCCGTACCTGTCCGGTCAGACCGGCGTGGCCCAGATCAAGGGCATCCAGAGCCAGCACGTCGCGGCGACCGTGAAGCACTACGCGCTCAACGACCAAGAGCTCGACCGCATGACCGACTCCTCGGACGCCAACGAGCGGACGATGCAGGAGATCCACCTGCCTGCGTACGAAGCCGCCGTCAAGCAGGGTCATGTCGGCTCAGTGATGTGCGCCTACAACCGCATCAACGGTGTTTATGCGTGTCAGAACCGTTACCTGCTCCGGCACGTGCTCGACAAGCAGTTCGGTTTCAAGGGCTGGGTGATGTCCGACTGGGGCGGCACCCACTCCACCGTCAAGGCCGCCAACAACGGACTCGACCAGGAACAGGACATCGGATCAGGCAAGTACTTCAGTGACCCGCTCAAGACCGCGGTGCAGCAGCACAAGGTCTCGGTGAAGACGCTCAACCAGATGGTGCTGCGCGTCATGCGCCCGCTGTTCCGCATCGGTGTCTTCGACAACCCGCCGCCGACACAACCTGATGCGTCGAAGGCCGATGTGAACACCCCGCAGGAGAAGGACATCGCGCTGGACGCGGCCGAAGGCGGGTCCGTGCTTCTCAAGAACAGCCAGGGCGCGCTGCCGATTCAGGGAACGGGCAAGTCCATCGCGGTGATCGGCAACCCGGCCAGTCCGACGGGTGCGCAGAACTACTACCAGGGTGGCGGCAGCTCGAAGGTGCCCATCGCTGGCCCCAACGCCAGCGTCATCGACCCGTTGCAGGGCATCACGTCGCGCGCGCAGGCGGACGGCGACACGGTCACCTACAGCGACGGCTCATCCACGGCCGACGCGGCTGCCGCTGCTGCGGCGGCGGATGTCGCCATCGTCGTCGCAGGCGACAACTCCAGCGAGGGAGTAGACCGCGAGAGCCTCTCGATGTCCAACCGCACGTGCACGTTGTTCGGGTGCACACCGTCGAGCGGCGCAACGCCCGACGAGCTGATCGCTGCCGTCGCGGCGGCCAACCCCAACACGATCGTCGTCCTGCAGACGGGCTACCCGGTGACCATGCCGTGGCTCGGCAGCGTCAAGAGCGTGCTCGAGACCTGGTATCCCGGCGAGCAGGAGGGCAACGCCATCGCCGCTTTGCTCTTCGGCGACGTCAACCCGTCGGGCAAGCTGCCCTACACGTTCCCCAAGAAGCTGTCCGACAGCCCGATTCACTCCAAGAAGCAATATCCCGGCGTGACCCGGCAGGGCGGTGTGCCGCACTCGATCTACAGCGAGCACATGCTGGTCGGCTACCGCTGGTACGACGCCAAGCACATCACGCCGTTGTTCCCGTTCGGCTTCGGTCTGTCCTACACGACGTTCAGCTACTCGCACATGCACGTGCACGGGACGACGAAGCACGCGACAGTGACATTCCGAGTCACCAACACCGGCGCGCGCACCGGCGCGGAGGTGCCGCAGCTCTACGTCATCGACCCGGCCGCCGCGCACGAGCCGCCGAAACAGCTCAAGGGATACACCAAGGTGCTGCTCAACGCGGGGCAGTCGACCACCGTGACGCTGCATCTCAACAAGCGTTCGTTCGCCTACTGGAACGTCAAGAAGCAGGGCTGGCGCGTCGCACCCGGTTGTTATGGCATCCGCGTAGGCGGCTCGTCCGCGAAGCTTCCGCTGCACGGGCGGGTCTGCCGGACCTAGTCTCAGGACGTGCGCAGGCTGGGGCGGGTCGTTGTCGGTCTGACGCTGCTCATGGGCGGCGCCGCGGTCGCCGGCACCGCATCACCAACGGTGCAGGGCGCGCAGCACTTCGCCGGCGTGCCGACGGTGGGGGCGTTGTTCGTCCCCGGCGCCTACCCGATGCTCCACACCTGCACGGCGAGCGTCATCTCCACCAGGGCAGGCGACGTCATCACGACCGCAGCGCACTGTGTCACTGGCACCGGTGTCGGTTACAAGTTCGCGCCGGGATGGCGCAATGGCAAGGCTCCGTACGGCGTCTGGAACGTGACTGCCGCGTTCGGAGCGCCCGGTTGGATCGACAAGCAGAACCCGCATCGCGACTACGCGTTTCTCACGGTCGCCAACAACACGATCAGCGGCGAGTCGCGCACGCTGCAAAGTGTCACCGGCGCCGACCGGCTCGGCCGGACCGCGACCGCGGGGGACACCGTCAAGGTCATCGGATACGGGCTGGGCAGCAAGGACGAAGCCTTGCGCTGCACGACGCATGTCTACCTGCACAGCGGCTATCCGGCCTTCGACTGTGACGGGTTCGTCAGCGGAACCAGCGGCTCACCGTGGCTCCGCAAGACCTCCCACGGGCTGGTGGTCGGCGGCGACATCGGTGGTCTGCACCAAGGTGGATGCACACCGCAGACGTCGTACAGCCCGCCGCTGGGTCGCCCGGCGCACCGGACGTTGCACCGCGCCGCCGGCGGTCGCAACGGTGACGTCTTCCCCGCTCCCGGCAGCGACGGCTGCAGCTAGATCGCTACGTCAGGGTTCGAGCGGACCTTGCCACGGCCGCGGCGGCTCACCCGCGATCTGTCGGCGGAACTCCTCCAGATACCACTCCGCGAACTCCTTCGCGATCTGAGGACGCTGCAACGTGAGCATCTGTTCGCGCTTGCAGAACTCGTCGGCTTCGTCCATCAGCTGGCCGAGCTTGTCGGCCGCGTCGACGACGTGCGCCGGCACCTCGTAGGTGAGGTCAACGGTAGTGTCACCGCGCTCGATGGCTGCCTCGACCTGCGCGTCCGACTGGTCACTCGTGGTGGCGTACTGCCGTCCCAACGTGTCGATGAGCTCAAGCATGCGCTTGGGCACGTCGTCGGACAGACTCTCCTGCACGGCGAGCATCGAGAACTCGTGCATCAGCTCGTCGTGATGTCGCCGGCTGGCCTCGAGTATGCGCACCGGTACGTCGACGAGTCGGACGGTGTGCTCCGTGGTCACTGGTCCACCGCCCAGCTGTCCAGGGAGAACGCCGCCCACGGATCGCTGTCGCCGGTCACGGTGAACTGCACTGTTTTCCCCGTCCCGTGAACGGTGACCTCCCAGGTCGAGGCGAGCTGCTCGAGAAGTGCCATGCCGCGGCCGTTGGTGGCTTCGGTCGTTGCGTGGCGAGCACGAGGTGGCCGCAGCGACCCGTCGCTCACCTCGACGGCAATGCCCTCGTCCAATCGTCGTACGACGAGGCCGACCGGCGTGCGTGCGTGGAGCACGGCATTGGTGACGATTTCGCTGGTGAGCAGCGCAGCCGTATCGGCGAGCCCGTCGAGCCGCCAGTTGGAGAGCGCGTCGAGGACGAAGCGCCGCGCCTCGGTCACCGACCGAGCAGTCGACGGCAACTCGCAGGAGTAATGCTCTCCCGACAACTTGCGCTCCCCGTGCTAAAGGTGGCGTCACCGTATCGCGCGGGATACATCGACCTGCGAGTTGGCCGAGCGTGCAGGTGTCGTGTCGCGGACAGCCCGGTACCTGGGTTTGGGACCATCGCAGGGTGCGCTACCCGTTGTTCCTCGACATCGCCGGCCGACGCGTGCTCGTCGTAGGGGCCGGTGCGGTCGCGGCGCGCCGGGTTCGCGCATTGCGCCAGGCCGGGGCACATGTCGCCGTCGTCGCCCCCGAGACCAGTGACGAGATAGCCGCTGCGGAGGTGCATCGGCGGCCCTTCGAGCCTGACGATGTCGATGGCGCCTGGCTCGTCCTTGCCTGCACCGACACCCCGGACGTCAACGCCGCGGTCGCGTCGGCCGCGGCCGAGCGGGGGATCTGGTGCGTCCGCTCCGACCGAGCGGACATCTCACCGGCGTGGGTGCCGGCAGTCGGCGGCGTC
>JAICMI010000148.1 GCA_025929315.1 Frankiaceae bacterium
CTGTTCAAGCAGTTCGGCGGTGTCGACGCCGTGCCGATTGCCTTGGATTCCAAAGACGTCGACCACATCGTCGAGACAGTCGTCCGCATCGCGCCGGGCTTCGGTGGCATCAACCTCGAGGACATCAGTGCGCCGCGATGCTTCGAGATCGAGGACCGGCTCAAGGAGCGACTCGACATTCCGGTCTTCCACGACGACCAGCACGGGACGGCCATCGTCGTACTGGCGGCGTTGAACAACGCGGCCAAGCTGACCGGTCGGACTCTCGCGGACCTGCGCGCGGTCATCTCCGGTGCGGGCGCGGCCGGTGTCGCCGTCACCAAGATTCTGCTCGAGGCGGGCATCGGCGACGTCGCCATCGCCGACAGCAAGGGGCTGCTGCACGAAGGCCGCAGCGGCATGACTGCCGTCAAGATGGAGATGGCCGGCCTGACCAACAAGGTCGGTCTCGTCGGGTCGATCGAGGAAGCTCTCAACGGCGCCGACGTCTACATCGGCGTCTCGTCGGGCAAGGTCGCCGACGAAGCAGTGGCGACGATGGCGCAGGACGCGATCATCTTCGCGCTCGCCAATCCCAACCCGGAGATCCATCCGGACGTCGGCCGCAAGTACGCGCGCGTGATGGCAACGGGCCGCAGCGACTTCCCCAACCAGATCAACAACGTGCTCGCCTTCCCGGGCGTCTTCCGCGGCGCACTCGACGTTCGCGCCACCGGGATCACCGAGCACATGAAGCTCGTGGCCGCCGATGCGATCGCCGGTGTGGTCGGTGACGACCTCAGCGAGGAGTGCGTCATCCCGAGCGTCTTCGACGAACGGGTCGGTCCATCGGTGGCGGCCGCAGTCGCCCAGGCTGCTCGCGAGGACGGCGTCGCCCGACGCTGAACCGACGGTGGGCTGACTCCGGGCCGGTTGTCGCGGCGGCCGCGGTCTTTGTCCTGCTCACCGCAACGTCGGGGCGCTACGGCTATCACCGCGACGAGCTCTACTTCCTCGCTGCTGGGCGCCACCTCTCCTGGGGCTATCCGGACCAGCCACCTTTCGTGGCCGTGCTGGCGCGGTTGATGTCCGCTGTCGCGCCGAGCTCGCTGCCGCTCCTTCGCCTGCCGTCGGCATTTGCGATGGCAGGAGTCGTGCTGCTCACCGGGGGCCTTGCTCGAGAGCTCGGCGCCGGGCGCGGTGCCAGGACGCTCGCCGCCGCCGCGATGGCGACCTGCCCGGTCCTGTACGGCGCAGGCCACCTGCTGAGCACGACGACCTTCGGCTTGTTGGCTTGGGCGGCCGCGCTGTTCCTCGTCGTACGGATCTTGCGTGCCCGCCAGGACCGGCTGTTCCTCCCGCTCGGCATCGTCGTCGGGTTGGGGCTGATGGACAACGACCTCGTCGCGTTCTTGATGGCCGGACTCGTCGTGGGTGTGCTCGTCGCCGGCCCGCGGGGCGTTTTCCGGTCACCATGGCTATGGGTCGGGACCGTCATCGCCGTCGCGATGTGGACGCCCTATCTCCTGTGGCAGGCACACAACGGCTGGCCACAGCTCGACGTCGCCCGCTCGATCGCGTCGGGCGGCTCGGGAACGTCCGAGCCGCGCTGGGCGCTCCTGCCGTTCCAGCTGCTCATGGGCAACCTCTGGCTGACGCCGATCTGGGTTGTCGGTCTCGTGCACCTGCTGCGCCGGCCGGACTTGCGCTGGGCGCGCGCCATCGGCTGGTGCTGGATCGCGCTTGTGGTCGCGTTCACGGTGCTCGGTGGCAAGCCCTACTACCTGAGCGGAATGCTGCCGGCGCTCTTCGCCGCGGGCGCGCAACCGTCACTGGACTGGGCTCGGCGCAAGTCCTCGCGCATGCAGACCCTCGTCATCGGCGGCACCATCTCCGCGCTGGTTCCACTGCCCATCACCCTGCCGTTGCTTCCGGTCTCGGCCCTGCACAACAGCCCGATCATCGACCTCAACTACGACGCGGGGGAGACGGTGGGCTGGCCGGCATACGTCGACGAGATCATGCGTGTTGCCGGGCCCGTGACAGCCGGCGGGGGCGGCGGGGTCGTCCTGCTTGCGAGCAACTACGGCGAGGCGGGTGCGCTCGAGAGATATGCCGATGTCACCGCATACAGCGGCGACATGGGCTTCTGGTGGTGGGGACCGCCACCGGACGGAACGTCCACCGCTGTCGCGATCGGTTACGACCGCGACCACCTTGCGGAGTTCTTCGATCAATGCCGGTTGAGCACGCATCTCGACAATCACGAAGATGTCGATGACGACGAGCAGGGCCAGCCCGTGTACCTCTGCCAAGGACTGCGCGGCGAGTGGTCGGCGATGTGGCTCCGGTTCAAGAACCTTGGTTGATGCGGCCGTTCACCACGTCGTGGCTACCCACCCGTCGTAGATCCACGGAGTTCGGCTGTAGGTCAGCTGCAGTCGGCCCGGCTCGGATTCGATGAGCTGACCGAAGACGGTGGCGTAGACGAGCGCATCGCGCTCGCGTCGTACGACGAGCTCGGTGAGGTCCGGACTCGGCGCCTCGCGTTGGATCAGCGCGCGCCATGCATCGGCGTCGTTCGCGGCGGCGAAGGCGGGCAGGAACCGATCGGCCTTGCCGTCCTCGACTCCGCCCGACGTGACCATGTGGGTGCCCGGCTCCGCGTCGCTGACCGAGAGCTCAACGCCGTCGAACACCCACGTTCTGAGCGCGTCCGGTCGGACGAGCACGAGTGCAAAGCTCGCCATGCCCGCGACGTCGATGTGCGCCGCCCAATCGTTTCCCTGCGCAACCGCAAGAAGGGGTAAGACCCCTCGACTGGGCGCACCGCTGTCCGCCAGCCGTTTCTGCGGGCGGTTGAGTACGAGGGCCGTCGCACCGGTGCGCACGTCGCTCGCGCACCACGTGCCGCCGGCTGTGCAGTCGCGCCCGCCGACGACGTCGGGCTGCTCGGCCCACCAACGACCCGGATCGTCGAACGAGCGACTGATGAGCTCGTCGCGAAGCGCAAGAATCTTCGCCGGCTGTCCCGGAAACCACCGCGCTACGACCGTGCACATCCCTAGAACCGGCTAGTCGTCGATGTCGTCGTCAAGCCGTGCCAGGTGTGTGGCCAGTCGTTCGACTGCTGTCTCGAACTCGGGGTTCTGGTCGACGAAGAACCTCAGCTGCGCGGCAAGCCAACCGAGGCTCACGCTCTCCTCGCCCCGGCGCTGCTCGAGCTCCTCGATTCCGCGATCGGTGAAGTACACGGCGGCCGGGTTCTAGGAGAACACGTCGTCGAGCAGGTTCTGCTGCTCGACCTCGTGAGTGTGGTGCGAGCCGGCTGCCGGCGACGCGGCCGATGCACGCGACACGCGCCGCAACGTCCGACCACCACTCGCCAGGGCCTTGACCTGGTCAGGCAGATTGACCGCCATGAACGGCCAGGCGCCCTGGTTGGCCGGTTCGTCCTGCACCCACACGATGTCGGTCGCCGAGTCGTAGCGCTCGAGTACCGCGTTGAGCTCCTCTGCCGGCAGCGGGTAGAGTTGCTCGACCCGCACGATCGCGACGTCAGTGCGGTCGGACTTGCCGCGCTGCTTGTCGAGGTCGTAGTAGACCTTGCCGGTCGCGAGCACCACCCGTCGTACGTCGGCAGGTGACGATACGTGGTGATCGTCGATGACCGGTTTCCACGTGCCCGAGGTGAACTCGTCGGGCGTCGACGCGGCAGCGCGCAGCCGCAGCATCGACTTGGGCGTGAACACCACGAGTGGCTTGCGTCGCCCGGACAGTCCTTGGCGACGCAGCAGGTGGAAGTAGTTGGCGGGGGAGCTCGGCTCGGCCACCGTCCAGTTGTCCTCCGCTGACAGCGCGAGGTAGCGCTCGATGCGCGCCGACGAGTGGTCCGGACCTTGGCCTTCGTAGCCGTGCGGCAGCAGGAGCACGACGGACGAGCGCTGTCCCCACTTGGCTTCACCGGCGGAGATGAACTCGTCGACGATCGACTGCGCGCCGTTGGCGAAGTCGCCGAACTGCGCCTCCCAGAGGACGAGCGCTTCGGCGCGTGCGACCGAGTAGCCGTATTCGAAGCCCATCGCGGCGAAGTCGGAGAGCAGCGAGTCGTAGACGTAGAAAGTTGCCTGGCCCTCACCGAGGTGTGCGAGTGGCGTGTATTCCTCCGCCGTACGACGGTCGACGAGCACCGAGTGCCGCTGTCCGAAGGTGCCACGACGCGTGTCCTGGCCGGCGAGCCGAATCGGTGTTCCCTCGAGCAGCAGCGAGCCGAAGGCGATCGTCTCGGCCATTGCCCAGTCGATGCCGCCCTCGCTGACCATCTCGGCGCGCTTCTGCAGCTGCGGCAGCAGCCGCGGGTGCACCGTGAAGCCGTCCGGCAGGTTGATCTGAGACTCACCGATGCTCTTGAGCACCTCGATGCTGACGGCCGTTTCCGGCACGCGCTCAACCGGCGCCTCGGCCGGTTCGTCGGCCGGTGCGTTGCTGACGTCACGCGTCTCGGCGAAGACCCGCTCGAGCTGTTCCTGGTAGTCGCGGAGTGCGGCTTCGGCTTCCTCGACCGTGATGTCGCCGCGGCCGATGAGAGACTCGGTGTAGATCTTGCGGACGCTGCGCTTGGCGTCGATCAGGTCATACATGACCGGCTGGGTGAACGAAGGCTCGTCGACCTCACTGTGCCCGCGACGGCGGTAACACAGCATGTCGAGGACGACGTCCTTCTTGAACGCCTGCCGGAACTCGTAGGCCAGTCGCGCGACGCGCACGACGGCCTCCGGGTCGTCGCCGTTCACGTGGAAGACCGGCGCACCGATCATCCGGGCCACGTCGGTCGAGTAGAGGCTCGAGCGCGCGGCGGCCGGGCTCGTGGTGAAGCCGA
>JAICMI010000082.1 GCA_025929315.1 Frankiaceae bacterium
ACGTCGATGCGCACGCCGCCGGCCGCCAGCTCGCCGGGTTCAGCGCGGCGAGCAGCCGACCGCACCCGAGCGAGCAGCTCCGCGAGCCGGAACGGCTTGGGGATGTAGTCATCCGCTCCCGCGTCGAGTCCGTCGACGGCATGCACCTCTTCGGCGAGTGCGGTGAGCAGCAGGATCTGGAGCTTTCTGCGTTGGGCGCGCAGCCGCCGGCACACCTCGAGGCCGTCCATCCGCGGCAGTCCGACATCGAGAATCACCAGCGACACCGACGGGTCGAGCCCGGCCTCGAGTCCGCTCTCCCCATCGGTGCGGACGGTGACGTCGTACCCCTCGCGGCGAAGCCCGCGGCTCAACGGCGCGTGGATCGCCTCGTCGTCCTCGATGAGCAGGATCCGCAGCGGCGCCACGTGACGATGTTGGCAGGCAAGCACAGAGACGGCCAACCTTCGCGCGGCCTTGACACTTCCTTGACACAAAACTGCCGATCCTCGATGACATGACTCTCGACACTGCGCGCGCGTCTTCTCAGGGGCTGGGTATCGGCGCCCGCCGAATGCTGAACAAGGTCCCGGAAGTCACCGTCTACTTCTGGATCATCAAGATCCTGTGCACCACGGTCGGTGAGAGCTTCGCCGACTACATCAACGAGACGCTCGGTGTCGGGCTGACCAACACGACACTCATCTTCTCCGCCGCGCTGATCGTGGCGATGGTCTGGCAGTTCCGGCTGCGTCGCTATGTGCCGGGCGTTTACTGGACCACCGTCGTACTCATCAGCGTCGTCGGCACCCTGCTCACCGACAACCTGACCGACGGCCACAACGTGCCGTTGTGGATCAGTACGACGGTGTTCTCCGCGTTGCTCGTGATCGTGTTCAGCGTTTGGTATGCACGTGAGCGCACGCTGTCGATCCACTCCATCGTCACGACGCCGCGAGAGGGCTTCTACTGGCTCACGGTGCTCGTCACCTTTGCGCTCGGCACCGCAGCCGGCGACTGGACCATCGAGCTCACCGGCTGGACCCCGGGCGCGGCCGTGCTGCTGCCCCTCGGCCTCATCACCGCGGTGTTCGTCGCCTGGCGTCTCGGCGCCGGCCCGGTGTTGACGTTCTGGCTCGCCTACATCCTGACCCGCCCGCTCGGCGCCAACATCGGCGACTTCCTCGGTTCGCCGCACAGCGAAGGCGGCCAGGGACTCGGCACGTTGTGGACGAGCATCCTGTTCCTCGGCGCGATCCTCGGCTGCGTGGTCTACCTGACGGTGACGAAGCGCGACCGCACCGAGCTCGTCTACCACGGTGCCGACGCCGAGGCCGGCGCCGAGGAGCCGCAGCCGGCCTGAGCCAAGGGGCTTGCCTCGCCTTCCCGCCGCCGGTATGACCACCCCTAGGTCCCGGCGGCGGGGAGGTGTCCACCTTGGCAGGCGGTGTCGTTGTCGGCGTCCATCACGCGGACACCTCGACGGCGGCTGTGCGCTGGGCATCCGACGAAGCACAGATGCGTGGACTTTCGCTGACTCTCGTCCACGCATGGAAGGAACCGGTCGACATCGCGGTCGAGATCGACGAGCTCCCTGAGCTTTATGGACCCGCAGAGTCGCGAGCCGAGCACGGTCGCGCCACCGCCGTGCTGTTGGCGCACGAAGCCGATCTGCTCATCCTCGGCGGACACTCACCGCACACCTCACATGCGATCCGGCTCGTGATGCATCTCGCGAAGTGCCCGGTGGTCGTCGTACCCGATGCGCCTCCCGCCCGCGCCGGACGTGTCGTCGTCGGTGTCACCCGCAGCGATGCGTCGCTGGCGGCGCTGCGCTGGGCGAGGGACGCTGCTGCGAGGCGCGGCGCAACACTCGTCGTCGCCCACGCCTGGCAGTCGCACGAGAGCGTCGGCGAGGAGCTGGTGCGCGAGCTCGCGCAGGAAGCCGGCGACAGCGCTCGGACGAGGCTCGTGCACGGCGCGCCGCTCGACAGCTTGCTGACATTGGGCGCCAAGGCTGACCTCTTGGTGCTCGGGCGGCGCGTGCACCACGGTGTCGAGCGGATCCTGCACGCGTCGATCAGCGACGAGGCGGCGGCGCTCGCGGAGTGCCCGGTCGCGGTCGTGCCGGCGCAGTGAGCCAGTTCGACTAGCGTGGGCCACGTGCTGAACTGGCTGGCTCTCGCGCTGGTCATCATCGGCTTCCTGGGCGTCTACTCGGCCTGGACCGCCGGCCGGCTGGACCGCCTCCACCTGCGCCTCGACGCCGCCCGCACCGCGCTCGACGCCCAGCTCCGCGAGCGCGCTCTCATCGCGCGTACGACGCCGAGCCTGCGTGAGGTCGCCCAGCAGGCGCTCGACACGCCCGGGCTCGGACAGGAGCGCGGGCAGGCCGAGAACGAGCTCTCACGCGCGCTGCGCCAGGTCAGGCCGACCGACGAGCTCAACGACGTCGTGACGCGCGCGAGCTTTGCCAGGCAGTTCCACAACGACGCCGTTCGCGATGCGCTGGCGCTGCGCCGCCGGTGGGTCGTGCGACTGCTCCACCTGGCCGGACATGCGCCGCGGCCGACGTTCTTCGAGATCGACGACGCGACGCCCAGCCGCAGCGCCGAAATCTCGGATGTGGCCGGCTCGACCGCGCCGTAGCATTGAGGCTGTGAGCAGCGACCACGAAATCGGTACGGCCCGGGTCAAGCGCGGCATGGCCGAGATGCTCAAGGGCGGCGTGATCATGGACGTCGTCACCGCTGAGCAGGCCAAGATCGCCGAGGATGCCGGCGCTGTGGCGGTGATGGCGCTCGAGCGTGTGCCCGCGGACATCCGCGCTGAGGGCGGCGTCTCGCGAATGAGCGACCCCGACATGATCGACGGCATCGTCAAGGCCGTCTCGATCCCGGTCATGGCCAAGTGCCGGATCGGTCATTTCGTCGAGGCGCAGGTGCTGCAGGCGCTCGGCGTCGACTACATCGACGAGTCCGAGGTGCTGACCCCGGCCGACTACACGCACCACGTCGACAAGTGGCAGTTCACTGTTCCGTTTGTCTGCGGCGCGACCAACCTCGGTGAGGCGCTGCGGCGTCTGGCCGAGGGTGCCGCCAGGATCCGATCCAAGGGCGAGGCCGGCACCGGCGACGTCTCCAACGCCGTCACGCACATGCGTGCGATCCGCGGTGAGATCAACCGGCTGCGTACGTTGTCGCCCGACGAGCTCTACGTCGCGGCCAAGGAGCTGCAGGCTCCGTACGAGCTCGTCCGTGAGGTCGCCGAGCGGGGCTCGTTGCCGGTGGTGTTGTTCACGGCCGGCGGCATCGCGACGCCGGCTGACGCGGCGATGATGATGCAGCTCGGCGCCGACGGTGTGTTCGTCGGCAGCGGCATCTTCAAGAGCGGCGACCCGGCCAAGCGGGCGCGCGCAATCGTCGAGGCAACGACGATGCACGACGACCCCGGCGTCGTCGCCAAGGTCTCGCGCGGGCTCGGCGAAGCGATGGTCGGCATCACGGTCGACTCGCTGCCGGTCTCGCACCGGCTCGCCGAGCGCGGCTGGTAGCGATGAGCGCCCCGCGCATCGGGGTGCTTGCGCTGCAAGGTGACGTGCGCGAGCACGTCGCAACGCTGACCGCTGCGGGTGCTTCGGCCTCTCGGGTACGACGGCCTGCCGAGCTCGACGCGGTCGACGCGCTTGTGGTCCCGGGCGGCGAGTCGACGACGATGGGCAAGCTGCTGGTGACGTTCGACTTGCTGGAACCGTTGCAGAAGCGGGTGCGCGATGGCATGCCGGTGTTCGGTTCGTGCGCCGGGATGATTCTGCTTGCCGACCGTGTGCTCGACGGGACATCGGACCAGGTCGGCATCGGCGGTCTCGACGTGACGGTGCGGCGCAACGCGTTCGGCCGTCAGGTCGAGTCGTTCGAGGAGGACCTCGCTTTCGACGGCATCGACGACGGGCCGGTGCACGCCGTGTTCATCCGCGCGCCGTGGGTCGAAGAGATCGGCGAGGACGTCGTACCTCTTGCGCGCATCAGCGACGGAGCGGCCGCGGGCAAGATTGTCGCGGTGCGACACGGCCCGTTGTTGGCGACGTCCTTTCACCCTGAGTTGACTGGCGATGCGCGGATCCATCAGCTGTTCGTGCAGATGGTTCGCGGCGCGATCTGAAATAGGTCCTGCCACGACCCATTACCACCGCTTTAACAACACACTCCCAACACCGCCCAACACTTGACCAACTCGTGGGACGAAGTTGGGCATTGCGGTTGCAGCCTTGAAACGGCACACCAAGGATCACCGGTGATTTGATATGGCTGCCAAGTAGGCGGCGACTTCATTTAAGGGGTGGGGGCCTATGGGCAGGTCTGATTCACGCACACGTCGGCTGATGTTGGCGGGGGTAGGTGCTGGCGCTGTCGTGATCACCATGCTCAGCCCGGCCGCCAATGCGACACAGGGCACGAGCCAGCTGCTGGTCAGCAACGACGATCCGACGGCCGCAGATGGAACGACATCGACCTCCGTGACGATCGACGGGAGCACAAATCTCACGCTGACCGCAACCGTCTATACAGTCCTCGATGGCAGTTGTCCTAACGTGTTCGTCGACCCGAGTGGTCATGGGCAGACTTACTCGATCCTGACCAACTTCAACCCCACAGGCGTCGCAACGGTGTCGCCGACGAACCCGAGCGGCCTGGCATGCACGACGGTGACTGCGTTCACCATCACCGGGGTTTCCGACGGCACGACCACTCTGTCGCTGTCGCCGATGGCGTCGAACCACGGCCTGCAGAAGAAGTTGTCGGACGTTCCGGCGACCGTGAGCGTGACCGTCATCAACAGTGGCAGCACCGGTGGTCAGACATGCGTGGACACCAACACGTGCCCGGCCTCTAACCCGGCGGCGCCCGCGGTGGCAAACGGCATCTTCAACTCTGACCCGATCGCTGTCGCGGCCTGCAAGGCACAGTTCCCGGGCAAGAACTGGAGAGGATCTGCGATCTCCGGCGTGGCTGCAATCATGCCGAAGCCCGAAAGTGTCAAGGACACCTACTCGTTCAGCGGCTGGGAGCAGCAGGTCTTCAACATGCTCGGTGTGGTCTGCAACTACCCGCCGGAAACGGTGGGCTGAACACGCGGATCGGATGATTGAACGGATGGGGCCGCAGCTTGACCGCTGCGGCCCCATCGCGCTCTACGGCTGCGGGAAGTTCACGACCAACGTGTAGTTGCTGCGGCCGCCCGCGGACACCACCACTCGGTAGGTGCCTGCCTGGACTGACGCCGTCAACCGGAGTCCACTCGCGCCGGATCCTTGGCTGATGACCGTCCCGTCATTCGCTACGAGTTGAACGGTCATCGACGAAGTCCGCGTGAACGTGACTGTTGCTGTCAGTGATCCAGTGCTCGTTGATATCGAGTAGCTGTCGGCAAGGCTCTTTTGTGTCGTCGATCCCGTGAATGTCGCCGAAGACGTGGCGGCCGTAGGTGTCGGCGAGGGAGAGGGCGACGGCGAGGGCGACGTGGTGGGAGCAGGCGCTGGCGCCGACGCCAAGGCGGAAAGCGCTGCAGCCGCGTCCACGCGGCCGTAGGCCACCTGGCTGCCGATAGGGACGCTGCTCGACTCGATCGCGTTCGTGATGCCGGCACCGGTCGCGGCGGTGTCTGCGGCGAGGAGGCCGGCAAGCCCACTGACCACGGGTGCGGAGGCCGACGTCCCACAGAACGAGGACGTGTAGCCGCTGAGCGATGCGGTGTAGTCGCAGCCTGGGGCGGCCAGCGAAACCCAGGACCCGTAGTCAGACCAGCTGTAGAGGCCGTCAGAGCTTGTCGTTCCGGCGACGCTGATGACGCCGTCGTAGTAGGCCGGGTAGAAGGGAGCCGTCGAGCCGTAGTTGCCCGATGCGCCAACGAGGACGACCCCGTGGTCCACGGCATATTGGACTGCGCTCTGAAGGCTGCTACTGGCTGTCGTCCCGCCAAGACTCATGTTGATGACGCGGGCACCGTGGTCGGTTGCCCACGTGATGCCGTTGGCGAGGGCGGAGTAGGTACCAGAGGCGCTTGAGTTCAGTACTTTGACCGGCATCAGCCTGCACTGCCAGCACAGGCCGGTGATGCCGATGCCGTTGTCGGAGTTGGCGGCGATGATTGCGGCCGTTCCTGTCCCGTGCCCGTTGTCATCGGTCGGGTCACTGTCGTTGTTGATGAAGTCGTAGCCAGGGACGCTCTTGCCCTGTAGGTCTGGATGTGAGTAATCGATCCCGGTGTCGAGATCGGCAACGATCACCGACGACGAACCGATCGTCGTGTTCCATGCAGTCGGCGCGTTGATCTTCGACAGACCCCATTGCTGTGGCCAGTAGGTGTCGTTCGGGGTCGTCGTCGCACTCGCGAGGCCGTCGAGTTCGGCGTACTCGACCTTGCCCGACCTCTGCAGTGCATCGACCACGTGTTGCTCGGCGCCTAGCGGAACGGAGAGGACGACGGTGCGAAGGTCGGGGATCGACCCGATTCGAGTCGCCGCGTTGGCCGTCTCCAGGTTCGCTTGCGTCCTTGCGTCGGTGCCCGCTGCGAATTTCACCAAGACGTGACCGGGTGCGTGGGCAGGAGCTGCCCGGGTTGCAGGAGTGCCGGCATGCGCCACGGCGAACGACGAAGCGATTGCGGCGGGAACGAGTGTCGTAACGACGATGGTCCGGATCGGGCGCACGGGGAGCCTCCGAGGTGCTGGGCGGGAGGTTCTTGTCATCGGCCGAGTGGGCTAGGTTCTGTAGTCCGATCGGGCTAGCGATGGATAGGCCATCAGGGTGATACCGGAATAGGGGATGCGTCGCTCGCAGGCGCTGAAAACCCAACAACGCCAACGAATTCTCGGCATTACGTCCCTATAGTCCGGTCATGTGCGACATGCACCCGTGACAGGGCACCTAGAATCGCCGCGTGAGGCAGCCCAAATGAGTGGTCACAGCAAGTGGGCGACGACCAAGCACAAGAAGGCCGTCGTCGACGCGCGACGCGGCAAGCTGTTCGCCAAGCTCATCAAGAACGTCGAGGTCGCCGCGCGCACCGGCGGCGGTGATCCAGCGGGCAACCCGACACTTGCCGACGCAATTGCGAAGGCCAAGGGCAACTCGGTGCCCAACGACAACATCGACCGCGCCGTACGACGCGGTGCCGGCCTCGACGCGGGTGGCGCGGACTACGAGTCGATCATGTACGAGGGCTACGCGCCCGGCGGCGTCGCCGTACTCGTGGAGTGCCTGACCGACAACCGCAACCGGGCGGCGTCCGAGGTGCGAGTCGCGTTCACCCGCAACGGTGGATCGCTCGCCGACCCGGGCTCGGTCGCCTACCTGTTCAACCGCACGGGCGTCGTACTCGCGCCGAAGGCCGACGGTCTGACCGAGGACGACGTGCTGGGCGCGGTCCTCGACGCGGGCGCGGAAGAGGTCAACGACCTGGGCGAGACCTTCGAGGTCATCAGCGAGGCGACCGACGCACACGCGGTGCGCGTCGCACTGGAGGCCGCCGGCATCGCGGTCGAGTCCGCCGACGCGGCCTTCCTGCCGTCGATGTCCGTCCCGCTCGACGACGACACAGCCCGCAAGGTGCTGCGCCTGGTCGATGCGCTCGAGGACTCCGACGACGTGCAGAACGTCTGGGCCAACTTCGACGTCTCCGACGAGGTCCTCGAGTCCATCGCCGGCTGAGGTTCGCCCGCAGCCCCGATCTCTGGAGCCCTGCCTGGTCTGCGAGGCAAGGTGTGGCCAGGCAGCGCTCCAAGGTTGCGTGCACAGCCTGCTGACAGCGTCCACAGGCAGCGGGATCTCGTCAGCCGTTCGGCTTCCGGCGGCGCAACGTGGTCCCATGCGCGCGCGACTCCTAGCCGAAACAGCCCGTCACGGCATCATCACCCGTGCTCAAGCGTTGCAGCTCGTCGCCGAGCATGTGCTCGATGACGCGATCGCGGACCATGCCGTCACGCGCATCTTTCCGGGGGTCTACGCGCTGCCCAGTCGTTCGAGCGAACGAGGCATCCGGCGACTGGGCGCCGTGGCGCATCGTCCCCTGACGGCATTAAGTGCCATCGACGCACTGGATGTCTGGGATGTGTTCCCGTTCGAGATCGCGGTATCCGAGCCTATTCACGTCACCGGCGACCTGCGTGAGCCCAACTCGGACTGGCCTGGCCTCAAGGTGCACCGGCGGTCATTCTTCGTGCGGAAGGCGCCGCATGCGTGGGAGTTCAAGGGCCTACCGGTCGTCCGGATCGAGCAAGCCATCGTGGACAGCTGGGCACTGCTGCCGGAGCGCGATCACCGCGTCCCCGTGATCGTGGCTGTTCGCGAGCGCCGGACCACCGGACCGGCTCTTCTTGACGTCCTTGCCGCGAACGCGCGCGCCAAGGGCGCCGCAGAGATGCGCAAGGTTTTCGGCCTCGTCGCCGCCGGCTGCCACAGTCCACTCGAGCTGTGGGGCCACGAGAAGGTGTTCAGCCATCCGAGCCTCCCCGTCTCCAAGTGCCAGGTGCCGCTCACGTTGCGCTCCGGCGGCATCTACCTGGATCGCTATTACGAAGCAGAGCAGCTGGCGGTTGAGCTGGACGGTGCGGCCTACCACGGCGAGCGGGGCCAACGGGAGCGCGACATTCGCCGCGACGCCGCCGTTGCCGCGTTCGGCATTCAGACCATTCGGTTCAGCCACCCACGGATCTTCGGTGACCCCGCAGGCGTCCGCGCCGAAGTCCTGGCCATCTTGGCGATTCGGCGCCAGCAACTCGGCCTCTCCGCCTGATCGTTGGAGTCCCTCCTGGTCTCCGCCTCACTCCCAGACCAGGCAGGGCTCCAAAGATGGGGCGCGGCGGACTGGGCGCGGCGGATCCGCGCCGAAGACAGCGGGCGTGTCGGTGACGCATCCGTGCTTCGCGCGGCTCTAGCCTTCGAACGTGCGTTCGGAACTGGCATGCGCGTCTTAGGGGTGGACCCGGGGCTGACCCGGTGCGGGTTGGGCGTGGTCGAGGGGGCTGCCGGGCGCAAGCTCACCCCCATTGCGTACGACGTGGCCCGCACCCCGGCCGGCGACGACATCGCCCTGCGGCTGCTCGCTCTTGAGCGAGAGATCGAGCAGTGGATCAGGACGCACAAACCGGATGTGGTTGCCGTCGAGCGCGTCTTCGCCCAGCACAACGTCCGCACGGTCATGGGCACCGCGCAGGCCGCCGCGGTCGCCATCACCAGCGCAGCGCGCGCCGGTCTCCCCGTCGTGCTGCACACGCCGTCCGAGGTCAAGGCCGCCGTCACCGGCAACGGCCGCGCCGACAAGCCGCAGGTCACCGCGATGGTCACCCGGCTGCTCGGCCTCGACACGGCACCCAAGCCGGCCGACACCGCCGACGCACTCGCCCTGGCGATCTGCCACGTGTGGCGCGGCGGAATGCAGCAGCGGCTCCAGGAGGCCCGCATGAAAGTGGTGTCCGCGTGATCGCCTCCGTCAACGGCCGGGTCGCGGCCGTCACCGGTGACGCAGTCGTCGTCGAAGTCGGCGGCGTCGGCATCGCCGTCCAGTGCACGCCCACCACCCTCGCCTCACTCCGACCCGGACAAGAGGCGAGACTCGCCACCAGCCTCGTCGTACGCGAGGACTCGCTCACCCTGTTCGGGTTCGCCACCGACGACGAGCGCGCGGTCTTCGAGATCCTCCAGTCGGTCACCGGTGTCGGCCCGCGCCTCGCGCAGGCCGTTCTCGCCGTCCACTCACCCGACGCCGTCCGCGCCGCCGTCGCGACCGACGACGTCGGGGCGCTCACTCTCGTGGCCGGCGTCGGCAAGAAAGGCGCGCAACGTCTCGTCCTCGAACTCAAAGACAAGCTCGGTACGACGTCGACCGGCGGCAACGTCCTGCGCCTGCCCGGCCAGCAGGGCGTCGGTGCCTGGCGCGAACAGCTCAGGCAGGCACTCACCGGCCTCGGTTGGAGCACCAGGGAAGTGGACGAAGCACTCGCCGCAGTCGGCCCCGAAGCCGAAGCCGCGATCGCTGTCGGAGACCAGCCCGACGTCGCCGCACTGCTCAAGACAAGCCTGCGCATGTTGAGTCGCACATGAGTGAAGCCGACATCGTCACCGCCGAGTCGATCGACGACGACTCCGTCGTCGAAGCGGCGCTGCGACCCAAGAGGCTCACCGAGTTCGTCGGCCAAGAGCGCGTCCGCGAGCAGCTCTCCCTCGTCCTCGACGCCGCCAGGCAACGAGGCCGGCCGCCGGACCACGTCCTGCTCTCCGGCTCGCCCGGTCTCGGCAAGACGACGCTCGCCATGATCATCGCGGCCGAGCTCGGCGCGCCACTGCGCATCACGAGCGGGCCGGCGATCGAACGCGCCGGCGACCTCGCCGCGCTGCTGTCCACCCTCAGTGAGGGTGAGGTGCTGTTCCTCGACGAGATCCACCGGATGGCGCGGCCGGCCGAGGAGATGCTCTACGTCGCGATGGAGGACTTCCGCGTCGACGTCGTCGTCGGCAAGGGTCCGGGCGCGACCGCGATCCCGCTCGACGTCGCACCCTTCACCCTCGTCGGCGCGACCACGCGAGCGGGCCTGCTGCCCGGGCCGCTTCGCGACCGGTTCGGGTTCGTCGCACACCTCGACTTCTATGCGCCCGAGGAGCTGCAGCGGGTCCTGACCCGATCCGCCGCCTTGTTGGGGGTCGCCCTGGAAAGCTCCGGCGCGGAGGAGATCTCCCGACGCGCTCGCGGAACGCCCCGCATCGCCAACCGCTTGCTGCGGCGGGTCCGCGACTACTCCGAGGTGCGGGCCACCGGCGTCGTCAACCGCGAGATCGCCCGCGCCGCGCTCGAGGTCTACGAAGTCGACGAGCTCGGTCTCGACCGACTCGACCGCGCCGTCCTCGACGCCTTGCTGCGCAGGTTCGGCGGGGGACCGGTCGGCCTGACCACGCTCGCGGTCGCCGTGGCCGAGGAGCCCGAGACCGTCGAGACCGTCGCGGAGCCGTTCCTCGTGCGCGCGGGCCTGCTCGCGCGCACTCCGCGTGGTCGTGTCGCCACCGCCGCTGCCTGGCAGCACCTCGGCCTGCGCCCGCCGACGCCGGGAGCCGCCGATCCCATGCTTTTCGGCGCCGACGACGCCTGACGGTCCCGTCCACACCAGTCAGAACCGCCTAGACTCGCCGGGTGCCTCTCACCAGTCATGTCCATGCCGTGCTCGCAGCCGGTTCCAGCGGCGGCGGCGGTGGGAGCGGCATCGTGGGTTTCCTGCCGCTGATCCTGATCGTCCTTGTCGGTTATTTCCTGCTCATCCGGCCGGCCCGGCGCCGGCAGCGGGCCGCGGCGGAGAACCGTTCCGCCGTCACTCCGGGCGTCGAGGTGACGACGACCGCCGGCCTGATCGCGACCGTGACCTCGGTCGACGAAGAGGAGGGCACCGTCACCCTCGAGATCGCGCCGGGGATCTACTCCCGGTTCGTCAAAGGCGCCATCGCCCGCGTGCACAGCCCGCTGGAGCCGGAGCCTGACAACGAGCCGTTGACCGGCGAGCACGAGGCGATCGACCCCGAGCCCGAACCGGGTTCCGGCACCAGCACCAAAGACTGACTGAGGAGTACGACCCACCTTGGCTGCATCAGCTTCTCCGCGTCCCGGGCGGATGCTCGCGATCGTCGCCGTGATCCTCGTGGCGCTCTACCTGGGCCTGTTCCTCGGTCCGTCGGCGACGCCCAAGCTCGGCCTCGACCTGCGTGGCGGCACCCAGATCACGTTGAAGGCCACGCCGATCCACGGCACAAAGGTCACCAGCGGCGCACTCGGGCAGGCCGTCAACATCATCCGGCAGCGCGTCGACGCCGCCGGTGTCGGCGGTGCGTCGATCAACACCCAGGGCGGCACCAACATCGTCGTGTCCGCCCCCGGTGTCGGGCGCGACCGGCTCAAGGCGCTCGACCAGACCGCCCTGCTCAACTTCCGCCAGGTGCTCGGCGTCGCCTCGGGTTCGCCGCAGCCGGCTTCGTCAGGCTCGGCCCAGCCGGTCCCGTCGGCAAGCATCAAGCTGCCGGGCAAGACCAGCAAGACCAGCAAGACCAGCACGACGAAGAAGTCATCCGGCGACTTCCTCAACCCCGCCCTCGTCGTACCTCAGGCTTCTGCCAAACCGACACCGACGCCGACGAGCACGCCGAGCAGCGCCGCGTCGCCTGCGCCGTCGTCGAGCGCGAGCGCGACACCGACGCCCAGCCCGTCGGCAACCGCCGAGGCCGCCGTGCCGGGTGCC
>JAICMI010000135.1 GCA_025929315.1 Frankiaceae bacterium
GATCTCTTCGACGTCGACCAGCATGCCGCCGAGCGTGCTCAACCCACGTTCGAGCCACATCGGTGCAAACTTTGCGGCGATGTCCGGATCCCAGCTGTTCGCGAACTCGGTCATCCCCGGCCCCTCGCCACCGGCGGTGTCGCCGACGACGATGCGGGTGAAGGCGACCTCGGGGTGCTCGGTGCGCCACACCTCGACGAGCTTCTCCAGCGCCGCCTTGGTGGTGATGTAGGCGCCGAGTCCCGGCCACACCGGCGTGTGCGATGCGCTCACCGACGAGAGATAGACGGCGACACCGTGGGCCTCGGTGAGGTGCGGCAGCGCTGCCGAGGTGATGAGACTGGCTCCGACCACGTTGGTGTCGAAGGCCTGGCGCCAGGTCTGCGCGGTGACGTCTTCGATCGGCGAGAGCGGGCCGATGGCAGGCGTGTAGATCAGCGCGTCGATGCCGCCCAGAGCGCGCGCGGCCTCGTCGATCGCCGCCGCGCACGATGGCTCGTCGGAGACGTCGCAGGCGATGGCGACGGCCTTGCCGCCGGCCTCCGTCGCCGCTTCGTCGAGTCGCTCCTTGCGACGGGCGAGCAACGCGACCTGCTCGCCGCGCTGTCCGAGCGCGACCCCGATGCAGCGCCCGAGACCACTCGAGGCTCCGACGACAACCGTGCGCATCAGTTGGTGAAGACCGGGAGGCGCTCCCAGCCCCGGACGGTCGACGTACGGGCTTGTACGGCGTTGTCGTAGTCGACCCGCCAGCCGTTGGGGAAGCGATTGAGCACCTCGTCGAGCGCGACGCGACCTTCGAGCCGTGCGAGCGATGCGCCGAGGCAGAGGTGAGCGCCGTAGCCGAAGGCGACGTGGCGGACGATCTTTCGCCTGATGTCGAACCTGTCGCCGTCCGGGAACTGGCGGTCGTCGCGGTTGGCCGATGCGGTCAGCAACAGGATGACGCTGCCCGCCGGCACGGTCTGACCGTGATGCTCGACGTCTGCGGTGACGTAGCGCGCCTGCACCGGCGACGGCGACTCGTAGCGGAGCAGCTCCTCGATCGCGTTGGGGACCAGACTGCGGTCGGCGCTGAGCGCAGCGAGCTGGTCGGGATGCTCGGCGAGCACCTTGCCGGTCCAGCCGATCAGCCGCGTCGTGGTCTCGTTGCCTGCAGCGGCGAGGAGGTTGACGTAGTTGAGGACCTCTTCGCGGCTCAGCTTGCGCCGGGCGCCGTCGACGTCCTCGAACTCCGCTTGCAGCAGCTCGGTCATGAGGTCGTCCGACGGGTGCTTCGCCCGCCAGTCGATGTAGTCGGCGAACAGCTCGTTCTGCATCGTGCCGAAGTCGGCGGCGAGAGTCGGCTCGCCGTCTTCCTTGAGCTTGAGGCCTTCGTCGATGTGGTCGCGGATGCGCTCCTGGTCTGCCTCGGGAATGCCGAGCAGCAGGCCGATCGTGCGCATCGGCATGAACGCGCCGAGATCGCCGATGAAGTCGAGGCCACCCGAACCCGTCAGGGGGTCGAGCGCGTCCGCGCAGTATTGCCGCACCTTGGGCTCGAGGTCGGCGATCGCCTTGGGGCGGAAGACCCGGGCGAGGAGCCCGCGATGAATCGTGTGGGCCGGTGGGTCCTCGAAGATGATCGAGCCGGGCGGGATGTCGAGGTTGGCTTTGACGAGCTCGAGCACGGTGCCCTTGGCCGAGCTGTAGGTGCGCCAGTCCGCGGAGCACTTGTCGACGTCGGTGAACCGGCTGAGGGCGAAGAAGTCGAACTTGTCGTTGTAGTAGAGCGGCTGCTCGTCCCGGAGGCGCTTCCAGACGGGGTAGGGGTCCTCGTCGATCGCGAAGTCGTAGGGGTCGTAGTAGACGTCCGACTCGGCGACCGCGGTGTCTGCTTGCGCCACGAACCCCTCCTACCGCTGGTGGAAGTAGCATTGTACAACTTGAGAAGGGCATTCTCGCATGGCTGTAGACGAGCTCGGACCGGGCGGCATCCCGGCATTGGTGGCGGCATCGGTGGAGCGTTTCCCGGACCACGTAGCCGTCGTCGACGGGCCTACGACCTACACCTATCCGCAGCTGCTGGACGCCGCGCGTGAGTTCGCCGCGGCCCTGGTCGCGAGCGGGGTCGAGCCCGGTGACCGCGTCGGAATCTGGTGCTTCAACTGCGCCGAGTGGATCGTCGCCGTGCTGGGGATCGTCGAGGCGGGCGCGACGCTCGTCCCGATCAACACCCGGTTCAAGGGCGCCGAGGCGGCGGACATCCTCGGCCGCAGTCGCGCCCGCGCGCTCGTCACGGTGACCGACTTCCTCGGCACCGACTACGTCGAGATGCTTCGCGCCGCCAACGTGGATCTGCCATCACTCGAGACCGTGGTGGTGGCGCACGGGCCGGCGCCCGACCGGACGGTGTCGTGGGCGGGGTTTCTCGACCTGGCGACCGAACAGTCGCGGCAAGAGGTGCGCGAGCGCGCCGAAGCCGTCGACGCGCAGGACGTGTCGGACATCCTCTTCACCTCCGGTACGACGGGCGTGCCGAAGGGCGTCGTCATGACGCACGGCCGCACGTCACAAGTGGCCACCGACTGGGTGCGCATGACGGGTCTGCGCGCGGGCGATCGTTATCTGATGGTCAACCCTTACTTCCACATGTTCGGGCTCAAGGCCGGCATCCTTGCGTCGGTCGTCGCCGGCGCGACGATGCTGCCGCAGCCGGTGTTCGACGTGGACCGGGTGCTCGAGCGCGTCGCCAAAGAAGGCGTCACGGTGCTGCCCGGGCCACCCACGCTCTACCAGTCGCTGCTCGATCATCCGGGCCGGGCGTCCTACGACCTCAGCACGCTTCGGGTGGCGGTGACCGGTGCTGCGGACATCCCCGTCGAGCTGATCCGGCGAGTGCGCGAGGAGCTGCCGTTCCGTTTCATCGTCACCGGTTACGGCCTCACGGAGGCAGGCACGGCCAGCGCCACCGAGCCCGACGACGACTTCGAGGCGATCGCCACCACGGTCGGTCGCGCCCGGCCGGGGTTCGACATCCGCATCGCCGACAATGAGGGCGCGGACGTGCCGGTAGGCGACACCGGCGAGATCCTCGTGCGGGGTGGCAGCGTGATGTCGCACTACCTCGACGACCCGGAAGCGACGGCGGCGGCGCTCTCACCGGACGGCTGGCTGCGGACGGGCGACCTCGGTGTCATCGACGACAACCGCCGGCTCCACATTGTCGGCCGGTCGAAGGACATGTTCATCGTCGGTGGTTTCAACGCCTATCCGGCCGAGATCGAGAACGCGCTGCTGCAACACCCGGACATCAACTCCGCCGCGGTGATCGGCATCGCCGATGCGCGGCTGGGTGAGGTGGGCATGGCCTTCGTCGTACTCCGTGCAGGCGCGACCGCGACGGGCGAGGAGCTCATCTCGTGGTCGCGCGAACGAATGGCCAACTACAAGGTGCCGCGCCGGGTCGAGATCGTGGACGCGCTGCCGGTGAACGCCACCGGCAAAGTGGTCAAGGACGAGCTGCGCGCTCGTGCCAACGCGTCGACGGCAGAGTCGGCCACGTGACCGTCATCGTGGTGACCGGCGCGGCGAGCGGCATGGGTCGTGCCTGTGTCGACTCCGTCCGGGACCTCGCCGAGACGGTGATGACGGTCGACCTGAACGCGTCGCAGATTCCCGGAACGGAAGGCATCGTTGCCGACCTCTCCGACCCGCACGCCGCTCAAGCTGTGGTCGAACGCGTTCGCGATGTCGGTCCGTTGCGCGGTCTCGTGCATGCCGCGGGGATCTCGCCGACCATGGGTGACGCGCGCCGGATCTTCGACATCAACCTGGTCGGCACCCAGCGACTGCTCGACGCTTTCGAGCCGCTCGTGACCGAGCGCTCCGCGGCTGTCTGCTTCTCCTCGTCGGCTGCCTACCAGGTCGCACCGTTCGTGAGCCCGGAGCAGGACGCGCTGCTCGACGACCCGCTGGCTCCCGGGTTCCTCGACCGAGCCGTTGCTGCGTTCGCGGACCCGGGATACGCCTACGCCATGTCCAAGCGCGGCGTCATCCGAGCCGCCGGCCGCGCGGCGGTCACGTGGGGGAGGCGCGGCGGCCGGGTCAACTCGCTCGCCCCCGGCATCATCGACACTCCGATGGGCCGCCAGGAGCTCGACAGCCAGCCGCTGATGCAGGACATGCTCGCCGCCTGCCCGGCGGGCCGAGCCGGCACGGCGGCGGAGGTCGCCGAGGTCGTCCGGTTCCTGCTCAGCGACGCCGCCGCCTACGTGTCCGGCATCGACGTCCTCGTCGACGGCGGCATGCTGCAAGGCATCCAGCAGGTCAGCGCAGGTTGAGCGCTCCGGCATCGACCGGGATCACGGTGCCGGTGATGTAGCGCGCGTCGTCCGAGACGAGCCACAAGATGGCGTTGGAGACGTCGATAGGGTCGACCGCCTCGACGGGCATGGCGTTGGTCAGCGAGCTCTTCAGCTCGGGCGCGTGCTCGATGATCAGCGCCACGTTTCCGTCTGCGGCCATCGGCGTGCGCACTGTCGTCGGCGCGACGCTGTTGCAGCGGATGTTGTAGGGCGCGAGGTAGTTGGCCCACGACCGCATCAAGCCGACGACCGCATGCTTGGCAGCGGTGTAGCCCTGGAATCCCGAATGGTTGACGCCGACACCCATGAGGCCGCCGGTCGAGCTGGTCACGACGATCGACCCGCCCTGGTTGCGCTCCACCATCGAGGGGATCGCGACCCGGCCGGTGTTCCAGACACCGGTGAGGTTGACGCCGATGACGTCGTCCCACTGCTGTTCGTCCGATGCCATGCCGCCAGGGCCAATGCCGGCGTTGGCCAGGACGATGTCGACCGGCCCGAGCTCGGCAACGCCTTCGTCGAACGCGCGCTGCAGGGCGTCCTTGTCGCGGACGTCGGCCTGCTTGGCGACGATCCGCCGCCCGACGGCCTCGACCTCCTTGACGGTCTGCTCGAGCTCTTCGGCCGTGCCCATCGGGTAGGGCACCGACTCCAGCTGCGCGCAGATGTCGACCGCGATGATGTCGGCGCCCTCCTCGGCAAGGAGGACGGCGTGGCTGCGGCCCTGACCGCGTGCGGCGCCGGTGATGAACGCGACCTTGCCCTCGAGCTTTCCCACGGATCTGCCCTTCTGCGAATTGATGTCAACACCCTGGCATCAAATGGCGATGTCGGCAATGATGCTCGTCGTGACCACCGCGACCGTCTCCTGGGATCCGTACGACGTCAACATCGCCAAGGATCCGTACCCGACCTACCGGAGGCTGCGGCAGGACGCGCCGCTCTATCGCAACGAGGAGCATGACTTCTTCGCGCTCAGCCGCTTTGCCGACTGCACGAAGTTGCTGCCCGAGTGGGAGACGTTCCGGTCCGGCCGCGGCGCCGTACTCGAGCTCATCAAGTCGGGCATGGAGCTCCCGTCGGGGACGCTCATCTTCGAGGATCCACCGACGCATGGCATCCATCGCAGCCTGCTCGTGCGGGTGTTCACGCCGCGCCGTGTCGCCGCGCTCGAGCCGCAGATCCGCGCGTTCTGCGCCCGGGCGCTCGACCCGCTGGTGGGAAGCACCGAGTTCGACCTGATCGCCGCGTTCGGAGCAGAACTGCCGATGCGTGTCATCGGCATGCTGCTCGGGATCCCGGAGTCCGACCAGGTCGCCGTCCGCGACCGCGTGGACAGCAACTTGCGCACCGAGGCCGGCCAGCCGATGCAGTACAAGGACGCGTCGTTCATGAGCGGCGAGCTGTTCAGCGACTACATCGACTGGCGGCTCGAGCACCCCTCCGACGACCTGATGACCGAGCTGCTTCGTACGGAGTTCGAGGACGAGAACGGCGTGCGCCGCACTCTGACCAAGCAAGAGGCGCTGACCTACACGTCCGTCGTGGCCGGTGCGGGCAACGAGACGACGAACCGGTTGATCGGCTGGGCCGGTGCGCTGCTCGCGCAGCACCCGGACCAGCGCGCGGAGCTGGTCGACAATCCGTCGCTGATCCCGGGAGCGATCGAGGAGATCCTGCGCTACGAGCCGCCGGCGCACTACGTCGGCCGTTACGTCGCCGCCGACGTGGAGCTCTATGGCCAGGTCGTGCCCGCGGGCAGTGCGATGTGCTTCCTTCTCGCCTCAGCCAACCGCGACGACGAGCGCTATCCGGACGGCGACAGCTTCGACATCCATCGCACCGGCCTCGCACAGCTGATGACGTTCGGGCTCGGCCCGCACTACTGTCTCGGTGCCGCGCTGGCCAGGCTCGAAGGCAGGATCGCGCTGGAGGAGCTGCTCGCGCGCTTCCCGAAATGGGACGTCGACGTCGACAACGCCGCGCTCTCGAGCACCTCGACTGTGCGCGGCTGGGAGACGCTGCCGATCACGATCGGCTGACCGCCGTCGGGTCAGTCTCCGAACGCTCGCCGGGTCAGATCGGTGAGGAACTGGTTGGCGCGTAGGTATTGGCGCAGGTGACCGGCGCCTTCCCAGACGTAGAGGTCCGCCGACGGCAGGCGCTGGACGTATCGCCGTACGGCTGAGATCGGACAGTTGATGTCAGCCTCGCCGGCCCAC
>JAICMI010000050.1 GCA_025929315.1 Frankiaceae bacterium
CGCGCCTGGTTCTCGATCTGGATCGCGCCAAGCGCGGTGAAGAGCTTCTTGATGAGGTAGTTCTCTTCGTTGTCCAGAGTCGCGCCGCCCAGGCTCGCGAAACCGAGCGTCCGTCGGGTGCGGACGCCGTCGGCCTCCCACTCCCACGTGTCGCGCCGCGTCTTGATGACACGGTCGGCGATCATGTCCATCGCTCGGTCGAGGTCGATGCGCTGCCAGTCCTTCGCGTGGGGAGCGCGATAGAGCGCGTACCTCTCCCGCGCTTTGCCGGTGGTGAGCTGCAGGCTCGCGCTGCCCTTGGGGCAGAGCCGGCCGCGGCTGATCGGCGAGTCGGGGTCCCCCTCGATCTGCACGACCTTCTCGTCCTTGACGAAGACGGTCTGGCCGCAGCCGACGGCGCAGTAGGGGCACACGGACTTGACGACGCGGTCGGCTGTGCTGGTCCGCGGCTCCAGGGAGCGAGTGGTCGGTGAGGTAACTGCGTCACCGCGGCCGGAGGGGTCGGCGCCGGTGACCTGGCGGACCACCGGCCATTGCCCCAGCCAGGTCGTCACACCCATGAGTCGGACGCTAACACCTCGACTTGCGACATAAGCAGGTCAGCCAGCCCGGTCACATCCGCCACTGTGACCGTGACGCCGGGGTGCCGTAGCCGGCCGGTCGGCTCGATCGCCGGCAGCGGCTTCCGGAACGCGACGCAGACGCCGCACTCGCCGTTGGTCGCAAACGTGAGGCCGCGGTCCACCAGGGAGAGCCGGGGCGGCCCGGCCGTCTTGATGAAGCTGTAGGGACCGGTCATCTGCACCGAAGTGACGTTGGCCAACGGCGACTCGAGCCGCCACGATCCGAACCTGACCTCGAGCCGGTCGTCCTCCACGGTCACCCGTGCCGACTCCGGCGTGACGTCGAACGCCAGCGCTGCCAACCGGTAGCGCCGGGTGAATCGGAAGGGATAGACGTGGCTCACCGCGATGCCAGTACCCGTGATTTCCGCCCTCTATCCGGGAAGTGCGACTCTTATGGGACGCGCGGCGGAAGGTGCCTTGTGACGCAGGTGGGGCCGTTGAGAGTGACGGCCCACAACGGCGCCCAGGCGGAGTACCTCGTGCGGTCACGGGCGCAGCAGCGCGGCATCTCACTAGTCGGCGTCGAGGTCACCGAGGCAGGCGGCGGGTCCTGGTTCGTCACTGTGGAGGTCGAGGACGACGAAGCCGGCAAGATCGCCGCGGCCGCGCTCGACGAGGACACGACGGTGATGCACTTCCGCAACCACCCGCACCGTTAGCCCAGCGGGCCGGCGATTCAGTGCAGGGCGACCGCGACCAGCGCGACTAGTCCGAAGAGGCAGAACGCGGTCAGCGGCCAGACGACGGCCGGGCGGCAGACCACAAACTGCCCGTCGGGTGTCCGCATGAGCTGATCACAACCTCGATGATGAGCCTTTTCCCGGGCGCGTGCCACCCTGGTTGACGTGGGCCAGTCGACCGCACGCCGCCGGATCACCCGGGTGCGAGAAGGCGCCGCCGGCGGCAGGGTCGACACGCTTGCGGTCGAGGAGCCGCTGGAGATCCGCGTCGACGGCCAAGCGGTCAGTGTCACGATGCGAACCCCTGGCGACGACCTCGACCTGGCGCTCGGCTTTCTCACCACCGAGGGCGCCGACGTGGCCACCGCAACTGCGTGCGCCGACAACGTCGTCGACGTCACGGTGAGATCGATGCCGGACCTGCAGCGCAACTTCTACACGTCGTCGTCGTGCGGGCTGTGCGGCAAGACGAGCATCGACGCCGTCCGCACCGCAAGTCGGTACGACGTGCGAGCGGACCTCACACCTATCGATCCCGCCGTGCTCGTCAGGTTGCCGGAACAGCTGCGCAGCGCGCAGCGCGCCTTCGCCAAGACCGGCGGACTGCACGCCGCGGGTCTGTTCCGGCATGACGAGCTGCTGTGCCTCCGCGAGGACGTCGGCCGGCACAACGCCGTGGACAAGGTCGTCGGCTGGGCGGTGCAGCGCGAGCTTCTTCCACTCACCGGCACGGTGCTTCAGGTGTCGGGCCGTGCGTCCTTCGAGCTCGTGCAGAAAGCGCTGATGGCGGGCATCCCCGCCCTAGCCTCAGTCTCCGCGCCGAGCTCCCTCGCCGTCGAGCTCGCCGATGAAGCGGGCATGAGCCTGATCGGCTTCCTACGCGGAGCGTCGTACAACATCTACACCCACCCCCACCGCCTAGCAATGTGACATTGCTCGGGCTAGAGCCGCAGCAATGTCACATTGCTCCGTCAAAATCAGCGGGTCATGTCCAGCGGGTCGGAGACACCGATGACACCCGGTTGCTTCGCCAGGCACTTGTAGAGCTGGGCCAGATCGTGGTCGTTGCCCTTGTCGACCCGGAACCGGATGTCGTCGATCCTGGTCGTGGCATAGCTGTTGTGCACGATCGGCTCCGGGCTCGAGTGGGGTGCAGCAGTGGCGCAGGCAGTGCGCGCAGCCGCGTGCTGCGCCTCTGTCGCGCTCGCGGTGAAATGCACCACGATCTCGCGCTTGTTGAGCGAGGCGTTGCAGCCGGTGAGCAAGACGACGAGCGCGGCACACAGGCCCAACGTGTGCCGGAGGGTCATACATGGAACTCTACGAGGCGTGAGCGAACCGATCGAGAGCTACGCACTGCTGGGCGACATGCAGACCGCTGCATTGGTGAGCCAGACGGGCTCGATCGACTGGCTGTGCGTGCCGCGGTTCGACTCCCCCGCCTGCTTTGCGGCATTGCTCGGAAACGAGGACAACGGCTTCTGGCGGCTCGCGCCGAAGGGCGCCGGACGCTGCACCCGCCGCTCGTACGACGGCGACACGCTCGTTCTGCACACCGACTGGGAGACCGATGGCGGGGCGGTACGAGTCATCGACTTCATGCCGCTGCGAGGAGAGGCGCCGGACGTCGTACGCATCGTCGAAGGCCTCAGCGGCAGCGTCGAGATGTCCTGCGCCATCCGGATCAGGTTCGACTACGGCGCACTGATGCCGTGGGTACGCCGGATCGACGGTGGGTTCAGCGCGACTGGCGGGCCGGACTCGGTCTATCTCCGTACGCCGGTCAGGCTCGAAGGTCGTGACTACACGCACACGGCAACGTTCACCGTCGGGGAGGGCGAACGAGTCCCTTTCGTGCTGACCTGGCAGTCGTCGAGCCGCCCTGCGCCCGATCAGATCGACCCGGAGAGCGCTCTCGAGCAGGCGTTGGGCTACTGGCGCAACTGGTCATCCCACTGCACCTATGACGGTGAGTGGCGCGACGCAGTGATGCGATCGATCATCACGCTGAAGGCACTGATCTACCAGCCCACAGGTGCCGTCGTTGCCGCTGCCACGACGAGCCTGCCCGAGGCCCTGGGCGGCGACCGCAACTGGGACTACCGCTACTGCTGGCTGCGCGACGCCTCGATGATGCTGCAGGGCATGGTCTACAACGGCCACTTGGACGAAGCGCGCGCGTGGCGCGCATGGCTGCTTCGAGCGATCGGCGGCGACCCCAAGAAGCTGCGCATCATGTATGGCCTTGGCGGTGAGCGGCGGCTCGCCGAGCAAGAGGTGAACCACTTGTCGGGCTACGCGGACTCGCGTCCGGTCCGCATCGGGAACGCGGCATCGGAGCAACGGCAGCTCGACGTCTACGGCGAGGTCCTCGACGCCCTGCACCTGGACCGCGCATCCGGGCTGTCCGCCGAGGACGGCGCGTGGGAGATGCAGCGCGGACTGATCGACTACCTGGAGTCGATCTGGGCTGAGCCCGACAGCGGGCTGTGGGAGGTGCGCGGCGACCCGAAGCACTACGTGCACTCCAAGGTCATGGCGTGGGTCGGCTTTGACCGAGCCGTACGCGCGGTCGAGGAGTTCGGTCTCGACGGGCCGGTTGCCCGGTGGCGCGAAGTGCGCGACGAGATCCACGCACAGGTGTGCGACAAGGGCTTCGACAAGAAGCGCAACACCTTCACGCAGTACTACGGGTCGAAGGCACTGGATGCGGCGACGTTGCTGATACCTCAGGTCGGCTTCCTGCCGGGTGACGATCCGCGGATCCTCGGCACCATCGACGCCGTGCAGAAGGACCTGCTCGTCGACGGGTTCCTGCTCCGTTACGACAACGACGACGCCAATGACGGCTTCGACAGCGAGGAAGCCAGCTTCGTGGTCTGCACGATCTGGCTCGCCGACACGTTGCACCTCGCTGGGCGCAAGGACGAGGCTCGTGAGGTGTTCGAGCGCGTCCTCGGCGTCCGCAACGACGTCGGACTGCTGGCCGAGGAGTACGACCCGCGCAAGAAGCGTCAGCTCGGCAACGTCCCCCAGGCCTACAGCCACGTCGGACTGGTCAACACCGCTCGCGCGCTGTCCCGGCACGGGGAGGCTGCCGGCCGGGTTCGCCGACACGAGCCACGCGCGGTCGACGGGGGCACCCACCGATAAGGTGAGGGCGTGGACCTCGAGGAAAAGTACGCGATCGCACTGGGGATCCTCAGCATCGTCCTGTGGGGCGGCGGCTGGATCCTCGGCAAGCGTCTCGCCGGTGCCCCGCCACGCGTGATCCGCACCGTTCTCCCGATCGCCGCCATGCTCACGATGGCCTCCTTCGCCGTCTTCGTCGCGATCGCCCGCTACAACGTCAAAGGTTGAGCCTCCGCAACTCCGTCGCCCGCGCCACGGGTAGCGCAGCCGCCGGCCTGTCCCGGCTGACGGGGCGCGGCAGCGGCACCACCGTCGGCGGTCGCGTGACGCTCATGCTCGACCCACTGGCGCTGCGCCGCGCAGCCGCCGGTCGCGACATCGCCCTCGTCAGCGGCACCAACGGCAAGACCACCACTCGCACCCTTCTGGTCGCTGCGCTCGAGACCAGGGGTCGCGTCGCCTCCAACGGCGGCGGCGCCAACCTCCCCACCGGACTCACGGCGGCGCTGACCGGCGACCGGACCAGCCCGCGGGCCGTGCTCGAGGTGGACGAGCCCTACCTGCCGCAGATCATCGACACCACCCGACCGCGCGCGGTGGTGCTCCTCAACCTGAGTCGCGACCAGCTCGACCGCTATGCCGAGGTGAGCCGGATCGCGACGATCTGGCGCAAGGCTCTGGCCGACGTACCCGTTGCCGTCGGCAACGCCGACGACCCGCTCGTCGTGTGGGCCGCGAGCGGCGCGCACGAGACCGTGTGGGTCGCCGCCGGCCAGCGCTGGACGGACGACTCGACCGCATGCCCGTCCTGCGGCAGCGTTCTCGTGCGCACAACATCATCCAAAGACGTGCACTGGCACTGCCCGTCGTGCGGACTGTCGCGTCCGACGCCGCAGTGGATGGTCGAAGGTCGCACCGTGACCGCGCCGGACGGGACGTCGTACGACGTGCAGCTGTCCTTGCCCGGCGAGGTCAACATCGGCAATGCGGCGCTTGCAGCTGCCGCTGCGATGACATGGGGTGTGACGCCGGCGGCAGCATTCGAGGCCATGGCGGCGATCCCGTCGGTGGAGGGTCGCTACCTGGAGACGACGATAGGCGGTCGGCCGGTGCGTCTGTTGCTCGCGAAGAACCCGGCCGGCTGGGTGGAAGCACTCGAGATGACGCGGCCCGGGTTGCCGGTGGTCGTGGCCGTCAACGCCCGCGCGCAGGACGGGCGCGACCCCTCGTGGTTGTGGGACGTGCCGTTCGAGGTCCTGCAAGGCCGCGAGGCAGTCGCGACCGGCGAGCGTTCGCGCGATGTCGCCGTCCGGCTGCGCTACGCGGGAGTCGAGCACGTGCGGATCGACGACTTGTCCGACGCAGTGCGTGCCGCATCTCCCGGACCGGTCGAAGTGCTCGCCAACTACACCGCGTTCCAGGGTTATCGCCGGGTGGTGCGCGATGGCTGACGCGCTGCAGATCGCGCTGGTGTTTCCCTCCCTGCTCGGCACCTACGGCGACGGTGGCAACGCGAGCGTCTTGGCGCAACGACTGCGCTGGCGTGACATCGACGCAGAGGTCATCGACATCGCCGTCGACGAGCCGCTGCCGGAGCAGGCCGACATCTACGTGCTCGGTGGCGGCGAGGACACCGCGCAGACTCTTGCGGTGTCCAGGCTCAGCGGACTTGCGAGCGTCGTCCAGCGCGGGGCGCCGGTGTTCGCGGTGTGCGCAGGTTTCCAGATCCTCGGCGAGACGTTCCTCGACGCACGGGGCGCGACGCACCCAGGTCTTGGGCTGATCGACTGCCACACCAACCGGCTGGCCGGATCTCGCGCCGTCGGTGAGCTGCTCGGCCTGCCGGTCGTCGACGGGCTCGACGCGCCGCTGACCGGATACGAGAACCACGGCGGCCATACGGTGCTCGGTCCCGACGCGGCTCCGCTCGCCAAGGTCGAGGCCGGGGTCGGCAACGGCGAGGGTGTCGACGGCGCCGTACAGGGAAGCGTCGTCGCGACCTATCTGCACGGGCCCGCCCTCGCGCGCAACCCTGCGCTGGCCGATTGGATCCTTGCGAAGGTGGCCGGACCGCTGGCTCCACTCGACGACACCGAGGAGGAGGAGCTCCGGCGGGAGCGCTTCGCCGCCTTACGCCGCGGCCGCTTCCGCAAGCAGTGGCGGCCGCCCGCCCGGGACAGCTGACCGTCGTGCAGCACACGGGGGTCGCACCCGGTGACGCGACGGTTCTCTGGGCCCAGGTTGCGACGTTGCTGGCGTTGGCGTGGATGCTCGGCGCCCTTGCGAGAAGGGTCGGGCAACCTCCGATCGTCGGCTCGCTCATCGCCGGTGTGCTCGCCGGTCCGTCGGTCTTCGGTCAGGTCTGGCCTGGTGGCTTCCACTGGTTCCGGCCGGGGACGCAGATGCACGCCGGTCTCCTCGGTGCACTGGCGAGCTTCTGCCTGCTCATCCTGCTGATCGCGTTGGGCGCGGAGACCGACCTCAGCCTGATCAGGCGGTCGGGCCGACGGGCGGGAGCAGTCACGGCATCGAGCTTGCTGCTGCCCCTCGCGGTGGGCGTTGCCGTTGCGGCCGCGTTGCCCGGCTCGTTCCTGGGTGTTCGGGAGCACCGCGTCTCCTTCGTGCTGCTGGTGGCGGCAGCGATGTCCGTGTCCTCCCTGCCGGTGATCGCGCGGATCGTGGCCGAGATGGGCATCACGCGACGCGAGGTCGGCCAGCTCGCTTTCGCGGCCGCGACGGTCAACGATGCCGTCGGGTTCATCGTCCTGACGATTGCCACGGTGCTGGTCGGCGGCGGCGGCAACACCAAGCTGGTCATCGCCATCGGCGGACTCGTCGTGCTCACCGTTGCCACCGCAACCGCCGGCCAGCGCACCATCGACGTCGTACTTCGCCGGAGCCGGCGTGACGGACCCGACGTCGCCGCGGCGATCGGCGCGATGGTGGTGTTCACGCTCGTCATCGCCGCGATCGCCCAAGGCATCGGTGTCGACGCCGCTCTCGGTGCGTTCCTGGCCGGGATCATCATCGGTCGCTCGCCGTATGTGCCGCTGCGGGCCATGGAGGCGGTCCGTTGGTCATCGGATGCGGTGTTCGCACCGCTCTACTTCGCGACAGCCGGACTCTCGGTCGATGTCACCTTGTTGGGGAACGGGTCGGCTTTCGGCTGGTTCGCGGTCGTCCTCGTCGCTGCCGTCGCCTCGAAGCTGCTCGGTGTGTTGACCGGAGCCAGGGTGGGCGGCGTCGCCGGACGCGACGCGGTGGCGCTCGGTGTCCTGCTCAACGGACGCGGCGCTCTTCAGGTGATCCTGGCAGCTGCCGGGCTGACCACCGGCATTCTCAGCCCCACCGCGTTCACGGTGATCATCCTGATCTCGGTCATCTCCTCGGTGTCGGTCCCCGTCGGACTGCGGCGGGTGCTCCAGAGCTGGCAGGGCACCGACGATGAACAACGACGTCTGGCGTACGAAGAAGAGCTGGCGAGCAACGTCATGGTGCGGGGGCAGCGCCTGCTGCTGCCCACGCGTGGCAGCGCCAACTCGATCGCCGCCGCACGCATCCTCGACCTGGCCTGGCCGGCGGAGAGCGAGGTCACGCTCTTACGTGTCGCCCCGGACAGGCAGGACCCTCGCGGCATCGAGCTGGTGCGCCAGATGCTCGGGCAACGAAACGTCCGCGACGACTCCGCGGGCGAGGCAGAGACCGTCGCCGCGGTGCTGGCTGAGGCAAACCTCGGCTACGGCGTCATCGCGATCGGAGCTGCGGACGACCCTGCCGCCGATCGCCTGTTGCCGTGGCATGTCGAGGAGCTGCTCAACCAGTCTCCGGTGCCGCTCCTGATCGTTCGACAAGGATCCGCGACGAGCCACAGCGAGGGCGCACCGGTCATTCGTCCCAGCGAGATCCTGGTGCCGATCACCGGCAGCGTCGCCAGCCGCGCAGGCCAGGAGGTCGCACAGATGATCAGCCGCAACACCGGCGCCGACCTGCACCTGATGCATGTCGTCACCCGTCGCGGCGCCGCGACCGGCGGTCGGGCGGATCCGGACGGGCCCGCCTCTGCACTCGTGACCGAGGCGAGGGAGCAGATGGACGAGGAGAGCCTCGTGACAACCCTGACCACCGCCGGGGAGACGACGAGCCAGCAGATCTGCCACGAAGCCGCCGAGCGCAAAGCTGACCTCGTCGTCCTGGGCACCACCGTTCGACGAGTCGCAGGTCGGCCGTTCCTGGGGCACACGGTCGACGACCTGTTGGAGCACCTGACCGAACCGACCTTGGTCGTCGCCGTCCTACCCGACGCGCAGCGCGCGACGGTTGAAGATCACGTCGACCGGCGCACAGGTTGACCGGCCGCTAGCCGTTGTCGCTGCAGGAACCGTCGCCCCCGGCACCCGCGAGCGACCCGATGTTGACGTTGGCCGCGACGGTGATCGGGCCCGGCCGCTGGATGTCGACCCGGGTCCAACCATCCGGTGTCGGGGCAACGCACGCGTGGCCCTTGGTCACTCGCCAGAAGCGGGTCCAACGCACGAGGACAGTGGCGGAGCCGATGCCCGTCGCGTTGAGCTCGATCGACGAGACGCCTATCTTCACCAACCGAGCGGGACCGCTGACTATCGGCCGGGCGTCACGGACGGCCCACAACTTCCAGTGCTTGTTCTGCCACACCAAGTCCAGGTAGGACGGCGTGTGATCACCGAGCAGCCGGCCCTCGCCGTTCTCGGAGTCATCGAGCTTCACGTCAGGAAGCGCGACCCAGCGCACGCCGTTGGCGAGCAACCAGCGGTGATAGGCCCGAGCGGACAGGTTGACGTCGTACAACACGTCGTTGCGACCGCGGTCGAGCTGCCGCTCCCAGCCACGTGCGAGGGACACCTTGGCGGCTAGGTAGTCGGCCTCCCAGCGGCTGTCGGTGAGCGGCACCTCCAGCCGGCCCGCGGCGGCGTTGTGCGCGTCGAGGTAGCGCAGCAACCCGGTGTAGTAAGCCGAGTGCGCTGACGGGTTGTCGCACCCCACCGCAAACGCCGTCGGCAACGGAGCAAAGCTCCAGATGAGCAACGGGATGCTGACCACCCCGAGCACGAGGCGGCGATCGACCCCGAACCACGGGCGTCGCCCACGCAACAGCGCGAGCGTGATGACCGGACCGCCGAGCATCGCGCCCAGCCGGATCATGTTGCCGCCGATGGGATTGCTGAACGGGAACAGGACGATGCCTGAAGCGCCGTACAGGAGCAGGGCGCGTCGTACCAACCGCTGCTCGCGGGGAACGATGATGAACCCGCCGAGCGAAAGCAGCAGGATGATCAACAGCGTGGTCCACGGGAACGGGAACCAACCGCCTTCGCCGAAAAGGGCGGCGGCGATGATGCCCACGAGAGCACCGGCGGCCGGAAGTGCGCGACGACGTATGTCGGGCCACCAGGCCGCTGCCGCCAGGAGCAGATAGGCGCCGGCGAGCGGGCTCGCACAGCTGCACAGCACCGCGAGGACCAACGCCCACCAGCGATGCCGCTCCTTGACGGCGACCAGTGCAGCGAGACCGAGCGTGAGCCCAAGCGCGAACGGCAGCCGTCCCACCACGAGATCGACGACGCTGACGACGGCGAACCACAGGATGGCGAGGTCATCGCCGCCGCGCGCGCGACCACGCAGCAGCCGAGCAAACAGCGCGGTCCCGGCAATGCAAGCGAGCGCGCCGACAAGGCGCGCGCCGAGCACCGCAGCCAGCGGCGGGAACAGCAGGGAGTAGCCGGGCAGTGGATGGCCGGCGTACCAATGCGTGTCGTAGGCGACCAGGCCGTGATGACGTACCAGGAACACGCGGTAGGCCTGTGCGGGAAGGTCGGGTCCGCGCTGCCCGACCGCGATGACGATGCCGCAGAGGATGGCGGTGAGGATCTCGGGCCTGGCCCGGATCAGCTCCACCGCGCGATGGAGAAGTCGCTCGACCCGCAGCGTCGGGTGAGCGACGGTCACGGTCACGGCGAACTCCCTCCGGACCCATCATTCCGTGTAGGGAGGAGTGCAGCGGCACCGGCCGCGAACACGGCGAGCAGGATGACCGTGCCGGCGACAACGACACCCGAGTCGTTGAGGAACGTCCCGAGGACCGCGAGTACGACGAGAGCGACCGCGGCCTCGGTCAGACCATCCACCCGGCGCAAGGTGACCGCGACCTGCCGACGAGCAGCCACGACGATCAGGATCACGACCGCGACGAGGAGGCTCAGGGCCACGCTCTTGAACGACGTCAGACTCGCGTCCAGCTTGCGCCGGATGGTCGAGCCCGCACCTCCGTGCAAGACCTCGCCGACAAACCGGCCCACGTGCGTCTGCTCGTGGGCAGGGCGCGCGTAGTCGATCAGAGCGACACCGACGGCCAGCACGATCGCAGCGAGCGCGACGGCGACGATGCGGCGCCAGGTGAGGCGCACGCCGGCGAGGAGCAGCACCAGGACGACTGCGGCCGGACCCATCGCCAGGACGCCACCGAAGTCGTCGCCGATCATCGGCGCAGCGTCGACGACGATGGCGACCACGCACAGTCCGACCGCGATTGCGAGGCCGAGCCGGCGACGGTCCACGCGCCGCAGTGCGGCAGCCGCAAGTGCGGCACAGATCAGCATCGACGCGCACATGAGCGAAAAATCGGTGTTGCCCATCCCATGGAACCGGCCGGCAACGATCGGGTTGTCACCGAGCGGCGCGGACAACTGCAACCGAGCGCCGGTCAGCTGGTCGACGATGAGGATCACCGCGGTGACCGTGGGACCGATCGCCAGCGCGAGCGTTCGGCTGCGCCGTCGGGCCAGGAGACAGGCAGCGCCGATCGCTGCCCCTCCGGCAACGACCAACCCGCCGTAGGCCCAGCTGTTCCAGCGCCACCAGGGAAGTACCTGCACCAGGAAGCTGCACACCGGCGTGCCCACCGCGAACGTGCCCAGCACGGTTGCGGCCCGGCGCGCATCCGGCCGTCGCCAGCCGAGGACGAACAGGCCGAGCAGCAGGATCGCTGCATAGGCGAACACGGCCCGCACCCGCTGCCCGACGAAACGCGCGGTCACTGCGTGGTCGTCGTCATCTGCGTAGGCCGCCGGGCTCTTGACGGCGACGCCCGTCTCGTAGGCCGGACGACCAACCATCGCGGCCGGGATCGGCACATGCAGCATCGACAGCACCGTCGGTGCGAGGTCGCGCAGCTGTACATACGGGGCGCGGGTCGAGGGCGACCGCAACGCGACGTGACGCCAGTCCGGTCCTCTGATGAGGAGGGTGTGCAGGTGCATCTGCGTACGAAGACCGTCGCTCGTGCCGGCCACCATGACCGTGGTCGTGGCCGGGATGCGCGCGAGCTGCGTGCCCAGGATGAAGTCGAGCGAGTTGGCCGCAGACGGCCGTGCCGTCGTGGGCACTTCGTAGAGCTCGTCATCGACAAGCGCAACGACCTGCGCAGAGCTCAGAGCGTGGTCGAGATCCACGCTGCGATCGACGCGGCCGCTCGTGTCGGCGAGCAGCGCCGTCGCTTCGGCGCCGGCCGCCGCTCGGCTGATGCCTGCATCGGCGAGTGCCTGACCGAACGCACCCAGCTCGGCCGCGAACTTGCCGGACTTGTTGGCTTCCTGCTGCAACAGAAAGTTGGAGCGGCTGAGGGCGCAGCCCTCGAACTCATGGTCGACGTTGGCGCGGTCGCCGGCAGAGAACGTGAGGCTGCCGTCGGCACATCGCGGCGTGCCGTTGGCTGTCTTGACCGACAGCTCCCCCGCCGCCGCCGTGGATGCCCAGCTGCGAAGCCGTGGCATGACCTCGAGGTCGGCCCAGCGCAGGTCGGGTACGGCGATGACCACCACGTGCGAGCCCACGTCGCTGGCCGCCGGCGGGATCGCCGCGGGGGCGACCGGCGCCGCGGCCAACGTCGCGGCGAGCAGAGCCGCCTTCACCTGTCAGTCCTCGTCGCTGACGACCTCGAGCGGCAGTCCGGTGAAGTCGTCGCGCACCGCGGCCGCGTCACCAACCACAACGATGACCGCCTCGTCCGGCCGCAACCGGGTCACCGTCGTCTCATTGACCTGATCGAGCGTCGTGGCTTGGATCTCGGCGCGGAGCCGGTCGAAGTGGTCGTCCGGATGACCGTGCACGACGACGTCACCCAGGCCGGAGGCGACCGCGCCCGGACCCGCGAAGTTGATCGGGAAGATGCCGGCACGATAGCTGCGGGCTCGGTCGAGCTCTTCCGCGGTCAGACCGCCCTCGTGCAACGCCTCGAGCTCGTTCATCAACTCGGTGACGGCAGCACCGGTGACCGCAGTCTGCACTGCGGCCCGCGCGACGAAGATGCCCCCGTCGCGACGACAGTCGAACCCGCCGAAGGCTCCATAGGTATAGCCCTTCTCCTCACGCAGCTTGAGGTTGAGGCGCGAGTTGAACATGCCGCCGAGGGCGAGCGACATCGTCGTCATCGGGACGAAGTCGGGAGTCTTGCGGTTCGGCGCGTCGTGGCCGGCGTAGACCATCGACTGCACCGATCCAGGCCGGTCGACCAGCACGACGCGTCGCGGACCGCCGTTGGTCGCAACGTTTACGGGCGCGGCTGGCGAGACGTCGTTGTGCCAACCGTCGAACATGACGCGACCGACGGCGTCGACGTCAGTGCCGTCAAGGTCGCCGACGAGCACGAGTGTCGCCACCGCCGGACCGATCCGATCGTGGTGGAAAGCGCGGATGTCGTCGGGCGTGAGGCCGGCGACAGTCTGGACGTCCCCGCCGTCGAGCCGGGAGTATCGCGAGTCGGCCGTGAAGACCGCTCCCGCAAACGCCATCGAGGCGCGCGGCCCGGGCTGGCTCAGATCGAGCGCGAGCTCGTCGAGCCGCTCGTCGCGTACCCGGTCGAGGGTCGGGTCATCGAGAGCCGGCTCGCGGATGGCCTCCGCGAGCAGCTCGGTCGCGGCGAGCAGCTGGTGGGCGGGCACCTCGAAGCCGCACCGGAACGAGTCCCAGTCGGCGTCAGCTCGCCAGCTCGCACCCAGGCCTTCGCCGGCGACAGCGAACCCATAGGCATCCCGGCTGCTCGTCCCCTCGGACAACGCACGGGCGAGCAGCAGAGCCACACCTTCCTTGCCGGCCGGCTCGCTGGTCGCGCCGCTCGTGAGCACGAGTGACACGACGGCAAGTGGCTTGCCCGGAAGATGGCACGCGATGACCCGGCCGCCGGCGATGTCGCGGCGTTCGAAGGACGGGAACGACCAGGGCCGCGGCGCGGACGGCGCCGGTCGACTCTCGATCAGCTCAGCACTCATGCGGCCGCGGCCTGCGACTCGGGCTCGAAAACGAGTACGACGCGGTTGTCGGGACGGATCACCTGGGTGGCGATGTCCTGCACGTCCTTGGCGGTCACGGCAAGCAGGCGGGGCAGCATGTCGTTGACCAGCGCCGGCTCGTCGAACAGCGTTGTGAACTGGCTGAACATGTCGGCCCGGCCGTCAACCGTGGCGAGGTGGTGCAGCCACTCGCTGGTGATGAGCGCGCGGGCGCGCTCCATCTCGGCTTCCGGGACCTCACCGACCTGCGCCAGCTCGTGGTAGGCCGCCTCGAGCTCGGCCGGATCAACGCCCTCACGCGCCGGCAGGTCCGCGATGAGCAAGGCAGCCCCACCGACGAACGGCCACGGCGACAACACATTGCCGTCCGGTGGCTGCAGAAGTGGATGGTCGAGCACGAGCGACTTGTAGAGCCGCGACCCGCGACCGCCGCCGAGGATCGTCGCGAGCACCTCGACCGCGTCGAACTCGGTCGTGCCGAACGGCGGGATCCGGTAGCCGACGAACACACGTGGCACCGGCACCCGATCCGGCACGACCTGACGGATCTCCTCACCGATGTGCGACGGCACCGTGCTCGGGGGTGGATCCGGGAATGACCCCTTCGCCGGGATGCCTTCGAAGTATTTGCGCACCGCTGCCAGTGCCGCGTCGGTCTCAACGTCGCCGACGATCGACAGCACCGCGTTGTCGGGGGCATACCAGGTCGAGTAGAAGTTGCGCGCATCCTCGAGCGAGGCGGCATCGAGGTCTTCCATCGAGCCGATCGTCGAGTGCTGGTAGGGATGACCCGCCGGATAACCGAGCTCGTGGAACAGCTCGAGCCAACGTCCGTAAGGCTGGTTGTCGCGGGTCTGGCGCTTCTCGTTCTTCACGACGTCACGCTGGTTGTCGAGGTTGTCCTGGTCGAGGGCATCGAGCAGGCCGCCCATGCGATCAGCCTCGAGCCATAGAGCCGTCTCGAGATGGTTGGACGGGACCGTCTCGTAATAGTTCGTTCGGTCGCACCACGTTGTGCCGTTGAGCGTCCCGCCGGCCTCGGAGATCATCCCGAAGTGATCGGTCCGCCCGACGTTGCGCGACCCCTGGAACATCAGGTGCTCGAAGAGGTGGGCGAAGCCGGTCCGGCCGGGCGTCTCGTGCCGGGAGCCGACGTCGTACCAGATGTTGACGGCGACGACCGGGGCGAGGTGTTCCTCGCTCACGACCACACGCAGGCCGTTGTCCAGCGTGTGCAAGGAAAATGGATAGTGCGGGAGCGTGGGCACGTCGGCCAGTCTAAGGAACCCTGAGTACCGTCAGCGTCATGCGCCGCGCAGCCGTTGCCATGAGTGCCGCGATGCTCGCGGCCACCCCCATCGCCGCCCTCGCCTCTCCGCACACAGGTTCGAGCACCCCCCGCGTGCTGCGGGTCGGGTCCTGGCGAGGGATACGCGGCACCTTCCCTTCGGTGCAAGCCGCTGTAGATGCGGTGCATCGCGGTGACTGGGTGCTCGTCGGCCCCGGCGACTGGAAGGAGCGCGGCGACTTCACGACGCACAAGCCCGCGAAGGGTGAGCCGGGCTGGGGCGTGACGGTCGACGTGCCCGGTCTGCATCTGCGCGGCATGAACCGCAACAGGGTGGTCATCGACGGTACGAAGCCGGGTGCGGCTCAATGCTCCGGCCACCGGTCCGACCAGGTGTTCACCGCCCATGGTCGCTCCGGCATTGTCGTCGACAAAGCGAGCGGCGTGTCGATCGAGAACCTCACCGCGTGCAACTTCCTGGGCGAAGGCAACCAGATCTGGTGGAACGGTGGCGACGGCTCGGGCAAGGTCGGCATGGGCACCTACCACGGTGGCTACCTCAACGCGACGACGACGTACTACAACGCGAAGGACCCAGCCGGCACATACGGCATCTTTGTCTCCAACGCGAAAGGCCCCGGGCTCATCACCCGCACCTACGCAAGCAACATGAACGACTCGTCCTACTACATCGGTGCGTGCCCTGACTGTCATGCCGTGCTCGACCGGGCTTGGGCCGAGCACAGCGCGCTCGGCTACTCCGGCACCAATTCGGGCGGCCACCTGATCATCCAGAACGGCCGGTGGGACGACAACGCGACTGGCATCGTCACCAACTCGCAGAACAACGACGACGCGCCGTCGCCGCAGGACGGCTCCTGCCCGTCTGGAAAGGGCCCGACCGGATCATCGTCGTGCGAGGTCTGGCGCAACAACGTCGTCACGAACAACAACGATCCCAACGTGCCGGAAGCGGGCTCCGCGGCTGCCGGCCCGGTCGGCACCGGCATGGTGATCGCGGGCGGTCGGTTCGACACGCTCGTGCACAACACCGTCACGCACAACAAGGCGTGGGGCATCCTCACCACCCCTTACCCGGACACGGAGGTGCCGCCGAGCGACATCGGTCAGCACTGCCAGGGCGGGGCGCCCGACGCCGACCTGACGCCGATCGGCGGGACCGGCACGGTGCCGTGCTACTTCAGCGACTGGGGCAGCGAGGTCGCACACAACTCGTTCGCACACAACGGCGGTTACGGCAACCCGACCAACGGGGACATCGCAGACCTGTCCCAGGTCCCGCCCGAGAACCCGACCGCGCCGGGCAACTGCTGGCACGACAACACCGACACCGCGGGCTCGCTGTCCGAGTGGCCGCAGACGCTGCCGCAGACCAACAGCACGTGTGGTCAGGCCGGAGCGTTCCCCGACCCGGCCGAAGTTGCTGTGCTCACTGCCGAGGTGGCGTGCGACTCGCAGCTGCTCTTTGACTGCGCTCCCCCGTCCGGTGTCCCGGCGCAGTACCCGCAGACGACGAAGGTGACGCTCAAGCCACTGCCGACCAAACGCCTGCACACGATGCCGGACCCGTGCAAGGGCGTACCGGTCAACCCATGGTGCCCGGGCGGCGGGACGTCGTCCGCCACGCGCTCGTCGCAGGCGTCCGCCACGCGCTCGTCGGGCAGCACACTGCCGAACACCGGACTGACGATCGGCATCCCGATCGCCGGGCTTGCGCTGCTCGGCGCCGGCACGGCCTTGGGGGCGCGGCGCCGCCGAGCTAGTTGACCTGGCGGTCACGGCCTTCCCAGTAGGGCGCGCGGAGCTTGAACTTCTGGACCTTGCCGGTCGCGGTGCGCGGGATCACCTCGACGATGTCCACCGAGGTGGGTGCCTTGTAGCCGGCCATCTTGGCCTTGCAGTGAGCGATGACCGCGGCCTCGTCGACAGAGGCGCCGGACGCGGGAACGACGACGGCCTTGATGGTCTCGCCCCACTTGTCGTCGGGGACGCCGATCACGGCACACTCGGCGACACCCGCGAGGGAGTAGATGCAGTCCTCGACCTCGATCGACGAGACGTTCTCGCCACCGGTGATGATCACGTCCTTCTTGCGGTCAGAGATCGACAGATAGCCCTCGTCGTCGATCGAGCCGCCGTCGCCGGTGTGGAACCAGTTGCCTTCGAGCGCGTCGGCGGTCGCCTCGGGCTGCTGCCAATAGCCCTCGAGGACGACGTTGCTCCGCGCGAGCACCTCACCGGAGTCGCTGACCTTGAGCTGAACGCCGACCGCGGGCGCACCGGCGCGCACGAGCTTCTTGGCGGCCTCCGCGATCGGCAGCTCGTCCCACTCACGCTTGCGTCGGTTGATCGTGAGCAGCGGCGAGGTCTCGGTCAGGCCGTAGATCTGGATGAACTCCCAACCCAGCTCGGTCTCAATGCGTTCGATCGTCTTCGACGGCGGGGGCGCGCCCGCGCAGATGACGCGCGTCGCACGACCGGCGCCTGGGATCGGCCCGTCGTGCTCCCTGCTCGCGTCGAGCACGGCGTTGACAACTGCCGGCGCCGCGCACATGTAGGTCACGCCGTGCTGCTCGACCCGGCGCAGAATCTCCGGCCCCTCAACCTTGCGGAGCACGATCTGCGGCGCACCCATGGCCGCCGCGGTGTAGAGCATGCCCCAGCCGTTGCAGTGGAACATCGGAAGTGTGTGCAGGTAGACGTCCCGGTCGGACACGCCCGCATGCCAGCCGAATGTCACCGCGTTGGTCCAGATGTTGCGATGCGTGATCTGGACGCCTTTCGGTCGCGCCGTCGTACCGCTTGTGTAGTTGATCGTCGCCGTCGCGTCCTCGCTCGCGTCGCGCCACG